>NZ_JAHGAC010000044.1:0-24226 GCF_030248355.1 Vibrio sp. B172a | reverse complement strand
AGCTTTCATCCTGAAACAGTTTTATTAATCCAAGCGGCGTGCCAACTTTTTATCTCATTGATTTATATAGAATTAGTAAAATTAACAAACTTATAAGCAAAAAGGGCGCACCATATCGGTGCGCCCTTTTCACAAATATAAGGCAATTCGAGTCTGGCTACCCAAAACTGTGCATTAAATGTTCAAAAAGTCTTTCCATTGCTCTATCAAGGCACAAAAGTCTTCAATACCACAGCTAGCTGTACTCTCTGCATCGTAGAAATCAAACTCGCTTTCCATTTCCACTTCATACTCATGGCCCAGTGCGTTTTCTTGCACTATCACCTCATCACCGTGGATCATCAAACTGATCTCTGCACCAGTTAACCTATGCTCTTGAGATGGCGAAGAAAATGCCTGATCAATTAAAGCTTCTACCTGAGCAATTTTGGCTGGGTCTTTGCCTATTTCTTCTTGCAACCAACGACCCACAATCTCATGCCCCATGCTGCATTTGACATAGTATTCGCCCATCAATGTGTTACGGATGAATTCAAATTCCATCGTGATCGCCTTTTCGTATCAATTTGGTGCGGAGTATACAGGGAGATGTTGAATGGGAGAAGTGAGAGACGAGAGCTCTCTCAATGGCTTGTTTAAAAGAGATTTCTACTCCCCCCCTCTCCTAGTCTAGGAAATGACGTAGTTCTAATATCTCGAAGCGCAGCGTTCTGCAAAGAAAAAAGCGCCCACCAAAAGGTGGGCGCTTAACTAAGTATTCACAGAGCTCGCTAAGATTACGCTGGCTCTTGGAAGATCACGTTATCTGCTTTCTTGGTGTACTGTTCCATTTTGTGGAAGTTCAAGTAACGGTAAGTATCCGCAGCTGTCGCATCAATTTGCTCCATGTACGCTAAGTATTCTTCCTTAGTTGGAATCTTACCTAGAATCGCACCCACTGCCGCAAGTTCCGCTGAAGATAGGTACACATTTGCACCAGTACCTAGACGGTTCGGGAAGTTACGTGTTGAAGTCGACATTACTGTTGCTTTGTCTGCAACTCGTGCTTGGTTACCCATACATAGCGAACAACCTGGAGTTTCAATACGAACGCCAGCGCGGCCGTAAATACCGTAGTAACCTTCTTCTGTAAGTTGGTCACGGTCCATCTTCGTTGGTGGCGCTACCCATAGACGAGTGTCTAATTGACCATTGAACTTCTCAAGTAGCTTACCTGCAGCACGGAAGTGACCAATGTTCGTCATACAAGAACCGATGAACACTTCATCAATCTGTGTACCTTGAACGTCAGACAGAAGACGAGCGTCATCTGGATCGTTTGGCGCACAAAGAATTGGTTCGTTGATTTCAGCTAGGTCAATCTCAATCACGTGAGCGTATTCCGCATCTGAATCTGCTTCCATAAGCTCAGGATTTGCCAACCACTCTTCCATCGCAGTAATACGACGCTCGATAGTACGACGGTCGCCGTAACCTTCCGAGATCATCCATTTCAGCATGGTGATGTTTGAGTTTAGGTATTCCTCAATAGACGCTTGAGATAGCTTAACGGTACAACCTGCCGCAGAACGTTCTGCTGACGCATCAGACAACTCAAATGCCTGCTCTACAGTTAGGTGCTCAACGCCTTCAATTTCAAGTACGCGACCAGAGAATTCGTTGATCTTACCTGCTTTCTCTACTGTTAGAAGGCCTTGCTTGATGCCGTATAAAGGAATGGCATGCACAAGGTCACGTAGCGTGATACCTGGCTGCATTTCGCCTTTAAAGCGCACCAAGATTGACTCTGGCATATCCAGTGGCATAACACCGGTCGCTGCTGCGAACGCAACAAGACCTGAACCTGCTGGGAACGAAATACCGAGAGGGAAACGAGTATGCGAGTCACCACCTGTACCTACCGTATCAGGCAGAAGCATACGGTTTAGCCACGAGTGAATCACACCATCGCCCGGACGAAGTGATACACCGCCACGGTTCATGATGAAATCCGGTAGCGTGTGGTGTGTGTTTACGTCGACTGGTTTTGGATATGCCGATGTGTGACAGAATGACTGCATCACTAGATCAGCTGAGAAGCCAAGACACGCAAGGTCTTTTAGCTCATCACGCGTCATTGGGCCTGTGGTGTCCTGAGAACCTACGGTTGTCATCTTAGGCTCACAGTACTGACCTGCACGTACGCCTTCAACACCACATGCTTTACCCACCATCTTCTGAGCTAGCGTGTAGCCTTTGTCTGATGCAGAAGGGTCAACTGGCTTAGCAAATAGATCGGTTTCTTCTAAACCAAGTGAAGTACGAGCACGGCTTGTTAAACCACGACCGATGATCAGTGGAATACGGCCACCCGCGCGAACTTCATCAAGCAATACTTTGCTTAGCGTAAAGCTAGAAATGTCTTCGCCGTTTTTACGTACAACGCCTTCGTACGGGAAGATGTCAATGACATCCCCCATGTTCATATTTTGTACGTCTAACTCGATAGGTAATGCGCCAGAGTCTTCCATTGTGTTGTAGAAGATAGGAGCAATCTTACCACCTAGACAGATACCACCAGTGCGCTTGTTTGGTACGAATGGGATATCTTCCCCCATGAACCAAAGAACAGAGTTAGTTGCAGATTTACGCGAAGAACCCGTACCAACAACGTCACCAACATACGCTAGTGGAATGCCATCTTTTTGCAGTTCTTCGATTTGATTAATAGGACCAACGCTGCCTGGTTGGTCTGGAACGATGCCATCACGTTCCATTTTCAGCATCGCTTTCGCGTGTACTGGAATATCAGGACGGGACCATGCATCTGGTGCTGGAGATAAGTCATCGGTGTTGGTTTCACCGGTCACTTTAAAGACTTTAACGGTAATCTTTTCCGCTACTTTTTCTTTTGATGTGAACCATTCAGCATCCGCCCAAGATTGTAGAACTTGCTTCGCGAATGCATTGCCTGCTTTGGCTTTCTCTTCTACATCGTAGAAAGCATCGAACATCAATAGGGTGTGAGATAACGCTTTTACCGCAATTGGGGCAAGCGCATCGTCATCTAGGAACTCGACTAGGGGCGCGATGTTGTAACCGCCTTGCATCGTACCTAATAGCTCTGCGGCTTTCTCACGGCTTACAAGCGGTGATGCTACTTCACTTTTAGCAACAGCCGTCAAGAAACCTGCTTTTACATAAGCAGCTTCATCTACACCTGGTGGGATACGGTTCTCTAGTAGGTCAAGAATAAAGGCTTCTTCACCTTGCGGGGGATTTTTCAGAAGTTCAACAAGTCCAGCAACTTGTTCAGCGTCTAGCGGTTTAGGAACAACTCCTTCGGCAGCACGCTCTTCGACGTGTTTACGGTAGGCTTCAAGCACGACTTTTTCCTCTCATTGCGGTTCCTCCTTTTTTCTTACTATTTTTCAAAGTAAAGGAGTGAACATCCTTGGAAACTTGGCTCTCCATTGCCCTTGTTTTCATTCAATTCTGATTGAGAAACAGCGCCGTAGAGGCCAAACTGTGGGCGAAAGAATAGCAAATTTAACGTTAAATTAAAATCTCATCATTTTGACCAACATAGCAACTTACGACTAAAGTCCGGTAAATTTTGGCTAAATATGCGGAGATCTTGCTGTCCTATTCCCGGTTATTTAAATGATGTTCCAACGATCAAGTACACGGCATCTAAATCTTGCTCGGTACGACCGTATGCCAACATGATCGGTCCTATTGGAGAATCGACCCCAAAGAAAATCGATGCGGCATTGTACAGCGGCGCTTCATTGAGCTTCAGATCGTTATCTGACCAAACACCACCATGTTCAAGGGATGCACCTAAATACACAGGTGCTTCAAACAGCCCGAAGTCGTTATCCATCCATTTATAACGATACACCAGGCTGGTATAGAATAAGTTCTGCCCGATCAGGCTGTTACGTGGAATGCCTGAGAGATTCAAGAAACCACCAAGCTCACGCGGGTCTAAAGGTACAGACGAGTTTTTGCTCTCAACAAAGCTGTATTCCGCTTGTCCGACTAAAGTATGACGACTATGAGTCACTGCTCCCTTGAAACGCGCGGTAATCTCATAAACGGTATCTTCAATATTACCGTCAGGGTTTAACTGACGAAAATCCTCTGGAGTCTTATCGTGAGAAACTAGGTAATCCAAATCGATCAACATACCGTGCGTTGGGAAAGCGAAATCGTCCAAGGTATCTAGGCGGTAATTGGCAAAGACACCCAAACGCTCATAATCAAGCTCACCGAAAGACTGAAAAGTGGATGCTTCAATCGCCCCTTTGGTATAGCGCCCGCCAACTCGGAACTCTTGCCACAACGTTGGTTGCACACCCGCAGCAAGCTCTGTAATAAACTCGGTGTAAGAAACCGGCAAGTAATCGTAGACGGATCCAATATCAGGGTTTTCAAAGTTATCAGAGAGGTTTCTGTTCTCTGTGTTGTAATTCACTTTGCTAGAAACAAACAACTGCTGACTCGAAAGCACTGGAGAATAAAGCTCCGCCTCAATCAATTTATCCGTACCCATATCCACATTAAAGGTCAGCTCAGCGCCGTGAGAGTTCAAGTTGGTAAAATTGGCCGACATGCCGATGCCATATTGACTATCGGTATTGAAATCATCTTCTAAGAAGAAGCGGAAGTTTAGGTAGTTTGGACCCCAAGATTTTTCGTTCACTTCAAAGACGAGTAAGTTCACCCCATCGATTTCTTCAAAGTGATAAGTGATCAGCTCAAAACGATCCAGTGCATAGAGATTTTCTACCGCTTTTTCTATCTCAGCCGTTTCTAGAGGGCGTCCTGTGTCTAACTCAAGTCGGTTAGTCAACAGCACATCACTGTAGTGGGTATTGTTCACAAGAACGATTTGGTCGACGACACGCTCATCCCCATACTCAAGGTTCTTGCGCATGTCTTGTTTATGCTCGATGTATTTCTGGTACTCCGCATTCGATACACTCAGCCCTTCAAGCTTTGACTTTAGTCCTCGAGTGATCTCATAACCCGCTTTAAAAGCGTCTGGCATTTTTTCGAATTCGACCGTTTCCATCTGCCCAACATCAGGACGAATGTAGACATCATCGCCGCTTAGCGTTTCAGCTTGTTCTTGAGTACTACGGCGAACTAGATAGTTGGACAGTTGGTCTGCGACGGCAAATAAGCCAGTAAAGTCCTCTTCACTTTTGTAATCGGTACTAATATCAACGGCAATTACCACATCGGCGCCCATTGCGCGAGCAACATCAACAGGCATGTTATTGACTACACCGCCGTCCACCAGCATATGGCCATTCAGTTCATATGGTGGAAGCGCGCCAGGCACTGACATACTCGCCATCATGGCATCAACTAGATAACCGTTATCTAAGACGACCTCTTCTAGCTCGACGATATCCGTCGCGACTGAACGGTATGGAATGGCAAGATCATCAAAGGAGTTAAAACGACCAAGGTTGCCTGTGGTTTCACGTAGAATGCGCAACATGTTTTGGCCTTGCACCACGCCTGTTGGCGAACGCACTTCACCAAACCTCAGCCCTAGGTCAGTGGTGATTTGATAACGGTCTTCGTATTCTTTATCGCGGACGCGACGTTGGCTGCGGTCGACACGGTCTCGATAACCGCTGTTCCAATCGACACTGTAGATAAAGCTTTCGATTTCATCGGCGCTCATCCCCGTGGCATATAGGCCACCGACATAGGCACCCATACTAGTCCCGGTGATGATATCAACGGGAATATTCATCTCTTCCAGAGCCTTCAAAACCCCGATGTGAGCGGCTCCTTTTGCCCCACCACCAGCCAGTACGACGGCGATTTTAGGACGAGATTGATCATCACTGACTTGCTTAGCAAAGGAAGGTGTTGCAATCAAAAAGGAACAGACCCAGAGCGCAACACAACGCTTCCATGGGTTTGAGATCGACTTTTTGAACATTCACTTCTTCCTTTACTGAATATTGAACACCTACTTTTACTAAGATTTGAACAACTTCACAAGTCAGTGATGGCGTTTTTGGTGGTCTTACCAATCAAATAGGTTATTCAACCAATTAGATTTTTTCTCACATTGCTGTTTGATTTGCCCAGACTTGTCCCACACTGGCAGCTTGTATTCACTGCGGCAGTTCATTTCCAGCGCGCCATTAGCAGCTTTTTGGAATCCTAATGTGGTCACTTCTTTTGGCCAAGGCAACTCTAGTCGCTCAGGAATGCGTTGTTTAAGGTATTCCGCGTAGACACGCAGTGCACCACTTGAACCAGTTAGCTTGGTCGACTTGTTATCGTCGCGGCCAAGCCACACCGTGGTCACTTCACGGCCGTCGACCCCCACAAACCAACTGTCACGGCTGTCATTACTGGTACCGGTTTTACCTGCCAGAGCAGCCCATGCGAACTGACTTTGTAGGAATCGGCCTGTCCCTTGAGCAACACCTTGCTTCATCGCATAAGTCGTCAGCCAAGCCGCTTGTTGGTCCACCGCTTGAGATGAGCGAGGTAGTGATTGATAAAGCACATTGCCATCCATATCGATCACTGAACGTAATGCCGATAGCTTGGCGCGCTTACCTGAGTTAGTGACTGTTTGGTACATCTGCGCGACTTCGAATGGCGTCAACGAGAAGGAACCAAGGAACATAGAAGGCACTGGACGAATTTCATTCTTATCCACGCCCAAACGCTCTAGCGTAGCCGAAACTTCTGGAATACCCAGCTCCATACCCAAACGCACGGTAGGCACATTGAGTGATTTCGCCAACGCTAAGTACAGCGGCACATCACCACGGAACTTACGGTCAAAGTTGCGCGGCGACCAAACGCTGCCTTTACTGCCTTTCAAGCTAAGCGGAGTATCGTGAAGCGTGGTTGCAAGGTTGTACTTTTCTGGCTGCTCTAGCGCGGTCAAATAGATTGCAGGCTTAACCAAAGAACCAATTGGACGACTTGCATTCAAGGCGCGGTTAAAACCTTCGTAGCCAACTCGCTTGCCGCCGACCATAGCGCGAATCTCGCCACTGTGACGGTCAACCGCAACCGCTGCAGCTTCCAGCTCTTTACCAGCACGTTTAGCAAGCTCAGGGACTTTTTTCGCAATCGCTTGCTCTAACTTGCTTTGCGATACAGGGTCGAGAGAAGTAAACAAACGTAAGCCTGTTTCAGCTTTGAAGTTGTCACCTACTTTTTCTTTCAGCTCAATGTTCAGTTGTTGGAAGTACGCAGGCTGACGACTCGCGATACGAGGTTTACTTTGTGTATCTAACGGACGATTTACCGCTTGTTCATATTGCTGCGCGGTTAACATGTCTTGTTGCATCAACAAACGCAATACCAAGTCACGACGCGTTTTGGTGCGCTCAGGGTAACGAATTGGGTTGTAGTAAGACGGTCCTTTCACCATACCTACCAACATCGCGAGTTGGTCGATACGAAGCTCTTGGATCGGCTGACCGAAGTAGTAACGTGATGCCAAAGCAAAACCATGGATTGCATCTCCACCGCTCTGACCTAAGTAGACTTCATTCAGGTAAGCTTCAAGAATACGGTCTTTGCTGTAGCGGTAGTCCAGAATCAGAGCAATGTACGCCTCACGGACTTTTCGCCACAAGGTTTTATCGCGTGTCAGGAATAAGTTTTTCGCTAACTGCTGAGTAAGTGTACTACCACCTTGAACAGTACGACCTGCTTTGATGTTAGCAACAAGGGCACGACCAATCGCCAGCGGCGAAACGCCATCATGCTGATAGAAATCACGGTCTTCAGTTGCTAACAGTGCATCGACAAGCACTTCTGGGAATTGATCTCGACGTAAGAACAGACGCTGTTCATTCTGATCTTTTTCCAACATCCCTAGCATCTTAGGTTCAATACGCAGGTAACCAAGATCGCCTTTGGATTCCAGAGATTGAATGCGTTGTAAACCACTGCTTGAGAAATGCAGCATGACGTGACGATCAGGCTCAGGACCATCAGCAAACTCGAACGGACGACGAATAAGCTCAATACGCGTTGAAGAAGAAGAGTATTCACCAGGGTAACGAGGCTGACTTACTTTACGGTAGTTCAATACATCAAGCTCATTACGCATCTCTTTGATGGTAATGTTCTCACCCGGACTCAAATTGAGGATACGCGCATAAACGACAGTTGGCAGATCAAACAGCTGACCGTCAAAGCGATCTTTCACCACACTATCGAGATAGATACCGACAAACAGCAACACCGCCGCAAGCGCAACACCCGCTTTCCAGCTAAATGACCAAATGATTTTAAGCCAAGACCGCTTGCCATTACTTGGCTTTTTCGATGGCGATTTTCTCGGTCGCTTCGCACCGCTTTTCTTAGCGGCAGTCGTTTTACTTGACGTTGTTTTCTTGGCTGGTGCTCTTTTTGCACCGGGCTTTTTTGTATCAGTCATTATTCAATTGTCTTTTTGTTTTTGTTGTCGCTACATGAGTGGCAGGATCGTCAGGCCAAACGTGTTTTGGATATCGGCCTTTCATCTCTTTTTGCACTTCTTTGTAGCTTCCTGCCCAAAAGGCAGCTAAATCCGTTGTCACCTGAAGAGGACGCTGTGCTGGAGAAAGTAACTCTAACACCAATCGCTTGCGACCTTGTGCCACGGTTGGAGAAGTGCTCTCTCCAAACACTTCTTGCATACGCACTGACAGTACTGGTTCATGACCAAATTGGTAACGAATACGCTTTTTCGAACCTGTTGGTAAGCGATAATCTTCTGGTAACCACTCATCAATCTGTTGATTCAACGGCCAACCTAATCGAGCGTTCAACGCTTCCACTAGGTTCACTTTCGCCAAATCTTTCACCGATGATACCGTGCTCATGTACGGCTCTAGCCACTCTTCTAGGCCATTAAGCAAACTGGTCTCATCAAAACTCGGCCAAGCTTGCTCTGGTAACCATTCCACTGCGCAGCGAATACGTTCTAACAAATTTTCCGCTGCCGGTGTCCAGTTTAGACTCTGTAAGCCCTGACGGCGGACATAAGTGAGTAAAGCTTGTGTCATTTTTTCTTTACCCGGACTCGGCAAGGCTTCTCGCTTAATCACTAGTTGACCAAGTTTGATTTGGCGTTCGGCAATCAAACGGCCTTTTTTCTCATCCCAATCAACCAGCTCAGTCGTCGTGAAAAGGTGCTCGAACGTTTCTTGTAATGCGTTGATATCTAAGTCACAAGCTAGGTTAATTTGGCTTGAGTTAGAATGCGAGCGCATCAAATCAATCGCAACTAAGTAATCACAACCACCGAGTGTCTCTTCTGCTCGACACTCAGCACCATGCCCGTTCGACAAAGTAAAACGACCATATTGGTTAACACGCTGCTGCGCGATGCGATCTGGGAAAGCTAAGCTCAATACTAGTGCCAGCACTCGCTCATCGACATTAGGTAGGCTGAATACCGTATCCAGTTTGTGCGCCAGCGCTTGAGATCGCTTGTGCAATATCGCTTTCTTTGCATGTGTACCACTTACCCAGCGATGTAGGCTATGCGCGATGTTAGTCACATTGCGCTCCGGCTCTTCAATTAGGGCGACCGCAGCCAAAGCGGTATTTAGCATTTTTTCACTACGCTGCAGCGTCTGAATCAGCATTGCTGCTGAGCGCGGCTCTACACCAAGAGCGTGGGCCGTCTTACCTGCAGAAGTAAGTTGGCCTTGCTCGGTAAGTAACCCTAAAGAAATCAACAGCTGTTTGGCCTGAGCAAGCGATGCTGAAGAAGGAATATTCAACCATTTAAGCTCAGCGATATCCCCTGCTCCCCAGAATGCCAGTTCCATTACTAAGCTTGCTAAATCTGAGTGCAGGATTTCTGGTTGAGGAACTTGCGGTTGTTGCTTGAATTGGCTTTCCGAATACAATCGGACGCAAATGCCCTCTTCAATACGCCCTGCACGGCCAGCACGTTGAATTGCAGACGACTGTGCTACTCGTACTTGCTCTAAGCGGGTAAGTCCATTCTTCAAATCAAAACGCGCCACACGTTCTAAGCCAGAATCGACGACCAATCGAATGCCTTCAATAGTCAAAGAAGTTTCAGCAATGTTAGTCGCGAGCACGACTTTGCGTTTACCTCCAGAAGCGGGAGCGATGGCTTTTTGCTGATCAGCGAAGCTGAGTTGACCATAAAGAGGGCACACTTCGACGTTATCAGGTAGATGGGACAAACGCTCTTCGACTTGTTTGATCGCCGCCACACCGGGAAGAAAAGCAAGCAAAGAACCAGACTCTTTGCTCATCAAGAGCTCGATCGTTTTTGCCATGGAGGTCGGCAAATGATCATTCGCTCCAAGTGGTAAATAACGCGTTTCTACCTCAAAACTACGACCTTCCGACTCAATGTAAACCGCCTCCGGTAATAAGGATTGCAAGGCATCTTGGTCAAGCGTTGCCGACATCACCACCAGCTTTAAATCGTCTCGCAGTGCTTCTTGAACTTCTAAACTGAACGCTAACGCGGTATCGGCGTGAATGCTACGCTCGTGAAATTCATCAAAAATCAGTAGATCAATGCCGTCTAATTCAGGGTCACTTTGGATCATGCGCGTCATGATCCCTTCCGTCACAATTTCAAGTTGAGTGTGCTTACTCACCTTTGTCTCACCACGCACCCGATAACCCACACGCTCTCCGACTTGCTCTCCCAACTGCTGCGCCAAATAACGTGCGATATTGCGCGCAGCAAGACGACGAGGCTCTAGCATTACAATCTTGCCCGTCACGGCTTGGCTTTTAAGAAGTTGTAGTGGGAAGTAAGTGGATTTACCGGCACCAGGAGCTGCCTTGAGGATCACTTGGTGTTGATGTTTGACCGCCGTAAGTAATTGTGGCATCACGGCTTCGATCGGCAATTGTGACAAAGGAAATACCCTATGTTGTAATGTTGGGCACATTGTACATAAAAACACTCTTGGCTAAATAAGCAAATGCAATTCGAACCTGCTCTAGAGTCAGCGACTCTACTTAAACGCTACAAACGCTTCCTTGCCGATATCGAATTGGATAACGGTGAAATTCGTACTATCCACTGCGCAAACACCGGTGCAATGACCGGCTGTGCCACTCCGGGCAATAAAGTTTGGTATTCCACTTCTGATAACCCAAAACGCAAATACCCAAACAGTTGGGAACTGAGCGAAACGCCACAAGGGCATCGTATTTGTATAAATACTGCTCGTGCCAATCAACTAGCGGTAGAAGCAATTGAAAATAATGTCATTTCGGAACTGTCGGGATATGACCAACTTCAAACTGAAGTGAAATACGGCAATGAAAATAGCCGAATTGATATCTTGCTCAGCGCAAGTGATAAATCAAAGTGTTATATAGAAGTGAAGAGCGTCACCCTACTTGATGAGGAAAGTTCATCGGGACAAGGTTATTTCCCTGATGCCGTGACCACGCGAGGACAAAAGCACCTGCGAGAGCTCACAGAAATGGCACAAACTGGAAGTAGAGCCATACTTTTATTCACTGTTTTACATTCAGGTATTGAAAAAGTATCTGCGGCGCACCATATAGACGCGAAATATTCAACGTTACTAAAACAAGCACAAGACGCTGGAGTAGAAGTTCTCTGCTACAAAGCCGAACTGAGCAACACTGAAGTCAAGCTAATCTCTGCTATTGAATTTATCAATTGAGAGAAAAAATGATGTCGTCTTCACATTGACGATAAGTTTGCGATTCAGTAATTGCCTGCACCGCCTCTTTTTGCTATAGATACCCGCCTTAAATTGACTGCGATGCAGTTGACTAGGTGTAAGTAGGAGATGCTGTATGCCAGAATCAAAGAAGAAAACGATAGGCATCCTAGCCATTGCCGGTGTGGAGCCATATCAGGAAAAGCCTGGTGAAGAATACATGTCACCAGAGCAGGTTGAACACTTTACAAAGATCTTAACAGCTTGGCGTAATCAGCTCAGGGAAGAAGTCGATCGCACTGTACACCACATGCAGGACGAAGCAGCGAACTTCCCAGATCCAGTTGACCGTGCCTCTCAAGAGGAAGAGTTCAGCTTAGAACTGCGTAACCGTGACCGTGAGCGTCGCCTGATCAAGAAGATCGAAAAGACTCTAGACAAAATTACTGAAGACGATTTCGGCTTCTGTGAATCTTGTGGCGTAGAGATTGGCGTTCGTCGCCTAGAAGCGCGTCCAACTGCTGACCTTTGTATTGACTGTAAAACACTTGCAGAAATCAAAGAGAAACAGATGCAAGGTTAATCAACCACGCATTATGATTATTGAAAGGGAGCTCAGGCTCCCTTTTTGTTTTGACTAGCTTTTTAACGCTAAACTTCTAGTTTTACCCGAATACTTTCGAGATACACGCATGACACGCTATGTAGGTCGATTTGCCCCATCCCCTTCAGGACCGTTACATTTTGGTTCCTTAGTTGCCGCTCTTGGCAGCTACTTTCAAGCAAAAGCCAATCAAGGGACTTGGCTCGTTCGTATCGAAGATCTTGACCCTCCGAGAGAAATGCCTGGTGCGGCAGAAGATATTCTTAATGCGCTCCAAGCTTATCAACTCCACTGGGATGGTGAAGTGGTGTATCAAAGTGAACGACACCATTTATATCAAGCACAAATTGATGCGTGGTTGGAGAATGGCGATGCTTATTATTGCCAATGTACACGCAAGCAAATAAAAGAACATGGTGGTTATTATCTCGGCACTTGCCGCGACAAAGGCTTGAAAGAAGGTGCGATTCGCCTAAAAATGACCAAGCCCATCGCCAATTTCCTCGATCAGAAGCATGGTTTGATGACCATTCCTGAGGCGTTAGTAAATGAAGATTTCATTATTAAACGTCGAGATGGATTATTTGCCTATAATCTTGCGGTAGTATTAGACGATATCGACCAAGGGGTGACTGAAGTCGTCCGTGGTGCCGACTTAATTGAGCCCACAGGTCGTCAAATCAGCTTGTACCAAATTCTTGGACAACCGGAAGTTAGCTACTTGCATTTACCATTGGCGATGGACACTAATGGCAACAAACTGTCGAAACAAAACCATGCGACAGCCATTGATGTCGCTAATCCGAAGCCAGCTCTGCTGCATGCAATGACGTTTTTAGGATTCGATATTCCTGAAGATATTCGAGCCGCTAACGTAGACGAAATACTACGTTGGGGCTGCGAAAATTGGCGTTTGCAACAGCTTCCAGCGGAGATCGAGATCACACCGTGATTCTCAAACGGCACTGTGTAGGCTATCATTAGCCGCAAAATTGGCCCTAGAGGCATAAAAACTAACCAAAGCAAGATTGGATTAAACCCAGTTATTGCCAGATGCACATGAATACAAACGACAATACAACAAGCGAATCTGCCATGATCCCAGAACTCGCTCTCAATGTACTTACTCGTGAAGAGCACAACATTTCGCGTAAGCAGATCAGTGATAATGCACTGAAGGTGCTATACCGACTAAACGGTGCCGGTTTCGATGCTTTTCTTGTGGGTGGCGGGGTTCGAGACTTACTGCTTGGACAAAAACCAAAAGACTTTGATATCGCAACTAACGCGACACCAGAACAAATCAAACAGCTGTTTAGAAACTGCCGTTTGATTGGCCGTCGCTTCCGTCTTGCCCACATTATGTTTGGCCGAGACATCATCGAAGTTGCGACCTTCCGTGGTCACCACCAAGAGCAAAAGAACAAGAACGTTTCCCAGCAGTCAAAAGAAGGCATGCTGCTTCGTGACAATGTTTACGGCACTATTGATGAAGATGCAGAGCGCCGTGACTTCACGATTAACTCGATGTATTACAACATCGCAGATTACTCTATTCACGACTATGCACGTGGCATTGAAGATCTAGAGGACCGCCTTGTTCGTCTAATCGGTGACCCAGAAACCCGTTACCGTGAAGACCCTGTGCGCATGCTGCGCGCCGTTCGCTTCGCTGTGAAACTCGACTTCGATATCGAAGAAGACACCGCAGCACCGATTGAAGAGATGGCACCACTTCTGCGTGATATCCCATCAGCACGTCTTTTCGAAGAATCGTTGAAGATGCTTCAATCTGGTCACGGCCTAGAGACTTATCACCTACTGCGCGAATACAACCTGTTCCAACAGTTGTTCCCTGTAATTGCTGAGCACTTCACTGAAGATTACGAATCTCATACCGAACAAATGCTAGATTTAGTGCTTGATTCGACTGATATGCGAATCGAAGAAGGCAAGCGCATCAATCCTGCGTTCATGTTTGCAGCGATGCTGTGGTACCCGCTATGTGCCATGGCAGATAAACTAATGGAACAGCGTAACCTGTGCCATTACGATGCCATAATGGAAGCGAGCAACATCATTCTTGATGACCAAGTTCGTACCATTGCCATTCCGCGCCGTCACACAGCGACGATTCGTGAAATTTGGCAACTGCAATTACGCCTTCCACGACGCAACGGTAAACGTGCATTCCGCCTAATGGAGCTCAACAAATTTAGAGCTGGCTTTGATTTTCTTGAAATGCGCGGTGAAATTGAAGGCGGTGATACTCAGAAGCTTGCCAAGTGGTGGGAAACTTTCCAAAATGCTGGCCGAGAAATGCGCCAAGCTATGGCAGCAGACCTAGACGGCCAAGCGCCTAAAACCGGTCAACGTCGCCGTAAAACTTACCGCAAGAAAAAGAGTAAGCCAAAGTCATGATCACAGCGTACATTGCGGTAGGCAGTAACTTGGCTGATCCTGTAAGCCAAGCGAAGCAAGCGATCGAAGCCCTTAAAACATTACCAAACTCAGAGTTTGTGCAGGCTTCATCACTTTACAGCAGTACACCGATGGGACCGCAAAACCAACCGGATTACATCAACGCGGTTGTGGCGATAAAAACCAATTTGACGCCTCTTGAACTGCTCGATTGCACCCAAGCGATTGAGCAAGAGCAAGGGCGTGTCCGTAAAGATGAACGCTGGGGTCCAAGAACTTTGGACCTCGACATGATTCTTTATGGCAATGAGGTGATCGATTCCGAAAGACTGACAGTTCCACACTATGGAATGAGAGAGCGCGAGTTCGTACTCTACCCTCTTGCGGAAATTGCACCAAGTTTACAACTCCCAGACGGGACCGAGGTGTCGTCACTACTTGCACAAGTAGATCGTAACGGCCTCAATATTTGGCAGTCATAGCCAACTCCTAGTGAGGATAAAACAATGAAAAAAATGACCATTAACGACCTGATTAAGTGGAAGCAAGAAGGTCGTAAATTTGCTACTTCAACTGCATACGATGCAAGCTTTGCCCAACTTTTTGAAAGCCAAGAAATGCCTGTTCTATTGGTCGGTGACTCTCTAGGCATGGTTCTGCAAGGTAAAAACGATACATTACCGGTAACCGTTGAAGATATTGCTTATCACACACGCTGTGTACGCGCTGGTAGCCCGAATTGCCTATTGATGGCTGATATGCCATTCATGAGCTACGCAACGCCAGAGCAAGCGTGTGAGAACGCAGCAACGTTAATGCGTGCTGGTGCAAATATGGTAAAAATCGAAGGCGGCGATTGGTTAGTTGATACGGTTAAGATGCTAACTGAACGTGCAGTTCCTGTTTGTGCTCACCTAGGCCTAACACCTCAATCTGTAAACATCTTTGGTGGTTACAAAGTACAAGGCCGCGACCAAGAAAAAGCGGATCGCATGGTGAAAGACGCACTGGCACTGCAAGAAGCTGGTGCTCAAATTGTTTTGCTAGAGTGTGTTCCAGCTGAATTGGCGGATCGTATTACTCAAGTACTTGATGTACCTGTGATTGGTATCGGTGCTGGTAACGTAACTGATGGTCAAATTCTTGTAATGCACGATATGTTTGGAATTTCGGCGAACTACATGCCAAAATTCTCGAAAAACTTCCTTGCTGAAACAGGCGATATGCGCAAAGCCGTGGCTCAATACATGGCTGATGTCGAAAGCGGTGCATTCCCAGACGCAGCTCACACTATTGCCTAGAGGATAAATGCATGCAAACTTTTGCGGAAATCTCAGCGATTCGTGAACAGGTGAAAACCTTTAAGCGTGAAGGTCGCAAAGTGGCGTTTGTCCCAACCATGGGCAATCTACACGAAGGTCACTTGACGCTTGTTCGTAAAGCTCGTGAATACGCTGATGTCGTTGTCGTAAGCATCTTTGTAAACCCGATGCAGTTTGACCGTGCAGACGATTTAAATAACTACCCTCGCACTCTAGAAGAAGATTTAAGCAAACTAGGTGGCGAAGGCGTAGAAATGGTGTTCACTCCTACACCAGAAATCATCTACCCAGAAGGCTTGGACAAACAAACGTTTGTTGACGTGCCGGGCTTATCAACCATCCTTGAAGGCGCTTCTCGCCCAGGTCACTTCCGTGGTGTTACCACCATCGTAAACAAGCTGTTCAATATCGTTCAGCCTGATGTGGCTTGCTTTGGTGAGAAAGACTTCCAACAGCTTGCTGTGATTCGCAAGATGGTTGATGACCTAGCAATGGACATCGAAATCATTGGCGTACCAACCGTACGTGAAATGGACGGCCTAGCGATGAGTTCTCGCAATGGTCTGCTGACGATTGATGAGCGCCAACGTGCTCCAGTCCTGGCTCGCACTATGCGTTGGATCAGCAGTGCTATGCGCGGCGGCCGTGACGATTATGCTTCTGTGATTGAAGATGCGAACGACCAACTGCGTGCAGCAGGTCTACAGCCTGATGAAATCTTCATTCGTGATGCTCGTACACTTCAAGCGATTACTGCAGAGACCACTCAAGCGGTGATCTTGATGTCTGCATTCTTAGGTAAAGCACGCCTAATCGACAACCAAACGGTTGATATGGTCGTAGAAACCAAAGAAGAAGAATCAAGCGAAGCAAACTCAGCAAGCGCTGAATAAGCGAAATGCATAAACGAAAAGGTCGGCACTACGCCGACCTTTTTTGTGTCTGCTGGATAGTTTATGAGTAAACGCATTCAAGCCCTTCAGGGCGCGTCTTGAATCGCTTGTGCAGCCACATCCATGCAGGAATATCTCTTCTGATCATGCCTTCTAATTCTTGATTCAAAATACTGGCCGCTTTGACAGGATTACGTCGCTCAAAGTGCTGACTAAGGTCATGACCGATATAAAGCGTATATTGGTTTCCGCTCATGACCGTCACTCCGGACATCACAGCGCACTTAGTCGCATCAATCAACACGCTCGAACCCACCGTACTTGCCGCTTGTTCAACCGCAAAAAACGGTGCAAAAACAGAATTATTCACACCATAATCATGGTCCGGTAAGTACCACAATCGCTGACCATTTTTCAGAACTTTGAGCATAGACTTTACGTCTTTTCGATCAATCATTTGGTGTCCACAGCGAGTTCGTCCACGATGCTGGACGAATTCATAAACGGGGTTCGAGTTCGGTCGATACACCCCATAACCTCTAGCAAACTGGCTAAAGATTCTCGCCGTCATTTCCAGGTTAAGGTGATGACTACAAACCACTAGTACACCTCGTCCATTTCTCTCTTGCTCAAGTAAACGCTCTTTTCCGACCACCTTAGCTAAACGCTTCACTCGCCAATCAGGCCAAAACCAAGCCATTCCTGTCTCGATGAGCGCCATACCCGTGTATTTAAAGTTTGTCTTTACCAACTCATCGCATTCTTGAGCGCTGTATTCGGGAAAACAGAGTTTCAAGTTTTGCTTAGCAATGCCTTTACGACGTTTCATGGCCGGCATCGCAAGCGAGCCGATACCTCGCCCCAGAAAACGTAAGGCTGAGTATGGAAGTAGATTGACGATCAGCGCCAAAAGACCAAAGGCAAACCAAACAGACCAATATTTAGGAAGAAGCAATTTAAAGGAGAAAGATGGAGAGGGGACAATATTCATGGCTTCACTCATTTGCATCAAATGCATTTACAACAGTTGAATGAAACCTAGCATGTTAGAAGTCGAAAATTTGTATGGGAATGTATCGATGTGCATAAAGAAAGAGCAGCTCTTATGGCTGCTCTTTCAAACTTTGTTCGGATTAACTTCTTAAGCCAATGCCTTTAGTCACGAGGTAATGCGCCACAGCGTAAAGTGCAATAACAAATACGGTCAGAACACTAAATGAGGTGACAATGTCTACATCAGACACACCTAAGAAACCGTAGCGGAACGCATTCACCATGTAGACGATTGGATTCAACTTAGACACGCCTTGCCAGAATTCAGGCAATAGGCTGATTGAGTAAAATACACCACCAAGGTAGGTCAGCGGAGTCAAAATAAACGTAGGAATAATTGAGATGTCATCAAATGTTCTCGCATACACCGCATTGATCAAACCGCCTAATGAGAACACAACAGATGTCATAAACACCGTTGCGATAATAATGCCCCAATGGTCAACTTGCAGATCAACAAAGAACAGCGACACGAAAGTAACGATGGTGCCTACCAGTAGGCCACGAACCACACCTCCCATAACAAAACCAAGGATGATGATGTAGTTTGGTACCGGTGCAACGAGCAGCTCTTCGATATTGCGTTGGAATTTGGAGCTAAAGAATGACGATGCAACGTTCGAATACGAGTTAGTGATCACCGACATCATGATCAAACCCGGCACGATGTATTCCATGTAGCTAAAGCCGTTCATCTCACCAATACGAGAGCCAATCAAGCTACCGAAGATGATGAAGTACAACGTCATAGTGATCGCTGGCGGAACTAAGGTTTGCACCCAAATACGAGTAAAGCGGTTGATCTCTTTGGTCAACAGGCTACAGAAAGCTGTCCAATACAACTTATACATTATTGGTTACCTCCACGTACAATGCTGACAAACAACTCTTCCAAACGGTTGGCTTTGTTACGCATTGAAAGCACTTTCACATCATGCTCAGAAAGCTGACTAAATACCGAGTTCAAACCTTGGCTCTTATCCAGCTCAATTTCTAAAGAGCCGTTCACCATCATCTGGCTATTTACCCCTTCTAACATCGGCATTTCACCTTCAAACTCGACATCGAGAATAAAGGTTTCAACACGAAGTTTACCTAGCAGCGCTTTCATCGTCGTGTTCTCGATCAGCTCACCTTTATTGATGATACCGATGTTGCGACACAGCATTTCTGCCTCTTCAAGGTAGTGGGTTGTTAGGATGATAGTAATGCCCTGCTCTTGGTTAATCTCTTTCAAGAAGTCCCACATAGAGCGGCGCAATTCGATATCAACACCCGCCGTTGGTTCATCAAGGATCAACAGCTGAGGCTCATGCATCAAAGCACGGGCAATCATCAAGCGACGCTTCATACCACCGGATAAATTACGTGCGCGCTCTTTGCGTTTTTCCCACAAATCGAGCTTGGTTAGGTATTTTTCCGCGCGAACTTTAGCAAGCTCTTTGGATACGCCATAGTAGCCCGCTTGCTGCATTACAATTTGCTCAACCGTTTCAAATTGGTTGAAGTTGAATTCTTGTGGCACCAAGCCTAGGTTCTGCTTCGCTAATTCAAGATGCGTATCGATGTCGTAACCAAAAACCTTAGTCGTACCCGAGGTTTTGTTTACCAAAGAAGAGATAATGCCAATAGTGGTTGATTTACCTGCACCATTCGGCCCTAGAAGCGCGTAGAAGTCACCTTTTTCGACTTGTAAGCTGATGCCCTTCAACGCTTCAAATCCGCCCGCATAGGTCTTGCGAAGCTGTTCAATTTCTAATGCGTACATTGCGTAATAATTGCCATCTGTTGATGAATCGTGAATGCCAATACCGTTGGGGATCATTGATAGCGACTTAAGAGTCGAAAGCGGTATTGCACTGAAGTTGAATTAGTTTATCGTTGAATAACGATGAATACAAATAAACCTTTCTATAAAATTAGAAATAACTATAAATCCTCGATTCCATTTACTAAAAAGCGCCACCAAATCTCTCTGGTAGCGCTTTTAAATAAGTCACTTAAACTACATGGTTAGCATTTGATGTTCATCGGTTTCTACATGTTTTACCGCTGCATTCAATGCTTCGTAGCGGAACTTGTAGGTGTTCTCATAAGGTACCAAATCAATCACGTGGAATTTCTCTAACTGCTCACGCGTACGTTGGTTTGGACACAGTAAATAAACTTCACACTCTGCATCCAAAGCATCTTTAATGGCGTTCTCTAGCGCCAAGCCAACGGTCACATCAATCATAGGGACATCCGTCAGGTCGAGAATCATCACTTCGTAATCCGAGATACTGGAGTGCTGACGCGAAATCGCCTTCGAAACGCTGAAGATCATTGGCCCAGAAAGATAGAAGAACAACACTTTACCATTGGCTCTGTCTAACAGCCCTCGCTCGCTGTCTGTCAGCGGTACATCATCTTCATCCGCATCACTGATCGCCTTAACTTGGCGTGCTTGTTCACGGCTCAAACGTTCAATGATGATGATGTTAGAGATAAATACGCCAAGGCCAACGGCGACAATCAAATCAACAAACACCGTTAATAGCATTACGCCATACATCACGGCCATGCCCGGGAAGCTGACCTTGTGCGCGCGTTGAATAAAGCTCCAGTCAAGAATGTTAAAGCCAACATACACCGCAATACCCGCCAGTACCGCCATCGGAATCGGCTCGGTTAATCCACTTGCAACTAATACCACCAGCGCCAAAATCAAAGCACGAATCACACCAGATAAAGGCGAGCGGGCGCCAACTTGAATGTTGGTTACCGTTCCCATTGTCGCACCAGCACCTGGCAGAGCACCAAACAGACCAGAGATCATGTTCGCCAAGCCTTGGCCGCGCAATTCCTTGTCTGAGTCGTGCTCTTTACGCGTCAAAGAGTCACCAATAACAGCCGTGAGTAAGGTATCAATACAACCTAATGTGCCCAGCACTAAGGCATCAATGACCATTTCGGTAAACATCGCAGGATCAATATGCGGCACAACTAAAGACGGCAAACCTGCTGGGATTTCACCAATTCGGCGAATATCTTCAGCATCAAATAGGATGACCGAAAGCAAGGTGACGGCAACCAATGCCACTAACTGAGCTGGAACGTATTTACGGTACTGCTTAGGGAAGAAAAACAGGATACCTAGCGTCAGCAAGCCCAAAAACAACTCGCTAAACTTCAGGTTAGAAATGGTGTCTGGCAGTGCCGATAACGTCCCGATAACCCCACCAGAGGGCGCGGCATGGCCTAACAGGGGCGAAAGTTGCAAGATAATCAAAATGACACCGATACCCGACATAAAGCCGGAGATGACACTGTAAGGCATCAGCGTAACGTACTTACCGAGCTTTAATGTACCGAGCACAATCTGGAATGCCCCCGCCATCATTACAACGGTAAAGGTCATTGCCATCCCCGTTTCAGGGTACTTGGCCATCATGCTGGTCAGTACAGCGGTCATGATCACTGTCATTGGACCGGTTGGTTCCGATATCAGGGTGTTTGAGCCACCAAACAGCGAAGCAAAAAGCCCCACCATGATCGCGCCCCATAAGCCTGCTTCTGCGCCAGCACCAGAAGCGACACCAAAGGCTAACGCAAGAGGAAGTGAAATAATGGCCGTGGTGACGCCACCAAACAGATCCCCTTTCAAGTTGATATCCTTAAAGCGACTACCGAACATTGAATTTGCTCCCTGCATTAAAAAGACAAAATGCCATCAATCTAACAAATATTTCGTCAAAGAAAAAAACACAATAAAACCACGAATTCGCTAGGTTTATTCGCATACTGAATGATGTCTGCATATTTTATGATTTTCACAGCGAGAACTAGTCAGATGAGTCATCTTGAATGAATATTTAACGGGATCGAAATTGTAACATTGTGTATAGTTACAGCGCTGATCGCTTTATAAGCACTGGTGAGTGGTTGGTTTTTTTAATTTTTAGGGAAGTAGATGTCAGATGCCGGAAATTAAACAATTATTCGAAAATAACTCTAAGTGGTCAGAAGAAATCAAATCTGATCGCCCAGAATATTTCGCAAAACTAGCGGAAGGTCAAAAGCCCGACTTTCTATGGATTGGTTGTTCAGACAGTCGTGTTCCTGCAGAGCGACTAACAGGGCTGTTCTCAGGCGAGTTATTTGTTCACCGAAATGTTGCAAACCAGGTCATCCACACCGACCTAAACTGCCTATCTGTGGTGCAATACGCGGTCGACGTATTAAAAGTGAAGCACATTATTGTCTGTGGTCACTACGGCTGTGGCGGCGTCAACGCTGCAATCGATAACCCTCAACTTGGCCTCATCAACAACTGGCTACTTCACATTCGTGATCTTTACTTTAAACACCGCCCTTACCTAGACCAAATGCCGCTTGAAGACCGAGCTGACAAACTTGGTGAAATCAACGTTGCAGAGCAAGTTTACAACTTGGGTAACTCGACCATCATGCAAAATGCATGGGAGCGCGGACAAGACGTAGAGATTCATGGCGTGGTTTATGGGATTGAAGATGGCCGCTTAGAGTACTTGGGTATTCGCTCAAACTCGAAAGAAACGGTGGAAGCGTCTTACCAAAAAGCACTCTCTACTATCCTGAACACAGATAACAAACTACTGTGTCGATGAGTTGAGAAGTATCAGCCAGACTGAATAAAAAAACGCCCGTTAAATGATTAACGGGCGTTTTTGTATTCTTTGCAAAAGAGTAATGATTACTCTTGAGGTACCACTTTGCCGATGAACGGTAGGTGACGGTATTTCTGAGCGTAGTCGATACCCACACCAACAACGAACTCATCAGGAATAGCAAAACCAACGTAATCAACTGGCACTTCAACTTCACGACGTGACGGCTTGTCTAGCAGTGTACAAATCGCAATAGACTTAGGCTCGCGTAGAGATAGGATTTCACGGATCTTGTTCAGTGTGTTACCTGTGTCGATGATGTCTTCTACGATCAGTACGTCTTTGCCTTTGATGTCGTCATCTAGGTCTTTCAGGATACGCACGTCACGAGAGCTTTCCATTGTGTTGCCGTAGCTAGAAGCGGTCATAAAGTCGACTTGGTGAGTCAGTTCGATTGCACGAGCCAAATCTGCCATAAATACAAATGAACCACGCAGCAAACCAACCATTACCAGATCTTCGCTACCTTGGTAACGTTCAGTAATTTGTTTGCCTAATTCACGAATACGTTCCTGAACTTCTTGCTCAGAAATCATCACTTCTATTGTATGTTTCATACTGTGCTCAATTTTCTTTGTGGGTTGAGGTTGGTCGTACGCAAACGATCACCTTATCTTGCGGCGTGTAGTGTAACACCCCGCACCATGGGTTAAAAGCCGCTTCCCATTCCATTGAATTCTTGGATGAAAGTCTTAATTTTAGAACTTATCTAGTTGAATGAAACATCAATAATGACATTACTGTCTATAAATTACGCATCAGATGTTGACCTTGCACATATGCACCATTACACTCATCAATGCTTTAAGCAACTATTAAAATAATCAATTAGGGGATCATCCCCAAAACATCAACTCAAATGGCAAGGAAAATGGATATGGACTCAATAGCAAAGAGACCTCGTACTAGGCTTTCCCCTCTAAAACGTAAACAGCAACTGATGGAAATCGCTCTTGAAGTATTTGCTCGTCGCGGCATTGGTCGTGGTGGTCACGCAGATATTGCAGAGATCGCTCAAGTTTCTGTTGCGACAGTATTTAACTACTTCCCTACTCGTGAAGACTTAGTGGATGAAGTTCTGAACCACGTTGTCCGTCAATTCTCGAACTTCTTGTCTGATAACATCGACTTAGACATCCATGCACGCGAAAACATCGCCAACATCACTAATGCAATGATTGAGCTAGTAAGCCAAGATTGCCATTGGCTGAAGGTTTGGTTCGAATGGAGCGCATCGACACGTGATGAAGTATGGCCATTATTCGTGACCACAAACCGCACAAACCAACTATTGGTGCAAAACATGTTCATCAAAGCGATCGAACGTGGTGAAGTTTGTGACCAACATGAACCGGAACATTTGGCGAATCTGTTCCACGGTATTTGCTACTCTATTTTCGTACAAGCGAACCGCTCTAAGAGCGAAGCTGAGCTATCAACGCTAGTTAGCGCTTACCTAGATATGCTGTGCATCTACAACCGTGAACATCACTAAAAATAATTAGGCTTAAAACAAAGGCTGATACTTAGGTATCGGCCTTTTTTGTTTTTGGGAAACGAGAAGCGAGAAGCGAGA
>NZ_JAHGAC010000043.1:0-741 GCF_030248355.1 Vibrio sp. B172a | reverse complement strand
GCAAGGCAGTGAAACGCCTATCGTGAGCAGCAATGCCACGGTGCAAAACGGTGGGGCTTGGACGAGCAACGCGATGGACATCAGTGGAGAGCCAAATGGCACCTACAACGTGGTGGTGACGGGGACCAACGCATCTAACGTCGAGGTCACAGAAACGAGTACCTTAACGCTATCGCAGGCATTGCCAACCTTGACTAGTGCGACCTTCAATCCAACGCACCAGTTGGAAGGGCAAAATGTCACGGTCACACTGGAGTTTGATAAAGCGCTGCAAGCAGCGAGTGCAGAGCTGGGTGGTTCCGCCTTCACACTGACCAAGACAGCGGATGCGAAAGTCTGGACTGGTGACGTTGTCGTGCCCGTCACGTCAGAACTGACCGTAGGCTTGGTGGTGAAAGACTATCAAGATTTGTCTGGTAACACAGGCGCAGATGACAGCAGCCACTCGATGCCAATCACGCCAATCTTGGCGATCACACCAGTAGGCAATGTAGATGGCACGAATGCGGCCTCATTGCAGATTGCGGGGACGTCAACACGCTTTGATGGCCAAACGGTGAACGTAGAAATCAAAGCGCAAGGCAGTGAAACGCCTATCGTGAGCAGCAATGCCACGGTGCAAAACGGTGGGGCTTGGACGAGCAACGCGATGGACATCAGTGGAGAGCCAAATGGCACCTACAACGTGGTGGTGACGGGGACCAACGCATCTAACGTCGAGGTCACAGAAACGAGCACCTT
>NZ_JAHGAC010000042.1:0-12711 GCF_030248355.1 Vibrio sp. B172a | reverse complement strand
AGTTGAGCTAATCGCTCCTATCGCTATGGATGAAGGCCTACGTTTCGCTATCCGTGAAGGTGGCCGTACTGTAGGTGCTGGTGTTGTTGCTAAGATCTTCGACTAATTCTTAACGAATTAAACGAATGTCTTCGGAAAATCTTGAATTAGATTTGACGAACCAGTATCAAAAAGGGCATCATTTGATGCCCTTTTTCTGCACTCAATATTATTTTAGCTGTTTTCTTGTTCAAAATTTGGTTGAGAGTAGAGCAAGATTAAGCGGAGAGGCTTAATCTTAAGAGAGTAACGCTGATTTTATCAGCGATATGGAGTTTGCCCTGCAACAGCGGGGTTATTGTCGTCTATATTAAGACTTGTGACAGGTTGGTTTATGAAAGCAAATAATGCTGAAACTCCTGATAGCTCAAACGCAGCAGATACGTTTAAGTGGATTGCCGCTTTCGTATTGGCAGCGGCCGCTGTTGTGGGTAATTACCTGTATGGTGAAATGTCTGTAGTTGTTCGTGCTGCAGGCGTTGTTGTTCTTATTGCAGCTGCCCTAGGCGTTGCTGCGACAACGACTAAAGGTAAAGCAGCGATCAGTTTTGCAAAAGAATCTCGTATGGAAGTTCGTAAGGTTGTTTGGCCTACACGCCAAGAAACCATGCAAACGACACTGATTGTTTTAGCTGTAAGTATTGTAATGGCTCTAGTGCTATGGGGAATTGACGGCATCATGGTTCGTTTAGTTGCTCTAGCAACTGGGGTATAGAGGGTAGTGATTCATGAGTGAAGCTCCAAAAAAACGCTGGTATGTAGTTCAAGCCTTCTCTGGATTTGAAGGTCGTGTAGCTCAGTCTCTACGTGAGCATATCAAAATGCACGCTATGGAAGAGCTATTCGGTGAAGTACTAGTTCCTACTGAAGAAGTAGTGGAAATGCGCGCGGGTCAGCGTCGTAAATCTGAACGTAAGTTTTTCCCAGGCTACGTCCTTGTTCAGATGATTATGAACGATGAATCATGGCACCTAGTACGCAGTGTGCCGCGTGTCATGGGCTTCATTGGTGGTACCTCAGACCGTCCAGCACCTATCACAGATAAAGAAGCTGACGCGATTCTTAACCGTCTCGAGAAAGCGAGTGAGTCTCCTCGTCCTCGTACAATGTACGAAGCGGGTGAAGTGGTACGTGTTAACGAGGGTCCATTTGCTGACTTCAATGGTACTGTTGAAGAAGTGGATTACGAGAAGAGCCGCCTGAAAGTGTCTGTATCGATCTTTGGTCGTGCAACACCAGTTGAGCTTGAATTTGGTCAAGTTGAAAAACTTGATTAAAAAAACACCTTTTTAAGGGTTGTCTAAGGCGCGAATTATGACTATAATTTCGCGCCTTTTTACTTCTCATGAAGTAAAGAGATTTTACGTAAACGGGGAGCTGGTCAGCAGACTAGCGTTTGAACCCAAACTTTAGGAAATATCATGGCTAAGAAAGTTGAAGCTTACATCAAGCTACAAGTTGCTGCTGGCGCTGCGAACCCAAGTCCACCAGTTGGTCCTGCTCTAGGTCAACACGGTGTGAACATCATGGAATTCTGTAAAGCGTTCAACGCAAAAACAGAATCTATTGAGAAAGGTCTACCAACTCCAGTAGTTATTACAGTATACAGCGACCGTTCTTTCACGTTCGTAACTAAGACTCCACCTGCTGCTGTTCTTCTTAAGAAAGCTGCTGGCGTTAAGTCTGGTTCTGGTCGTCCAAACACTGAAAAAGTGGGCACTGTAACTGACGCTCAAATCCAAGAAATCGCAGAAACTAAAGCTGCTGATATGACTGGTGCTGACATCGAAGCGATGAAGCGTTCTATCGCTGGTACTGCTCGTTCAATGGGCCTAGTGGTAGAGGGTTAATAAGATGGCAAAACTAACTAAGCGCATGCGCGTAATCCGCGAAAAAGTTGACGTAACTAAAGAATACGAAATCAACGAAGCTGTTGCTCTTCTTCAAGAACTAGCTACTGCTAAATTCGTTGAGTCTGTAGACGTTGCTGTTAACCTAGGCATCGATGCTCGTAAATCTGACCAGAACGTACGTGGTGCAACTGTACTACCTCACGGTACTGGCCGCGAAATCCGCGTTGCAGTGTTCACTCAAGGTGCAAACGCTGAAGCAGCTAAAGAAGCTGGCGCAGACATCGTAGGTATGGAAGATCTTGCTGAGCAAGTTAAGAAAGGCGAAATGAACTTCGACGTAGTTGTTGCTTCTCCAGATGCAATGCGCGTTGTAGGTCAACTAGGTACTATCCTAGGTCCTCGCGGTCTAATGCCAAACCCTAAAGTTGGTACTGTAACTCCTAACGTTGCTGAAGCGGTTAAGAACGCTAAAGCTGGTCAGGTTCGTTACCGTAACGACAAAAACGGCATCATCCACACTACTATCGGTAAAGCAAACTTCTCTGCTGAGCAGATCAAAGAAAACCTAGAAGCTCTTCTAGTTGCTCTGAAGAAAGCTAAGCCATCTTCAGCGAAAGGTACTTTCCTGAAGAAAGTAAGCATCTCTACTACTATGGGTGCTGGTGTTGCTGTTGATCAGGCTAGCCTGAACACTCAAGCATAATTTATTTGCTTAGGCGCAAAATTTGTGTATAATTTTGCGCCTAATATTTGTGGTTGGGGCTGAACATTGGTTCTTTGAACTGTCTCCTAGTTCGAAATGAATTAAGACCCAGTCTCCGTCCAAGACCGTAGGTGTTTGTTCTCAAAACAAACTTAATCATCCTACGTAGATGGTGCCCGAACTGACAGAAAGCTCTATGTAAATAGTTAACTTTCTTCTGGGAATGCACCTCAATAGCTCTCACTGTCGTGATGATAGTGAGTGGTGTAACGACAACCAGGAGTAAATCCAAGATGGCTTTAAACCTTCAAGACAAAAAAGCAATTGTTGCTGAAGTCAACGAAGCTGCCAGTGGTGCACTTTCTGCAGTTGTAGCTGATTCTCGTGGCGTTGAAGTTGGCGCGATGACTTCTCTACGTAAACAAGCTCGCGAAGCGGGTGTTTACATGAAAGTCGTGCGTAACACTCTAGCACGTCGTGCGGTTCAGGGTACAGACTACGAGTGTCTAACTGACACTTTCACTGGTCCTACTCTAATCGCGTTCTCTAACGAGCACCCAGGTGCTGCAGCGCGTCTTTTCAAAGACTTCGCTAAAGAGAACAAAGACTTCGAGATCAAAGCTGCTGCATTTGAAGGCGCTTTAACTGACGCTGAAGTACTAGCAACACTACCAACTTACGACGAAGCAATCGCACGCCTAATGATGTGCATGAAAGAAGCTTCTGCTGGCAAGCTGGTACGTACTATCGCTGCTATCCGCGATCAAAAAGAAGAAGCAGCGGCTTAAGCCTTGCTTTTTACTGGTTGCAAAATAAACTTATTGTTGACTTAAAAGAGAATTGTTATGTCTATTACTAACGAGCAAATCCTAGACGCAGTTGCAGAAATGTCTGTAATGCAAGTTGTTGAACTAATCGAAGCTATGGAAGAGAAATTCGGTGTATCTGCTGCTGCTGCAGTAGTTGCAGGTGGCGCAGCAGGCGGCGAAGCTGCAGCTGAGCAAACTGAATTTGACGTAATCCTAACTGCAGCTGGCGGCAACAAAGTTGCTGTTATCAAAGCAGTACGTGGCGCAACTGGCCTAGGTCTTAAAGAAGCTAAAGCTCTTGTAGACGGCGCTCCAGCACCTCTAAAAGAAGGCGTTGAGAAAGCTGAAGCTGAAGCTCTTAAAGCTCAGCTAGAAGAAGCAGGCGCTTCTGTTGAAATTAAGTAATTATTACTTAATTTCATAGCCTAACGGCTAATGGCTGGTGGTTTTTTAACCACCGGCCTTTTTGCGCTGTAGGGCATGAGCGAATTTTCCCGCTGTTTAAGCGTCTCATGTCCATGCAAAAAACATTTCATTCCTACGCAATGAGATGTCACTACAGTAAACAGCTATTTAGTCACTGTCCCTTACCCCCCTTAAGTAACTAGGTGCGGGCGGACGGTTTGGGTCACTTATCAGCGAGCTGAGGAACCCCATGGTTTACTCTTATACCGAGAAAAAGCGCATCCGTAAGGACTTTGGTACTCGTCCACAAGTTTTGGACATTCCATACCTGCTATCGATCCAGCTCGATTCGTTCGACAAATTCATCGAACAGGATCCTGAAGGTCAATACGGTCTTGAAGCTGCTTTCCGTTCTGTATTCCCAATTCAGAGCTACAACGGCAATTCTGAGCTGCAATACGTTAGCTACCGTCTTGGTGAGCCAGTTTTTGACGTTAAAGAATGTCAAATCCGCGGTGTAACTTACTCAAAGCCACTACGCGTAAAACTACGTCTAGTAATCTTTGATAAAGACGCGCCAGCAGGTACTGTAAAAGACATTAAAGAACAAGAAGTCTACATGGGCGAAATTCCGCTTATGACAGACAATGGTACCTTCGTAATTAACGGTACCGAGAGGGTTATCGTATCCCAGCTGCACCGAAGCCCAGGCGTGTTCTTCGACAGCGATAAGGGTAAGACCCACTCTTCAGGTAAAGTTCTATACAACGCACGTGTTATTCCTTACCGTGGCTCATGGTTAGACTTTGAGTTCGACCCTAAGGATAACTTATACGTACGTATTGACCGCCGTCGTAAGCTACCAGCTTCGATCATCCTTCGTGCACTTGGTAAAACGTCAGAAGAAATCCTAGATATCTTCTTCGAAAAAGTGAACTTCGAAGTGAAAGACCAAACTCTACTAATGGAGTTGGTTCCTGATCGTCTACGTGGTGAAACTGCGTCATTCGACATCGAAGCGAACGGTAAAACTTACGTTGAGCAAGGTCGTCGCGTAACAGCTCGTCATATCCGCCAACTAGAAAAAGATGGCGTTGATCACATCGAAGTACCAGTTGAGTACATCGTTGGTAAAGTTGCATCGAAAGATTACATCAACGAAGCAACAGGCGAGATCATTGTTAACGCTAACCAGGAAATTAGCCTGGAAGCACTAGCGAACCTATCTCAGGCTGGCCACAAATCACTAGAAACGTTGTTCACCAACGATCTAGACCACGGTCCATTCATGTCAGAAACACTACGTATCGACAGCACTGTTGATCGTATTTCTGCATTGGTAGAAATCTACCGCATGATGCGCCCTGGCGAGCCACCAACAAAAGAAGCTGCAGAAGCACTATTCGAAAGCCTATTCTTCTCTGAAGAGCGTTACGATCTATCGACTGTTGGTCGTATGAAGTTCAACAGCTCTATCGGCCGTGAAGATGCTCAAGAGCAAGGCACACTTGACGAGCTAGATATCGTTGAAGTGATGAAGAAGCTTATCGCGATCCGTAACGGTAAAGGCGAAGTGGACGATATCGACCACCTTGGCAACCGTCGTATCCGTTCTGTAGGCGAAATGGCTGAGAACCAGTTCCGTGTAGGTCTAGTACGTGTTGAGCGTGCAGTTAAAGAGCGTCTAAGCCTAGGCGATCTTGACGCAATCATGCCTCAAGACCTGATCAACGCGAAACCAATCTCTGCAGCTGTTAAAGAATTCTTTGGCTCTTCACAGCTTTCACAGTTCATGGACCAAAACAACCCGCTATCAGAAGTAACGCACAAGCGTCGTATTTCTGCATTGGGTCCTGGCGGTCTAACTCGTGAACGTGCTGGCTTCGAAGTACGTGACGTACACGTAACGCACTACGGTCGTCTATGTCCTATCGAAACGCCGGAAGGTCCAAACATCGGTCTGATCAACTCTCTATCTGCGTTTGCGCGTTGTAACGAGTACGGTTTCCTAGAGACACCATACCGTCGCGTTGTAGATGGCGTTGTTACAGACGAAGTAGATTACCTATCTGCAATCGAAGAAGGCCAATTCGTTATCGCACAGGCTAACGCTGCGCTAACTGAAGAAGGCGGTTTTGCAGATGAGCTGATCACAGCTCGTCAAAAAGGTGAATCTGGTCTACACCCTCGTGAGCACGCTCAGTACATGGACGTTGCGACAAACCAGGTTGTATCTATCGCTGCATCGCTTATCCCGTTCCTAGAACACGATGATGCGAACCGTGCATTGATGGGTGCGAACATGCAACGTCAGGCAGTTCCAACACTGAAAGCTGACAAACCGCTTGTTGGTACTGGTATTGAACGTAACGTAGCAGTTGACTCAGGTGTAACTGCAGTTGCGAAACGTGGTGGTGTAATCCAGTCAGTAGATGCTTCTCGTATCGTTGTTAAAGTGAACGAAGAAGAGCTAGTACCAGGCGAAGCTGGTATCGACATCTACAACCTGACTAAATACACACGTTCTAACCAGAACACATGTATTAACCAGCGCCCATGTGTGATGCCAGGTGAACCTGTATCACGCGGTGACGTTCTTGCTGATGGTCCTTCAACAGACCTTGGTGAACTAGCGCTTGGTCAAAACATGCGTATCGCGTTCATGCCTTGGAACGGTTACAACTTCGAAGACTCGATCTTAGTATCTGAGCGCGTAGTTCAAGAAGACCGTTTCACGACTATCCACATCCAAGAACTTACTTGTGTGGCGCGTGATACTAAGCTTGGTTCTGAAGAGATCACAGCTGATATTCCAAACGTAGGTGAATCTGCTCTGTCTAAACTAGACGAGTCAGGTATCGTTTACATCGGTGCTGAAGTTAAGGGTGGCGACATCCTAGTTGGTAAAGTAACACCTAAAGGTGAAACTCAGCTAACGCCTGAAGAGAAGCTACTACGTGCAATCTTCGGTGAGAAAGCATCTGACGTTAAAGATACTTCACTACGTGTACCTAACTCTGTATCAGGTACGATTATCGACGTTCAAGTCTTCACTCGCGATGGCGTAGAGAAAGACAAGCGTGCGCTTGAAATCGAACAAATGCAGCTTAAAGAAGCGAAGAAAGACCTAACTGAAGAATTCCAGATTCTTGAGGGTGGCCTTCTAAACCGCGTTAAAGCTGTACTGATCGATGGTGGTTACTCTGAAGCGAAACTAGACACGACTGATCGTAAGAAGTGGCTAGAACTAACGCTAGAAGACGATGCACTACAATCACAGCTTGAGCAACTTGCTGAGCAGTGGGACGAGCTAAAAGCTGACTTCGATAAGAAATTCGAAACTAAGCGTCGCAAGATCACTCAAGGTGATGATCTAGCACCTGGCGTACTGAAGATCGTTAAGGTTTACCTAGCGGTTAAACGTCGCATCCAGCCTGGTGATAAGATGGCGGGTCGTCACGGTAACAAGGGTGTAATCTCTAAGATCAACCCTGTTGAAGACATGCCATACGATGAGAAAGGTCAGCCTGTAGACATCGTACTTAACCCACTGGGTGTACCTTCGCGTATGAACATCGGTCAGATCCTAGAAGTACACTTAGGTCTGGCAGCGAAAGGTATCGGTGACAAGATCAACCAGATGGTTAAAGAGCAGCAAGAACTAGCGAAATTCCGCGAGTTCCTACAAAAAGTTTACGATCTAGGCGAAACTCGTCAGAAAGTAGACATTGCTTCTCTATCTGATGACGAAGTTCGTACTCTGATCAAGAACCTACGTGGCGGTCTACCAATCGCGACTCCAGTATTTGACGGTGCACCAGAAGCGTCTATTAAAGCGCTACTGAAACTAGCAGACCTACCAGAATCTGGTCAGCTAAAACTGTTTGATGGTCGCACGGGTGACCAGTTTGAGCGTCCTGTAACTGTAGGTTACATGTACATGCTGAAACTGAACCACCTTGTTGATGACAAGATGCACGCTCGTTCTACTGGTTCGTACAGCCTAGTAACTCAGCAACCACTTGGTGGTAAAGCTCAGTTCGGTGGTCAGCGTTTCGGTGAGATGGAAGTATGGGCACTAGAAGCATACGGTGCTGCTTACACTCTACAAGAAATGCTAACGGTTAAGTCGGATGACGTTAACGGCCGTACTAAGATGTACAAAAACATCGTAGACGGTAACCACAGCATGGAACCTGGTATGCCAGAATCGTTCAACGTACTGTTGAAAGAGATTCGCTCGCTAGGTATCAACATCGAGCTAGAAGACGAAGAGTAATCTCTTTTCTCTTGACCAAGGTTGAGAGAACCAAAAAGCGATTATTTGGTAGAAGGTGCTCACTTTAGCGAGTGAGCTCCTTTTAACTCCTTACAGGAGCTGATTGTGAAAGACTTATTAAACTTTCTAAAAGCACAGCATAAGACCGAAGAATTTGATGCTATCAAAATCGGTCTATCTTCTCCGGACATGATCCGTTCATGGTCTTTCGGTGAAGTTAAAAAACCTGAAACGATCAACTATCGTACGTTCAAACCTGAGCGCGATGGTCTTTTCTGTGCGCGTATCTTTGGTCCAGTTAAAGACTACGAATGTCTTTGTGGTAAATACAAGCGCCTGAAGCACCGTGGTGTTATCTGTGAGAAGTGTGGTGTAGAAGTTACACAAACTAAAGTTCGTCGTGACCGTATGGGCCACATCGAACTAGCATCACCAGTAGCTCACATCTGGTTCCTAAAATCGCTACCGTCTCGTATCGGTCTACTAATGGATATCCCACTACGTGATATCGAGCGTGTTCTTTACTTCGAAATGTACGTAGTAACTGAACCAGGTATGACTGATCTAGAAAAATCTCAGATGCTTACTGAAGAAGAGTATCTGGATCGTCTAGAAGAGTGGGGCGACGAGTTCACTGCTAAGATGGGTGCAGAAGCTATCAAGGACCTACTAGGTTCTATGGATATGCACGCTGAAGCTGAACAAATGCGCGAAGAGCTAGAAACAACTAACTCTGAAACTAAGCGTAAGAAAGTCACTAAGCGCCTGAAACTGGTAGAAGCGTTTATTCAATCTGGTAACAACCCAGAGTGGATGATCCTGACTGTACTTCCAGTTCTTCCGCCAGATCTACGTCCTCTAGTACCACTAGATGGCGGTCGTTTTGCGACTTCAGATCTGAACGACCTATACCGTCGTGTGATCAACCGTAACAACCGTTTGAAGCGTCTTCTAGAGCTAGCTGCTCCGGACATCATCGTACGTAACGAAAAACGTATGCTGCAAGAGTCTGTTGATGCGCTACTAGATAACGGTCGTCGTGGTCGTGCGATCACAGGTTCTAACAAACGTCCTCTGAAATCTCTTGCTGATATGATCAAGGGTAAACAAGGTCGTTTCCGTCAGAACCTTCTAGGTAAACGTGTAGACTACTCTGGCCGTTCTGTAATCACAGTAGGTCCATACCTTCGTCTACACCAGTGTGGTCTTCCTAAGAAGATGGCACTTGAGCTATTCAAACCATTTATCTACAGCAAGCTAGAGACTCGTGGTCTTGCGACTACAATCAAAGCTGCTAAGAAGATGGTAGAGCGTGAAGAAGCGGTAGTTTGGGATATCCTAGACGAAGTAATCCGTGAACACCCAGTACTATTGAACCGTGCACCTACACTTCACCGTCTAGGTATCCAGGCGTTCGAACCAGTACTAATCGAAGGTAAAGCGATTCAGCTACACCCACTAGTGTGTGCGGCGTACAACGCGGACTTCGATGGTGACCAAATGGCGGTTCACGTACCTCTAACTCTAGAGGCACAGCTTGAAGCTCGTACACTGATGATGTCGACAAACAACATTCTGTCGCCAGCGTCAGGTGATCCGATCATCGTACCTTCTCAGGACGTTGTATTGGGTCTGTACTACATGACTCGTGACAAGATCAACGTGAAAGGTGAAGGCATGTACCTTTCTGGCCCAGCAGAGGCTGAGAAAGCATACCGCACTAAGCAAGCTGAACTTCACGCACGCGTTAAAGTACGTATTACAGAAACAGTTGTAGACGAAGACGGCAACAGCACAACAGAGACTAAGATGGTTGATACAACTATCGGTCGTGCAATGCTATGGCAAATCGTGCCAGCTGGTCTACCGTACAGCATCGTTAACCAAAAGCTAGGTAAGAAGCAAATCTCTAACCTACTAAACGAGGCGTACCGTAAACTAGGTCTGAAAGACACTGTAATCTTCGCTGACCAAATCATGTACACAGGTTTCGCATACGCGGCACTATCTGGTGTATCTGTTGGTATCGACGATATGGTTGTACCGCCAGCTAAGTACACTGAAATCGCAGAAGCGGAAGAAGAAGTACGTGAAATCCAGGAACAATACCAATCTGGTCTTGTTACTGCGGGCGAACGATACAACAAAGTTATCGATATCTGGGCATCGACCAACGATCGCGTAGCGAAAGCGATGATGGCAAACCTTTCATCGGAAACGGTAGTTAACCGTGACGGTGAAGAAGAGCAACAAGAATCGTTTAACAGCATCTACATGATGGCTGACTCGGGTGCTCGTGGTTCTGCAGCTCAGATTCGTCAGCTAGCTGGTATGCGTGGTCTGATGGCTCGTCCGGATGGTTCGATCATCGAAACGCCGATCACTGCGAACTTTAAAGAAGGTCTAAACGTACTTCAGTACTTTATCTCAACGCACGGTGCTCGTAAGGGTCTTGCGGATACGGCACTGAAAACAGCGAACTCGGGTTACCTAACTCGTCGTCTAGTAGACGTTGCTCAAGACGTTGTTGTAACTGAACATGACTGTGGCACTCACGAGGGTGTTGACATGATGCCTCACATCGAGGGTGGTGATGTTAAAGTTGCACTAACTGAGCTAGCGCTAGGTCGTGTAGTAGCTGAAGACGTTCTTAAGCCAGGTACAGAAGATGTTCTGATCCCACGTAACACTCTAATTGATGAGAAGTGGTGTCAGATCATGGAAGAGAACTCAGTAGACAGCATGAAAGTGCGCTCTGTAGTTACTTGTGATTCTGACTTCGGTTGTTGTGCACAGTGTTACGGTCGTGACCTAGCACGTGGTCACCTAGTGAACCAAGGTGAAGCAGTAGGTGTTATCGCTGCTCAGTCTATCGGTGAACCGGGTACACAGCTTACGATGCGTACGTTCCACATCGGTGGTGCAGCATCTACTGCAGCAGCAGAGAACAGCATCCAAGCGAAGACAACTGGTACAGTTAAACTGCACAACGCTAAGTTCGTAATCAACAAAGATAAGAAGCTAGTAATCACGTCTCGTGCATCTGAGCTAACTATCATTGATGAATTCGGTCGTACTAAAGAGAAGCACAAACTTCCTTACGGTTCGATGCTGAGCAAAGGCGACAACGACGCAGTAACAGCTGGTGAAGTTGTTGCTAACTGGGAAGCGCACACCATGCCAATCATCACTGAAGTGGCAGGTCGCATCCAGTTCGTAGACATGATCGACGGTGTTACAGTTTCTCGTCAAACAGATGACCTAACAGGTCTATCTTCAAGCGAAGTAACTGACCCAGCAGCTCGCCCAGCAGCAGGTAAAGATATGCGTCCAGCTATCAAACTTGTTGATGAGCAAGGTAACGATGTAATGATCCCTGGTACAGAAATGCCAGCTCACTACTTCCTACCTGGTAAAGCGATTGTAAACATCGAAGATGGCGCTGAAGTTGGCATTGGTGACACACTATCTCGTATCCCTCAGAAATCTGGCGGTAACAAAGATATCACCGGTGGTCTACCACGCGTAGCTGACCTATTCGAAGCTCGTAAGCCTAAAGAGCCTGCGATCCTTGCTGAGCACACAGGTACTGTGAGCTTCGGTAAAGAAACGAAAGGTAAGCGTCGTCTAGTTATCACTCGCGACAGCGGTGATACTTACGAAGAGATGATTCCTAAGCATCGTCAGTTGAACGTATTTGAAGGTGAGCGTGTTGAACGTGGTGACGTGATCGCAGATGGTCCAGAGTCTCCACATGACATCCTACGTCTACGTGGCGTACACGCTGTAACTCAGTACATCGCTAACGAAGTACAAGAAGTTTACCGTCTACAAGGCGTTAAGATTAACGATAAGCACATCGAGACTATCGTTCGTCAAATGCTACGTAAGTGTACAATTACTCACGCTGGTGACTCTGAGTTCCTACCTGGTGAGCAAGTTGAATACTCACAAGTTAAGATTGCTAACCGTAACCTAGAAGCTGAAGGCAAAGAGCCAGCACGTTTCGAGCGTGAGCTACTAGGTATTACTAAGGCATCTCTAGCGACTGAGTCGTTCATCTCTGCGGCATCGTTCCAGGAGACAACTCGCGTACTAACAGAAGCTGCGGTTTCTGGTAAGCGTGATGACCTACGTGGTCTGAAAGAGAACGTAATTGTTGGTCGTCTGATCCCAGCTGGTACTGGTTTCGCATACCACCAAGATCGTCAAGCTAAACGTGCTGAAGCGCAAGAAGGTCCATCTGCTGAACAAGCAACAGATAACCTAGCTGCACTTCTAAACGCAGGCTTCTCTTCTGACGAGTAATCGTTAAGAGCTTAAAAGAAAAGGCACCTTCGGGTGCCTTTTTTGTTTTTGGGAGCAGAGGTTAGAACGCTACGCTTCGAGATGCGGGAATGCTTCGCTTACGGAATCGAGATCTGTGCCTTTGACGACAGGACTTGTTCCTAAAAAGATAAAATAGAGCCGAATCCCGAATCCCGAATCCCGAATCCCGAATCCCGAAAAGCAAAAAGGGTTGACGAACATACGCCAACCCTCAAGAATTTTCTCGCTTCTCGCTTCTCGCTTCTCGCTTCTCGCTTCTCGCTTCTCGCTTCTCGCTTCTCGCTTCTCGCTTCT
>NZ_JAHGAC010000041.1:0-53001 GCF_030248355.1 Vibrio sp. B172a | reverse complement strand
CAAGTTGAGCTAATCGCTCCAATCGCTATGGACGAAGGTCTACGTTTCGCTATCCGTGAAGGTGGCCGTACTGTAGGTGCTGGTGTTGTTGCTAAGATCTTCGACTAATTCTTACTGAATTAATCGTAATCTTGCACTCTTCTTCTTTTTGAAGAAAGCGCTAGAAAAAGGGAAGCTAAGGCTTCCCTTTTTTATACCTGCTATTCCTCTTTTCAATATGGTTATAAGCCCGTCATTCTTAATCATGCTTTTTGTTCCTTAAAAACATGAGCTTAGTTCTACTCGATTTTCTCTTCTTTTTAGCTATCTGCTAAGTCACTGAAAACTGCTAAAACGGTCCAGACCGTTATAACAAAACGTTCTGTAATTCGTCTTAACACAACTGGTAACAAGAACGATTCTTGTTTATATTTCATTCCAAAGTAAAATTTAAAGGTTTTGAATATGTACGTTTGTCTTTGCCATGGTGTCTCTGACAAGAAAATTAGGAAGTTGGCGATAGATGAAGGCGTAACCGACATTAAAGGAATCAAACGATGTACTGCTCTAGGTAGCCAATGTGGCAAGTGCATCAAGCAAGCAAAAGAAATTTTAGCTGAAACGGAATACTTAACACTGAAACAAGCTAGCTAATTATTAGTTAGGGCTTTTTGACACCTTCTCATTTGCTTCTACATTTAAATGAAGCCAAAGAGGAGGGCTTTGTCATGAAAGGCGATCCAATCATAATCCAACATCTCAATAAAGTGCTCGGCAACGAGCTCGTCGCTATCAATCAATATTTCCTTCATGCTCGAATGTATAAAGACTGGGGCTTAAAGCATCTTGCTGACAAGGAGTACCACGAATCGATTGATGAAATGAAGCACGCTGATCATCTGATCGAACGTATCTTGTTTTTAGAAGGGCTACCTAACTTGCAGGATCTCGGTAAGCTAATGATTGGAGAAGATACCAAAGAAATGCTTGAGTGCGACTTAAAGCTCGAGATGGCCGCGATTCCCGATTTAAAAGATGCGATTGCTTATGCTGAAGACGTTCGTGATTACGTATCTCGAGATCTTTTCCAAGAGATCTTAGAGGATGAAGAAGAGCATGTTGATTGGCTTGAGACACAACTTGGCTTGATCGAAATGTCCGGCATAGAGAATTATCTGCAAGCACAGTACGTTGATGAAGAGTGAGAAGATAACGCTGTTTTCTCATCTGAACGAAGTGATTCAAAGAGCACCTGACCTGTAAACTAGGTGCTCATCACTAATATCTGGTCTAATCTCTTTTATTATCGGCCTTTTTAAGGATATCGCTCGCAATCTAGCCTATGAAGATTGACTTCTATCCTTTAGAATTTATTCCCCCTTACCGAAAAAATAACAAAAGAGAAACGATCCATGTCTGAAGACAATCGCCAAGAAGTCACCCCAGAAGAAGAACGCCGCCAACAAGCATTGGATTACCATGCATACCCAACTCCAGGAAAAATTGCAGTAGAGCTGACTAAGCCTGCTGAAACTGCAAATGACCTTGCTCTTGCATACAGCCCTGGTGTTGCAGAGCCTGTGCGCGAAATCGCACAGAACGCTGACAACGTGTATAAGTACACAGCGAAGGGCAACATGGTTGCGGTTATTTCTAACGGCACGGCTATTCTTGGTCTTGGTAACCTTGGCCCGCTAGCTTCTAAACCAGTAATGGAAGGTAAAGCGCTATTGTTCAAACGCTTTGCTGGTTTAGATTCAATTGATATCGAAGTAAAACACCGCACGATCGACGAATTTGTCGACACAGTAGCAAACATTGCTGATACATTTGGTGGTATTAACTTAGAAGATATCAAAGCACCAGATTGTTTTGAGATTGAAAAGCGTCTGATTGAGCGTTGTGACGTACCAGTATTCCACGACGATCAACACGGCACAGCGATCGTAACGGCAGCAGGTATGTTGAATGCAATCGAGCTGCAAGGTAAGAAGTTAGAAGAGTCAACCATCGTTTGTCTTGGTGCGGGTGCTGCGGCTGTGGCATGTATGGAGCTGTTGATCAAATGCGGCGCAATGCGCGAGAAGATCTACATGCTGGATCGTAAAGGGGTGATCCATACACGTCGTGACGACCTAAACGAATACAAACAATTATTCGCAAACAACACGGATAAGCGCACGCTAGAAGATGTGATTGAAGGTGCGGATCTATTCTTGGGTGTATCGGGTCCAAACCTACTACCTGCAGAAGCACTGAAGTTAATGGCAGATAAGCCAGTGGTGTTCGCATGTTCAAACCCAGATCCAGAAATCAAACCAGAATTGGCTCACGAAGTGCGTGATGACTTGATCATGGGCACGGGCCGTAGTGATTACCCGAACCAAGTAAACAACGTGCTTTGCTTCCCATTCATTTTCCGCGGTGCGTTGGATGTACGTGCAAGCGAGATTAATGATGAAATGAAGCTAGCAGCAGTTGATGCGATTCGTGAATTGGCAAAAGAGCCTGTTCCAGAAGCTGTATTGAAGGCGGCAGGTGTAGACAAGCTAGAGTTTGGTTCTGACTACATCATTCCAAAACCAATGGACTCACGTCTATTACCACGCGTAGCAAAAGCGGTTGCACAAGCTGCAGTTGATTCAGGTGTCGCGCGTATTGAGATGCCTGAAAACTACATGGCTGAGTAATTAGTAGAGTAGACGCTTCAGATAAACAAAAGGGACGCCAGTGCGTCCCTTTTTCGTTTGGTTTGAAACTGCCCCGGTGCAGGTTCTCACCTTGACGAATTTGTAAGCAATTATTCTTCGTCAAATGCTTCGAATTCGATGCCCATTGCTGTCATCAGTGCTTTCGCTTCCGTCGGAATATCATCTGGACGGTCTTTACGAAGGTCTTCATCTGTTGGCAGTGGTTGGCCTGTGTAAGCATGTAAGAACGCTTCACATAATAGTTCACTGTTAGTCGCATGGCGTAAGTTGTTGATCTGGCGGCGAGTTCGCTCATCAGTCAGCACTTTTAAAACTTTTAGCGGGATAGAGACGGTAATTTTTTTTACTTGTTCGCTTTTTTTACCGTGCTCAGCATACGGGCTAATGTATTCGCCATTCCAGTCAGCCATTGCGCACCTTCATTAATGTAATAAGTTAGAGAAATAAATATAGGTGCTGATTTTAGCTGCATTTACTGCCATAAGCAAAGACATATAGACGTCTAGAAGTGTTGACGTCTCATTTTTAGACAAGTAAAGTGAGGTTAATAGTTAGGGAAGAGTGTTAATCAATTGAGCAATACAAGCTAGATATAGCGCATTCCCATTTAGATGTCACCACCCGTGAAAGGATACACCCATGAGCACCCGTAAGCCTGCGACCATTGCTGTACGCACTGGTATCGAGTCAGACAGTCAATATCACGCTGTTGTACCACCAATCTACCTTTCTACTAACTACGGCTTCCCTGCGTTTGGCGAAGTTCCACAATACGATTACACCCGTTCTGGTAACCCAAACCGAGGCTTGTTAGAAAAAGCACTGTATGAGCTTGAATCAGGCAAAGGCGCGGTTGTCACTAACTGCGGAACTTCTGCATTGAACCTTTGGGTATCGGCGTTTCTTGGACCTGATGACTTAATTGTCGCGCCGCATGATTGCTACGGCGGTACTTACCGTTTGTTCAATACTCGCTCCCAAAAAGGCGACTTTAAAGTGCAGTTTGTTGACCAATCGGATCAGCAAGCGTTGGATGCGGCGATTGCGAAAAAGCCAAAGCTTATCTTGTTAGAGACACCATCAAACCCGCTCGTACGCGTTGTAGATATTGCGGCCGTGTGTGAGAAAGCAAAACAAGTCGGCGCTTTAGTTGCGGTGGACAATACCTTTTTGACACCTGTGTACCAAAAGCCTTTGGAGCTTGGTGCGGATTTTGTTATCCACTCAACAACGAAATACATTAATGGTCACTCCGACGTGATTGGTGGTGTGGTGATCACCAAGAGCGAAGAGCATGCTGAAGAATTAGCATGGTGGGGGAACTGCATTGGCGCTACGGGTACGCCATTCGACAGTTATATGACGCTCCGTGGAATTCGCACGCTGGGTGCGCGAATGCGAGTCCATGAAGAAAGTTCTCAGCAAGTGTTGGCGTATCTGCAAACACAATCTTTGGTGGCGAAGATTTATCATCCGAGTCTGCCAGAGCATCCGGGTCATGACATTGCGAAAAAACAACAATCAGGCTTTGGCTCTATGCTGAGCTTTGAATTTGCCGGTTCGTTTGAGCAATTAAAAGTGTTCGTTAAAGAGCTTGACCTGTTCTCCCTTGCTGAGTCGTTAGGTGGTGTAGAAAGCTTGATTTGTCACCCTGCTTCAATGACGCATCGTGCGATGGGTGAAGAAGCTCTAGCTGAAGCAGGTGTTTCTCAACAGTTACTGCGTTTATCAGTTGGCTTAGAAGATGCGCAAGATCTGATTGCCGATCTTGAGCAAGCATTCGCGAAAGCAGCACAGTAATTGGGAGAGAAAAGGTCATGAGTGTACAACGTCAGCTGCATAAATTTGGTGGTAGCAGCTTAGCAAACCCAGAGTGTTACCAACGCGTCGTGGGGATCCTTAAAGAGTATTCATCAGAAAATGATTTAGTGGTGGTGTCCGCAGCAGGCAAAACCACTAACCGCTTGATTGAATTTTTGGAAGGGTTGGATAAAGACGGCCGCATCGCACACGAAGCGCTGCAAAGCTTACGTCAGTTCCAGACAGAGTTAGTTGAAGCTTTGTTAGAAGGAGAAGCCCAAGCGCAGGTGCTTGCTTCTCTTCAAGATGAATTCAGTACCTTAGCTGAGTTAACGGCTCCGCTAACAGAAGCACAAAAAGCCGCAGTGCTAGGGCATGGTGAAGTCTGGTCCTCACGTTTGCTAGCCGCCTTGTTATCTCAGCAAGACTTGCCAGCAGTCGCTCAAGACTCACGTGCCTTTTTGCGCGCAGAAGCAGGCACGCAGCCAGAAGTCGATCGTGCTCGTTCTTATGCACTTATTAAAGAAGCGTTAACTCAACATAACCATAAGCGCGTCATCATTACGGGGTTCATGGCACAGAATAATGCAGGTGAAACCGTTCTATTAGGTCGCAATGGTTCAGATTACTCAGCCACTGTGATTGGTGCGTTGGCGGAAGCAAATACCGTGACAATCTGGAGTGATGTCGCTGGTGTGTATAGTGCAGACCCGCGTTTGGTGTCGGATGCATGCTTGTTACCCCTACTGCGTTTAGACGAGGCGAGTGAGCTTGCTCGTTTAGCCGCTCCAGTACTGCACAGTCGCACGCTTCAGCCTGTTGCTCAAAGTGCGATGGATTTGAACCTAAAGTGCAGCTATCAACCAGAATCTGGCTCAACGCGTATTGAACGTGTATTAGCCTCGGGTCGTGGTGCGAAGATCATTACTTCTCTTGATGAAGTGCTACTGGTTCAACTTTCATTTGTGCATGGCCATGATTTTGAGCGAGCGCAGAAAGAAGTATTGCAAGCGTTAAAGCGCGCTCAATTAGAGCCACTAGCATTTGAAGCGCAAGAGGATCAGCAAACCTTGCGTTTGGCGTACACCGCAGAGATTGCTGGCGGAGCATTGACTTATCTACAAGAGCTCGCCGTTGAAGCAGAAATCAAACTGAAAGAAGGGTATTCGTTGCTAGCTGCAGTCGGTGCAGGTGTGACGAAAAACGCAAACCACTGCTTTGGTTTCTACCAACAACTGAAGCATGCGCCTGTTGAGTTTATTTCAGAGACGGAATCTGGCTTGAGCTTGGTCGCTGTACTACGCCGTGCAGAAGTCGAAGAGTTAGTTCAACGTATTCATAGCCAGCTGTTTCAAGCGCAGAAGCGCGTAGCGGTGGCTTTGTGTGGTAAAGGTAACATTGGTTCAAGTTGGTTATCGTTGTTTTCTGAGCAAAAAGAAGAGCTCGAAAAACGCCACGGCATGAGTTTTGATTTGGTTGCCGTTGTAGACAGCCAGACTTACTGGTTTGATGAAAACGGTATTGATGCAGCAACGGTTGCCCAGCGCTTCGATGATGAAAGCATTGAGAATGACGGTCACTGGCTCAATAAACTGGGTGCTCTGCAAAATTACGATGAAGCGGTCGTGCTTGATGTCACGGCAAGCAAGGAGCTCGCTGCCCGTTATGTAGACATTGCACAGCAAGGTATTCACCTGATCTCTGCAAACAAAGTGGCGGGTTCAGCAGACAGCCATTACTACCACCAAGTGCAAGATGCTTTTGCGAAGATCGGTCGTCATTGGCTTTACAACGCGACAGTGGGGGCAGGGCTACCGATAAACCATACGGTTCGAGATTTACGTGAAAGTGGCGATGATATTGTTGCACTATCAGGCATTTTCTCGGGTACGTTATCGTGGTTATTTCAACAGTTTGACGGTTCGGTACCTTTTGCCGAGCTTGTCGACTTAGCATGGCAACAAGGTTTGACTGAGCCTGATCCTCGCTCCGATTTGGATGGCTCTGATGTCATGCGCAAGCTGGTTATCTTAGCTCGTGAGTCTGGTTTAAATATTGAGCCTGAGAGCGTGAAGGTTGAGTCACTTGTTCCTGAGGAATTACGTGATTTGAGCATTGATGCTTTCTTTGACCAAGGTGATATTCTCAGCGAGATTCTTCAAGAACGTTTGACCAAGGCGCAGAGAAACGACCAAGTGCTACGTTACGTCGCACGCCTAGAACGTAATGGTAAAGCAACGGTGGGTGTAGAAGCGTTGTCACGTGAGCATGCATTAGCGAACTTGTTGCCGTGCGACAACATCTTTGCCATTGAGAGTAAGTGGTACAAAGACAATCCTTTGGTGATTCGCGGCCCTGGTGCGGGGCGAGAAGTAACGGCTGGTGCGATTCAATCGGACCTTAACCGCCTAGCGGGCTTGTTCTAAATCTCGCTGAAGCAATTTTTGCGAACGACAACAAAACCTCGGACTGTCTCCGGGGTTTTTTATTATTTGGATAATGCCATACTGGATTGGGAGTTTTGGCTAAGGATTGGTCATACAGGAACTTGAACTATCCTCATCATGAACTTGAGAAAAATTCATAATCACAAGGTTGACATTAAATCACATTCAATACATTCTGTAGACATATAGACGTCTAAACGGCGATTTAAGGAATTTTGATTTCGTGGTGGAGTTGCCACAGGGAGAGTAAGATGGGATACACGCATGCAGGGCACATCGATGCCTTAAACCAGAATATCGCTGAACTATCAGACAATATCAACGTCTCATTTGAGTTTTTTCCACCAAGCAGTGAGAAGATGGAAGAAACACTGTGGAACTCAGTACACCGCCTTAAAACTCTTCAACCAAAATTTGTATCTGTTACGTACGGCGCAAACTCAGGCGAACGTGACAGAACCCACTCGATCATTAAAGAAATCAAAGCTGCGACAGGCCTTGTTGCTGCGCCTCACTTAACTTGTATCGATGCATCTCGTGATGAACTCATCAACATTGCAGATGACTATTGGAATAACGGTATCAAGAACATTGTTGCCCTGCGTGGTGACATTCCACCAGGTGGCGGTGCGCCAGACATGTACGCTTCGGACTTGGTAGAGTTGCTTAAAGCGCGCCATGATTTCGATATTTCAGTAGCCGCTTTCCCAGAAGTTCACCCAGAAGCAAAAAGTGCTCAATCAGATCTGCTTAACCTAAAGCGTAAGGTAGATGCAGGGGCAAACCGTGCAATTACCCAATTCTTCTTCGATGTGGAGTCTTACCTACGCTTCCGTGACCGTTGTGTAGCGGCAGGAATTGATGTTGAAATTGTCCCAGGTATTTTGCCAGTTTCTAACTTCAAACAAGCCTCTCGCTTTGCGGCGCAGAACAATGTGAAAGTACCTGGCTGGATGAGTAAGCAGTTTGAAGGCCTAGATGATGACCCAGTGACGCGTCAGCTCGTGGGTGCAAGCCAAGCGATTGATATGGTTCGTGTATTAAGCCGTGAAGGTGTAAAAGATTTTCACTTCTACACATTGAACCGTGCAGAGATGACTTATGCACTTTGCCACACTCTAGGTGTTCGTCCACAAGTTGCAGTAGGCGCTTAATACGCTTTCCCCAGATAAACAAAAGGCTTGCCCATCGGCAAGCCTTTTTCGTTTCATTTAAAGTGACGAATTAGCCGATCACTTCAAGTTCTGTTAGCACTTCTTCTGCCCAGTTAATCCAAGCTTCACGTAGCATTAAGTTGCGACGAAGTGTTAGACGCTCAAGACGCGCTTGTTTGTCTAGTGTTGATGGTGTTGCGTAGTACGCTGCTTCAATCTCTTTGTAGTGAGAAACCAGTTTGCGAGACTCTTCTACAAGCTCAGAAAGTTGATCGCGGAACGGCGTCGCTGGTTGCACTGCACAAGCCATTAGCTTTGCAGAGAACTCATCACGTACTGTTGGGTGTGCAGTTGGTTGATCAAACCACTCGCCCAGAGCGCTACGACCAGCGTCAGTGATTGAGTATACCTTACGGTCTGGTTTGCCTTCTTGAGGTTCTAATACGCAAGTAACCAGTTCTTTCTCAGCCATTTTATTAAGTTCACGATAAACTTGTTGGTGGCTTGCTTTCCAGAAGTAACCGATGCTAGCTGAGAATTCTTTAGTGATGTCGTAACCGGTAGCGTCGCGAGTGCTAAGTACAGTTAAAATTACGTGTGGTAATGACATGTCTTCAATCCAAATGGTCAATAAACTTGTAAACAAGCTATCTACACTTTCAGTTGCGCTCTTATTGGCGCTTGAGTTTTTTATGTGTAAATAGCACCAACAATGTTGGTCCTGTCACCTTAAAGCCGTTTATCACCTAGAGTGATGGGTGTTTCCATCGAGCTGGAGCTTATTTAATTGGACTTGTGAGCTTCCAGCAGGCAAGTAGTATATAAATAATAAGCATGAAGTGGAATAGTAGGACAAAATTACCCAAAAAAACTAATAAAATACTCAATAGTGTTTTTGTGTAGTGATTTATTTTGTTTTTAAGAGACTTTTTGTTTTCTTTTTGGATTAATGAGCTGGTTGCGTATTGCTCAAATAGTAGAAGTGATTGGTGATTGGTAATAAAGGCTGAGCAAGAGCTCAGCCTTTTAATGCTTTTAGCGTAGCTAAGTTAACCTGTGTTACGCATACCTGCGGCAATACCAGCAATCGTCACCATCAATGCTTCTTCAAGATTTGCAGAAGCTTCTTCTGTTTGACGAGTACGGTATAGCAACTCTGCTTGAAGCATGTTCAATGGCTCTACGTAGATGTTACGTAGGCGGATTGATTCTTGGCCCCAAGGGTCGCTTTGCATCAGGTTCTCGTTGTTCTCTACGTTCAGTACGGACTTAATATCACGTTGAAGCTGTTCACGTAGTCGGTCACCCAATGGTTGAAGTGGCGTCTCAACTAGGCGTTGATCATAGTAACGAGAGATTTCCATATTGCACTTGGTGTACACCATCTCAAGCATGCCTAGGCGAGTTGAGAAGAACGGCCATTCACGACACATCTCTTCCAGTAACGCCTGATGACCTTTGTCTACCGAGTATTGAATTGCTTCACCAGCACCTAGCCATGCAGGTAAAACCAAGCGGTTTTGGCTCCAAGAGAAGATCCATGGAATCGCACGTAAGCTTTCTACGCCACCGTTTGGATTACGTTTTGCAGGGCGAGAGCCTAGAGGCAGTTTACCTAGCTCAAGCTCAGGTGTTGCTTGGCGGAAGTAAGGTACGAAGTCTGGCTCGCCACGAACGACGCTACGGTAGGCTTCACAGCTCACTTCAGACAGCACGTCCATTAGGTCGCGCCACTCTTGTTTAGGCTCTGGCGGTGGCAGTAGGTTAGCTTCAAGGATTGCACTCGCGTACAGGTTGAAGCTGTTAACGGCAACATCAGGTAGACCCAGTTTAAAGCGGATCATCTCACCTTGCTCTGTTACGCGCAGGCCGCCTTTCAGACTCTTAGGTGGTTGAGACAGTAGTGCTGCATGAGCAGGCGCACCACCACGACCAATCGTACCGCCACGACCGTGGAACAGTGTGAGTTCTACGCCTTCTTCTTCTGCAACCTTAACCAGTGAATCCATCGCGTGGTATTGCGCCCAGCCTGCTGACATTACGCCTGCATCTTTTGCAGAGTCAGAGTAGCCGATCATCACCATTTGGTGGTTTTGGATAAAGCCACGATATAGGTCGATGCCCATCAGCTGTTTGATTACCGCTTCCGCGTTGTTCAAATCGTCTAGCGTTTCGAACAGAGGACATACGTCCATGCGGTAAGGACAACCTGCTTCTTGCAACAGTAGGTGCACAGCAAGTACGTCAGAAGCGGTACGTGCCATTGAGATAACGTAAGCACCAAATGCTTCGCGAGGTTGCGCAGCAACAATCTTACAGGTATCCAAAACCTCTTTAACTGGTTCTGATGGTTCCCAGTCGCGAGGTAGAAGAGGGCGCTTAGAGGCAAGTTCGTTAGTTAGGAAAGCTACCTTATCTTGCTCGCTCCACTGCTCGTAGTCACCAATACCTAGGTAACGAGTCAGTTCAGATAGAACGTCGGCATGACGAGTACTTTCTTGACGGATATCGAGACGAACTAGGTGGATACCAAACGCTTTAACACGGCGTAGCGTATCCAGCAGTGAGCCGTTGGCAATTACGCCCATGCCACATTCATTTAGTGATTGGTAACACGCGTAAAGTGGTTCCCAAAGCTGCTCTACTTTTTGCAGTGGCGCTTTGACTGCCAGTTTCTGGCCATGAACTTTCGCGTCTAGAATGTCTTTCGTTTCATTCAATAGTGAACGAAGCTGTTTCAGGATCGCACGGTATGGTTCGTGTTGATCATCACCGGCAAGCTCACGAACTTTATCGTTGCATACTGTCATCGACAGTTCGCTGATCAGCTCGTTGATGTCATTAAGGTATAGGTCTGCCGCTTTCCAGCGAGACAGAAGCAGTACTTCACGAGTCACGCTGTGGGTTACAAATGGGTTACCGTCACGGTCACCACCCATCCAAGATGAAAAGTGCACAGGGCGGGCATCAATTGGTAGACCTTCGCCAAGGTAAGATTTCAGGCGGTCGTTCATTTCACGTAGGAAGTCAGGTACGGCTTCCCATAGTGAGTTCTCTACAACCGCAAAGCCCCACTTGGCTTCATCAAGAGGCGTTGGACGCTGCTGACGGATAACGTCAGAGTGCCAGCTTTGAACGATAAGTTGCTCAAGGCGACGTTCAGTTTTTTTACGCTCTTTGAAAGAGAGATCGCTCAGCTCTAGCTTAGATAAACACTCGTTGATCTTCACCAGCTTGTTGATCATGGTGCGACGAGTGATTTCGGTTGGGTGCGCAGTTAGAACCAATTCAATGTTCAGGTCGCGAACCGCTTGCGCCGTGTCTAGCTTGCTCACATCATTTTGCACTAGCTTTGAGAACAGCGAGTTAATTGCGTCAGGTTCGCAGATGTGCTCTTCACAATGGCGTGAAATGGTGTGGTATTGCTCAGCAATATTGGTCAGGTTTAGAAATTGGTTGAACGCACGGGTCACGGGCGTTAATTGCTCATCTGGTAGGCTTTTAATTTCTTCTATTAAGCTGTCTCTGTCAGCATTATTCCCAGCTTGAGCCGATTTGGATAATTTACGAATGGTTTCCACTTTCTCGAAGATTTCTTCGCCATGAGCATCACGAATTGTGTTACCCAGAAGGTGGCCCAACATGCGCACATTACTTTTGAGTGCGGCGTATTTCTCGTTCATTGTCATCCTGCCTCGTAAAAAAACTACATCCATTGTCCTTGTTAAGACTCCAATCTAGCGAAAACCACCAGTTCTAGTCAAATAAAGCAGAGTAAGTTTGCAATTATTCCACTGCTCTCCTGATTTAGAGCAAAATTAGGTCAGCTTATGCCGCTTGAAGTGAAAATTAATTACAAAATCGCTCACTAAAAGAAGGATATAGCGTGCTAGAAGATGAGTGGCGCAGATAACAAAATGCAGCCCAATCGAGCTGCATTGTCAGGAAAGTACAGAATGCGACTAACAACAATATTTCACCATCGCACGTGACAGCACATCGATAGTTGGGTCAATAAAGTCGAAAGAGAGGAATTCATCTGGTTGGTGGGCTTGGTCAATAGAGCCAGGACCAAGAACTAAGGTAGGGCACAACTGTTGAAGAAATGGTGCTTCAGTACAGTAGTTAACGGTTTCTGAACTGGTTTGGCAGATCTCTTCAACACCACCGATAAATGGGTGGTCGTGTTGACATTCGTAACCCGGAATTGGCTCGTGCAGGGGAATAATTTCTAATCGCCCTGGCCATTTCGCTTCTACTTCTTTCAAGGCTCCGCGCAGCATGTTCTCTAAACCATCAAGGCTAATACCAGGAAGAGGACGCACGTCATAATGTAGTTCACAGCAGCCGCAAATACGGTTTGCACTGTCACCGCCATGAATATGACCAAGGTTTAGGGTAGGACTCGGAATGGCAAAACCCGGATGGTGGTATTCTTTCACTAGCTTGTCACGCAGTTGCATCATGGCAAACATGACCTCATGCATGATTTCAATGGCGTTGATACCAAGTGCAGGATCCGATGAGTGACCAGATTTCCCCGTTACGCGAATAGCATTTGCCACATGTCCTTTGTGACCACGAATAGGCACTAGGCTAGTAGGTTCACCAATGATGCAGTAATCCGGTTTAAAAGGCGCGTTCTCAGTGAAATGACGCGCACCTAGCATAGTAGTTTCTTCATCACAGGTCGCCAACACATAAAGCGGCTTGGTCTGCTTACTCCAGTCGACTTTCTTTACCGCTTCATAAATAAAGGCAAAGAAGCCTTTCATATCCGCCGTACCTAAACCGTAAAAGCGGTTGTCTTTCTCGGTCAGCTTATGTGGATCAAAACTCCAGCGCCCTTCATCAAATGGCACGGTATCACTGTGGCCTGCGAGAAGTAAGCCGCCTTCACCGTCACCCATACGTGCGATCATATTGTGTTTGCCTGGTTCCACTTCGATCACTTCAACACTAAAGCCAAGATCTTTAAACCAAGATGCCAGCTTCTCGATCACTTTGGCATTGCCTTGATCCCAACTTGGATCGGTTGAGCTTATCGAAGAGGTACTGATCAGTCCTTCATAGACCTCTAGAAAACTTGGTAATTGCATGGATTCTTCAATTCTCCTGTTGACAGACAGAGCACAAAAATGTAAAACACATATTAAATCATATTTATTGAATAAAAAATCAAAATAAAGCAAAAATTAAATATGAATAATCACTTTGAGCCTTAAGTATATGGATGTCATGTAATGCTAAAAACCACGATTATCGGAGCCAGCGGCTACACCGGCGCAGAGTTGGCTTTAATGGTCAACAAACACCCTGAACTCAAGCTATCAGGTTTATACGTTTCCGCCAATAGCGTAGATGCAGGAAAGAATATTGCTCAATTGCACGGCAAGTTAGCGGGTGTGATTGATATGCCAGTTTCGCCACTGACTGACCCTGAGCAGGTTGCTCAAGCGTCAGATGTGGTCTTTCTGGCTACAGCACATGAAGTGAGCCACGACTTAGCCCCAATTTTCTTAGAGGCGGGCTGTCAGGTATTCGATTTATCCGGTGCATTCCGTGTGAAAAGCGAAGGCTTCTACAACACCTTCTATGGCTTCGAACATCAATATAACAACTGGCTAGATAAAGCAGCATACGGCTTAGCGGAGTGGAACCAAGAATCAATAAAAACCACTCCTTTGATTGCAGTGGCAGGTTGCTACCCGACCGCTTCACAGCTTGCAATCAAACCTTTATTAGAACACGCATTACTGGATACCAACCAATGGCCTGTGATTAACGCAACTAGCGGTGTATCAGGTGCAGGGCGTAAAGCTTCCATGGTTAACAGCTTCTGCGAAGTGAGCTTGCAACCTTACGGTGTCTTTAACCATCGTCACCAACCAGAGATTGCTCAGCATTTGGGTTGCGATGTGATTTTTACTCCACACCTAGGCAACTTTAAGCGCGGCATTCTTGCCACTATCACGATGAAGTTGGCGCAAGGCGTGACGGAAGCACAGGTGGCGAAAGCGTTTGAACAAGCTTACCAAGGCAAGCCTGCGGTTCGTCTTAAAGGTGATGGTATTCCACGTATTCAGGATGTCGAAAATACCCCTTTCTGTGATATCGGCTGGAAGGTACATGGCGAACACATCATTGTGATTTCGGCGATCGACAACCTACTTAAAGGTGCATCGAGTCAAGCGGTGCAATGTCTCAACATTCATTACGGTTACCCAGAACTGACAGCGTTGCTGTAGTCGTTGAAAGAGGGAAATGCGATGACGCAAACCAATCAAGCTCCTTTAGTCATTAAGCTCGGTGGTGCAGCTCTATCTTGCACTCAAACCTTAAGCCAACTGTTTGGCGCCATTGCGGCTTACCAAAAATCGGCACAGCGACAAATCGCCATCGTTCATGGCGGTGGCTACCTAGTTGATGAGTTGATGGCCAAGCTTCAGCTTGAAACCGTAAAGAAAAACGGTCTTCGCGTAACGCCTTATGAGCAAATTCCTGTGATTGCAGGTGCGCTTGCGGGGACAGCAAACAAATTGCTTCAAGGTCAAGCGATTGCGGATGGTCTAAACGCTGTAGGTCTTAGTCTCGCTGATGGTGGGCTATGTCATGTTGAAGAGCTGGACCCAGGGCTAGGCGCTGTAGGCAAAGCATCACCAGGTGATTCAACCCTTTTACAAGCGGTGCTAAACGCAGGTGCACTGCCGATCATCAGTTCAATTGGTCTGACAGAAAAAGGTCAGATGATGAATGTGAATGCTGACCAAGCTGCGGTTGCCGTGGCCGGTGCATTGGATGCGGAGTTAGTGCTTCTGTCCGATGTGAGCGGTGTACTCGATGGCAAAGGACATTTGATCAAAACGCTATCTGAGCAAGAAGCCGATGCATTGATCAAAGGGCAAGTGATCACCGATGGCATGATCGTCAAAGTTAAAGCCGCTTTGGAGGCCGCCAACGATCTTGGTCGTCCTATCGAAGTCGCGACATGGCGTTACCCAGAGAAACTGACCCAGCTATTTGCGGGTGACAGTATTGGAACGCAGTTTCTGCCGCAATAAAGCAGAAGCAAAACAGTTAAAGAATTCAACATTAGGAAGTGGTTGGCACTGACCGCCGAGAGCAGCGCCAGTTAAGTTTGGAGAAAAAACATGAGCAAAGTGAACGTAAATAAAGTGGTAGTCGCATACTCAGGCGGTCTAGATACTTCTGTAATCATCCCGTGGCTAAAAGAGAATTACGACTGTGAAGTAGTAGCTTTCGTTGCCGATGTTGGTCAAGGTGCCGAAGAGCTAGAAGGTATTGAAGCGAAAGCAAAAGCTTCAGGTGCTTCTGAGTGCTACATCGCTGACCTGAAAGAAGAAATGGTCGCAGACTACATTTACCCGACACTAAAAACGGGCGCTTACTACGAAGGTAAATATCTACTAGGTACGTCAATGGCGCGTCCAATCATTGCCAAAGCGCAGGTTGAAGTCGCACGTAAAGTTGGCGCAGACGCTCTGTGTCATGGCTGTACAGGTAAAGGCAACGACCAAGTACGTTTTGAAGGTGCATTTGCAGCGCTAGCACCAGATCTGCATGTTATTGCGCCTTGGCGTGAGTGGGATCTAGTGAGCCGTGAAGAATGTCTGGATTACCTAGCAGAGCGCAATATCCCTTGTACGGCTTCTCTTACTAAGATTTACTCGCGTGATGCGAACGCATGGCACATTTCTACTGAAGGTGGCGTTCTAGAAGATACATGGAATGCGCCAAATGAAGATTGCTGGGCTTGGACGGTAGACCCAGAGCAAGCACCAAATGAAGCTGAAACCGTGACGCTGAAAGTAGCGAAAGGTGAAGTTGTTGAGGTAGATGGTGAAGCGATGACACCATACAACGCGTTGGTTTACCTAAACGAAAAAGGTGCGAAGCACGGTGTTGGTCGTATTGATATTGTCGAAAACCGTCTAGTGGGTATGAAGTCTCGTGGTTGCTACGAAACTCCGGGTGGCACCATCATGATGGAAGCGCTGCGTGCCGTAGAGCAACTGGTGCTGGACAAAGCGTCATTTGAATTCCGCGAGGAGCTTGGCCTGAAAGCATCTCATCTTGTGTACGATGGTCGTTGGTTCACGCCGCTATGTAAGTCTATCCTTGCGGCTTCTGAAGAGCTCGCGCAAGATGTGAATGGCGAAGTGGTTGTGAAGCTTTACAAAGGCCACGCAACGGTAACGCAAAAACGTTCGGATAACAGTTTGTACTCTGAAGAGTTTGCTACTTTTGGTGAAGATGAAGTTTATGACCAAAGCCATGCTGAAGGCTTTATCCGCCTTTACTCGCTATCAAGCCGTATTCGTGCGTTGAACAGCCAGAAAAAATAAGCCAATTTAACGCCTTATAAGATAAGAGACCTGCCACTATTGGCAGGTCTTTTTCGTTTTTGCTGACCTCATTGGCATAAAGATAAAATAATCATGAATAAATATGTAGAAATATTGAATTTCTACTTTATTTTTATCCGTGATTATCGTAACGTTGAAACATAAGAAAAAGTGAGCAAATGACCACCGATTTGGTCAACACTTAATGAAGAACACGTTAGCGTAAGCAATAGTCATCAGGAGAGACGCAATGGCATTATGGGGCGGAAGATTTACCCAAGCGGCAGACACCAGATTTAAAGACTTCAACGATTCATTGCGTTTCGATTACCGATTGGCTGAGCAAGACATCGTAGGCTCAATTGCGTGGTCTAAAGCATTGCTTTCTGTTGACGTGTTATCTGCAGAAGAACAACAAAAGCTTGAGCTGGCACTGAATGAGCTCAAACTGGAAGTGATGGAAGACCCACATCAAATCTTGCGCTCAGACGCGGAAGATATCCACTCTTGGGTCGAGCAACAACTGATCAACAAGGTCGGTGACCTAGGTAAAAAGCTACACACGGGCCGTTCTCGTAATGACCAAGTGGCAACCGACCTTAAACTTTGGTGTCGCCAGCAAGGTCAGCAATTGTTAATTGCGCTTGATCGCCTGCAAACTCAGATGGTTGGCGTTGCCAAGCAACATCAAGGTACCGTTCTTCCGGGTTACACTCACTTGCAACGTGCTCAACCTGTGACGTTTGCGCACTGGTGTTTGGCTTATGTGGAAATGTTTGAGCGTGATTACTCACGTTTGAGTGATGCCCTTAAGCGTTTAGATACTTGTCCACTTGGATCGGGGGCGCTTGCTGGTACCGCTTATCCCATCGATCGTGAAGAGCTGGCTCATAACCTTGGTTTCCATCGTGCAACGCGTAACTCGTTGGACTCGGTTTCTGACCGTGACCACGTGATGGAGTTGATGTCTGTGGCGTCTATCTCGATGTTGCACCTGTCTCGTTTGGCGGAAGATATGATCTTCTACAACTCGGGTGAATCTAACTTTATTGAATTAGCCGATACCGTGACGTCAGGTTCTTCTCTGATGCCGCAAAAGAAAAACCCAGATGCACTCGAGCTTATTCGTGGTAAGACAGGCCGTGTATATGGTGCACTTGCTGGCATGATGATGACAGTGAAAGCGCTGCCACTGGCTTACAACAAAGACATGCAGGAAGACAAAGAAGGCCTGTTCGATGCACTTGATACATGGAACGACTGCATGGAAATGGCTGCACTGTGTTTTGACGGCATCAAGGTTAATGGTGAGCGTACGTTAGAAGCCGCGAAGCAAGGTTACGCAAACTCTACCGAACTGGCTGATTACCTAGTAGCGAAAGGCATCCCATTCCGTGAAGCGCACCATATCGTTGGCGTTGCCGTCGTTGGTGCGATTGCCAAAGGATGTGCACTAGAAGAGCTGTCGATTGATGAGCTGAAAGCTTTCTCTGAAGTGATTGAAGCGGATGTGTATGACATCTTAACCATCGACTCGTGTCTTGAGAAACGTTGTGCACTAGGTGGTGTGTCTCCTCAACAAGTGGCTTACGCTGTTGACCAAGCAGACAAGCGTCTGTCTCAACGCGATACATCAGCAGTCAACGTTCGCCCTGCTCGCTTAACGGACATCGAAACGTTAGAAGGCATGGTGGCATACTGGGCAAACATGGGTGAAAACTTACCACGCTCACGCAATGAGTTGGTACGTGATATTGGCTCCTTCGCGGTTGCCGAGCACCACGGAGAAGTAACCGGATGTGCATCTTTGTATGTCTATGACTCAGGGTTGGCAGAGATTCGCTCTCTCGGTATTGAAGCCGGTTGGCAAGGCCAAGGGCAGGGCAGTGCGATTGTGAACTATCTAGTTGAGAAAGCGCGCCAAATGGCCATCAAGAAAGTCTTTGTGCTGACACGTACGCCAGAATTCTTTATGAAGCAGAGCTTCTTGCCAACGTCGAAGTCATTGTTGCCTGAGAAAGTCCTGAAAGATTGCGATCAGTGTCCGCGTCAGCATGCGTGTGATGAAGTTGCACTAGAGATCAACTTGTTCGAACAATTGATCCAGAAAAGTAACGTAGCCTAGGTTGATGATTCTATTAGTATTTAAGAAAATACTAAAAAAATTGGAAAAAAACTTGGAACCTTTGAGAGGAAGCCCGGTCTATTAAAGTACCACTGCTTTTTCTTAGAAGAATCTAAGAGAGCCCCAAGACCGGTATTGGTTTTGGGGCTTTTTTCTATCTGTCATCTGAGTGATGATCATCCTTACTTTCTTTTCCACGACGGCGTTGCCACGGCAAAACCACAAAGCGCATCCATAGGTGCAAAAACAGTAAGCCGTTAAATGCAAATCCGGCAAAGATCAGTGCGATCGATTCAATACTTTGCGGATCATCTTTAAACGCAAACCACCACACGATCCAACACAAAACAGAAAGTACCGTCAGTTGATCCATGCATCGTTGGCAACGTCCGATCTTTTTCCAAAACCAGTGCTCTTGGCAACTTCGACAAGCCATTGTTCTATCCACACTATCTATTTGTCCCTGATTATAACGGCTAACTCATGTTTGAGTTTCTCTTTGTCAGGATTCTATGTCGTGTCTATCGAACCAAAAATGGAAAATTAACTTGGTTAAAAATGTGTAGCACGTAATTGGTGTATGGTGCGCTGTCAGCCTGACAATAGGAAAAATTATAATGTCGACAGAACTTAAAGTAGCACTAGGCCTTGCTGGTGGTTTCTTCACAATTGGTTTTACTGCCATTGTGCTTGTTAGCCGTTACGCAATGATGACTGCTTAAACAACCACTTTGCTCAGTTTTGAACTGATAGAGTTGGAATGAGAAAGCCTCGTCTATGACGAGGCTTTTGTTTTTTGTGAGAGCTAAAGAGAGTGAGTATTAGCAACCAGGCCCGCAATCTAGGCAGTGCTTAATCGTCTCTGGACCTAAGTGAAGTTTCGCATTCAGGTCACGTAGCGCAGTACGAACGCCTTCTTCAATAACAGGGTGATAAAACGGCATATCCAACATGTCAGAAACCGTCATTTTATTCTGATGCGCCCAAGCAAGTAGGTGGGCTAAGTGCTCGGCGTTTGGCCCCATCATTTCTGCACCCAAGAAGCGACCTGTACCCTGTTCACCGTAGACATGCAGAATGCCTTTGTTTCGAAGCATCACGCGTGAACGCCCTTGATTTTCAAACGATACTTGACCAGTTGCAAAGCAGCCGCAGGTACCTAGACGAGCTTCCAACTGCTTATAGGTTTCGCCTACCATCGCAATCTGTGGGTCTGAGAACACAGCAGAGATTGGTGAGCGACGTAGACCTGCACGAATATCAGGGAAACGACCAGCGTTGTCACCGGCAATACGACCTTGGTCTGCCGCTTCATGAAGCAGTGGAATTTGGTTACTTGCATCACCTGCGATGAAGATGCTCTCTACCGAAGTTTGCAATGTATAGTGATCCGCCGTTGGTACGCCGCGCTCATCTAGTGCCACATTGGTGTTTTCAATCGCGAGTTTATCCACATTCGGGCGACGACCGGTTGCTGCCAATACGTAATCGACAATAAAGGTTTCTAGTTCACCATCGTGGTTGATGAATTGGATTTCGACTTTATCTTCGCCGTCATTTTCTGGCGAAGTAATGCGCTTCATGCTTTCAACTTTTACATCGGCATCAAGGTAAAACTCTTCTTTGAAGGCTTTATCGGCGTACGCCATCACTTCAGGATCGGTCAATGGCCCTACTTGACCACCAAGACCAAATAGCTTCACATTTACACCTAAACGGTGTAACGCTTGACCCAATTCAAGACCAATCACACCAGGGCCAAATACGGCAACAGATTCTGGCAAGTCATCCCAATCGAACACATCATCGTTAATCACTAAGCGGTCGCCGAGTTCATTCCATACCGCAGGGTAAGCAGGACGAGAACCTGTTGCGATCACAATACGCTTAGCGGTGATTTGAGTGTGGTCATCAACGATTAATGTGTTGTCGTTGGTAAACTTAGCGTAACCCGACACTTTATCTTCAGCAGGAATCTCATCGACGCCTTCCAATACAAAGCCTACAAAGCGGTCACGTTCACGCTTTACTCGATCCATTACTTCACGACCGTTAATGTAAATCTCGCCTTGTGGGTGTACCCCAAAGCCCGGTGCTTTCTCGATTTGGTGTACGCTTTCTGCTGCGGCGATTAATAGCTTCGATGGCATGCATCCGACACGAGCACATGTCGTGCCGTAAGGGCCACCTTCAATCATCACAACACTGCCTGTGTGTGCTTTTGCTGCGCGGTATGCGCCAAGACCTGCTGTACCACCACCAATAATTGCTACGTCGACATTTAACTGTTTCATAATGGATTCTCGTTTTTCCCAAACATAGTTGAACTGACTAAGTTTGGATGAGTGAATTTGAGTTCATTAATCTTGATAACTGGTCGAACGGTGAAGACGACCAGTTATCAAGACTAAGCATAGGAAGTGATTAAGGGGGATGGTCTCCCGGGCGAGGGCTGCTCCGGGAGACCTAGGGCTGAGTTCTGGACAGCGAGATTGCCAACCCAAGCCCATTAGGCAAACTATTAACCTAGGTACGCTTCTAGCTCTTCGCTACCGCCGATGTGTTTACCACCGATAAATACTTGAGGTACCGTTGTGCGACCAGAGATTGCACGTAGACTTACTGTTGTTGCGTCTTTACCCAGAATCACTTCTTCATATTGAAGACCGTGGTCAATCAGATTTTGTTTCGCCTTCATGCAGAAAGGACAACCTGGTTTGGTGAACACAGTGATCGATTCTTGAGTTTTGTACTCAGGTGCTACGTAGTTCATCATTGTGTCTGCATCTGAAACTTTGAACGGGTCGCCTGGTTCATTTGGTTCGATGAACATTTTCTCAACCACGCCGTTTTTCACTAGCATGCTGTAACGCCATGAACGCTTACCAAAGCCGATGTCGTTTTTGTCTACAAGCATACCCATTCCGTCTGTGAACTCACCGTTACCATCTGGGATAAAGGTAATGTTTTCTGCTTCTTGGTCAGCTTTCCATGCGTTCATTACAAACGTATCGTTGACTGATACACATAGAATTTCATCCACACCGTGTTCTTTAAATACGGAGAACAATTCGTTGTAACGCGGTAGGTGGCTTGATGAACACGTCGGAGTAAACGCACCTGGTAAGCTGAATACGATAACCGTTCTGTCTTTAAACAGTTCTTCCGTGGTTACGTTCACCCATGCGTCACCTTTACGAGTCGGAAAAGTAACTTGTGGTACAGCTTGACCTTCTTTTGATGCAAACATGATGATTTCCTTTTTAAATTTATGAAATAATTCGTTTTCGAGCTTAGCGTTATTTGGCGCTCAGTTTCGTTTTGTTGAGCTCATTATTGAAAAAAAACTTTGATAGCTCTAATCGTTTAATGCTATGGTTTTGATAGATTATTTCTATCGCCAAACAAGAAGCGAATCGTACGTTATGAATATCCGAGATTTTGAGTACTTGGTGGCGCTTGCGGAGCACAAGCATTTTCGAAAAGCAGCGGAAGCCTGTTTTGTCAGCCAACCGACTTTAAGTGGCCAAATTCGTAAACTAGAAGACGAATTAGGTACGGCATTGCTGGAGCGCAGCAGTCGTCGTGTTTTGTTTACCGATTCAGGTTTGCAATTGGTGGAGCAAGCAAAACGTATCTTAAGTGAAGTTAAAACCTTTAAAGATATGGCGAGTGGTCAAAGTGGTGCTATGACTGGCCCGATGCACATCGGCTTTATTCCGACTGTTGGTCCTTATCTCTTACCTAAAATCGTTCCTCGACTAAAAGAAGAGTTTCCTGAATTGGAACTGTTTTTACATGAGGCGCAGACCCATCAGTTGGTTCGTCAGTTAGAAGAGGGCAAGCTGGATTGCCTAGTATTAGCTTCAGTGGATGAGACAGCTCCATTCAAGGAGATTGAAGTCTATAACGAACCATTGAGTGTGGCGGTTCCTTGTGACCATGAGTGGGCTGGGCTAGATCATATCGATATGTTGGATCTTAATGGCCGAACAGTTTTGGCTCTGGGTGATGGTCACTGCTTACGAGACCAAGCACTTGGATTCTGTTTTGCGGCAGGTGCGAAAGATGATGAACGTTTTAAAGCAACGAGCTTAGAAACGCTGCGCAACATGGTGGCAGCGGGTGCGGGTATTACTTTGTTACCTCAGTTGTCCGTACCTCATGAGAAGAAAAAAGACGGCGTGTGTTACGTTCCTGCAATTAACCCAACGCCTTCTCGCAGTATCGTACTGGTTTATCGTCCGGGTTCACCATTGCGTACTCGCTTTGAAACATTGGCCGCAATGATCAAAGGTGTACTTGAGGCGAGAGAAGACTCTATCGCTGCTTGATAGCCTAAAAGCCAAATAAACAAAAGGGAGCTCAATGGCTCCCTTTTTAGTCTCTCAATGATGAGGTTAGAACAGTTCTTCTGAACCGCTGCCACCACCTGAGTAGATGCTATCTTCAAGGCTGTTACCTACGTATTCCGTAGGCTCAGTTCCCTTCTCGAAGTATTCAAACATCGATGAACCATCGACTTTGTGTGTCAGTAGGCCGCTATCACGGTCGATACGAACACGTACGATGTCACCTGGAATGTTCTTGCCTTGTTGCGGAGTACCTTCAAGAGCAACGCGCATGAAGTCAATCCACGCAGGCTCAGCCGTTTTAGCACCAGATTCAGCGCCAGAGATCTGGCCTTTACCTAGGTTGCTGTTCACTGTTGTGCGACCAAGCGTACGAGAGTGATCATCGAAGCCAACCCATGCAATCGCAACGATGCCAGGGCCGTAACCGTTGTACCAAGTGTCTTTCGAATCGTTGGTTGTACCGGTTTTACCACCAATGTCACGACGCTCAAGCTTTTGTGCACGCCAGCCAGTACCATTCCAGCCTGTACCATCACGCCAGCTACCGCCACCCCAGATGTTGCTGTACATCATTTCACGCATCAGGAATGCGTTTTGCGCTGAGATAACTTGCTTCGCGTATTGCGGTGTGTCGTTTTCAAGTGCGTTGTCTGGAGCGATGTTCTCTGTCGCGACGTCTTGCTCGCCAAATTCAGCGGCAAACTTATCTTCTGCAGGAACATGTTGTTCCATTTGAGGGCAATCTTGTTGGCAGATGACTTTCGGGTTGGCCTTAAACAACACTTCACCAAACGAGTCTTCAACATGGTCAATGTAGAACGGTTCTACATAGTAACCGCCATTCGCAAACACCGAGTAGCCTTGCGCCACTTTCATTGGCGTTAAGCTACCAGCACCAAGCGCGATAGTTTCTGAGCGTGGCACTTGGTCAATATCAAAGCCAAAGCGAGTTAGGTATTCACGGGTTTCGTCTAAGCCAACTTCACGTAGCGTACGAACCGCCATAACGTTCTTAGATTGTGCAAGACCGATACGTAGGCGGGTAGGGCCGATGTAAGTCGGTGGCGAGTTCTTCGGACGCCATGCTGAACCAGAACCAGCATCCCACTTGTTGATTGGTGCATCGTTAACAAGCGAAGCAAGCGTTAAACCTTTGTTTAGTGCTGCTGAGTAGATGAAAGGTTTGATACTTGAACCTACTTGACGTACAGACATGGTCGCACGGTTAAACTTGCTGTGAACGAAGTTGAAACCACCAACCAGAGAAAGTACTGCACCGTTTTCTGGGTTCATTGCCACAAATGCAGTGTTGGCACTTGGTACTTGGCTTAGCTTCCAGCTGTTAACGGTGTTGCCTTCTTTATCGGTTGTGCTGATTTCACGAACCCATACTTGTTGGCCTGATTCTAAAATCTGTTTTGCTGATTTAGGCACCGCACCTTGACGTTCATCCGTTAGGTATTTGCGAGCCCAGTTCATGCCAGTCCAAGCGATGGTTTGCTCATCGTTGTTCTTCACCCAAACTTGTGCTGTTTTGTCGTCAACTTTAGTCACGACTGCTGGGTAAAGTTGGCCGTAAGTTGGCTGCTTCTTAAGGTGTTTTTCAATTTGCTCGGTATCCCAAGCGTTTTCACCTTCTTTCCAAAGTACTTTTTCTGCACCTCGGTAACCGTGACGCTCATCGTAAGCAAGGATATTATTGATCGCTGCTTTGTTTGCTGCGTCTTGCAGCTTTGAATCTACCGTCATGTAGATGTTCAAGCCAGAGGTGTATGCTTTTTCTGTACCGTACTCTTTCACTGCCCATGAACGTGCTAGCTCAGCCACGTATGGCGCAGAAAGCTCGATTTCAGCACTGTGGTAACGAGCAACAATAGGCTCAGCACGCGCTTCGTCATATTGCTCTTGAGTGATGTATTTCTCATCAAGCATACGCATCAGAACGACGTTACGACGGTTCGTTGCACGCTCTAGTGAATAGAGTGGGTTCATGGTTGATGGTGCTTTTGGCATACCAGCAAGCGTTGCGATTTCACTTAGCGTCAGTTCGTTCAGGCTCTTACCAAAGTAAACCTGAGCGGCCGCACCGAAACCGTATGAGCGGTAACCAAGGAAGATCTTGTTAACGTAAAGCTCCATGATCTCTTGCTTAGTCAAAAGCTGTTCAATGTGGATCGCAATAAAGATCTCTTTGATTTTACGCATGATCTTCTTCTCATTGGAGAGGAAGAAGTTCCGTGCTAGCTGCTGAGTGATGGTACTCGCACCTTGCTTAGCAGAACCGGATAGAGCCACGACGACAGCGGCACGAGTAATACCGATTGGGTCGATACCAGGGTGCTCGTAAAAGCGGCTATCTTCGGTCGCAATCAGCGCGTGAATCAAATCTTGTGGAATTTCGTCGTAGGTAACAGGAATTCGGCGTTTCTCACCAAACTGTGCGATCAGTTTCCCGTCTTGACTAAATACCTGCATAGGTGTTTGTAATTCAACATCTTTTAGAGTTGCAACATCTGGCAATTCAGGCTTCACGTATTGATAGAAGCCAAAAATTGTGGTGACTCCAAGAATTATGCAAATCAATGTTAAAAATAATAAACGCTTTATGAACTTCACCGGAGAATCCCTGATTGGTTGAGGCTGTGTAACGGCAAACCCTTGTACTCTTAGGTCAAAAATTTAGCACATAAGAGATATTAACTCTTATTTGGATGCTAATAACAACCTTTGCACGAAGAAAATTCTCTGGGTGCTATTTACAACCACACGCAGGAATTTCGGAGCGAGAGTAGAGATGGATAAGCTATTAGTTACGGGCATAGATATTGGCCATAACAGCCTCAAAGCCGTGGTACTTAAACCCAATGGCAACAGTTACGCTTTATTGGGTTACAAAGAAATAATACTTAAGGAACGTATTGTCGCTGAAAATAACACCATAAATCATCAAGAAATTGTAAAGACCCTTAAAGAGATGAGAAAAGAGCTCCCAATTCGAGCTAGAAAGGTCGCAATTTCGGTTCCAGACAATGCCGTGATCAGCAAAAAGCTACAAATAGAGCAGAACCTAGAAGAAAGCGAAAAGGAATTTGCGGTGATGCAAGCCTTTGCGCATCAGTCTCCCTTTCCGGTTGAAGAGCTCAGCCTCGATTTTGTAAAGGTGGATACGGATGAGCAGATGGGCGGCACAGAGAGCTACCAAGTGTTTGCAACACGCAGAGAGGTGGTGGAAAGCCGAGTGGAGACATTAACAAAGTCTGGCCTAAAAACCGTGCTGGTGGATGTGCACTCACAAAGTCTTGGTCATATATGGAAGCTAACCGCAGAACGTTTTCCAGAAAAGAATAAGCATTGCTTGTTGGATATTGGTGCGATGAGCAGCTCTTTCACTATGTTTACCGAGCAAGGTGAGCTATTCCATAAAGAGTTTCCTTGCGGTACTCGCACAACAAACGACTTGTCTCAACACGATCCACTCAGTGACGATATTCAAACCGCAACTGAAGAGTTCAATCGACAAATGGTTGAACGAGTTAAGCGTCAGATGCAGCTCTATACCTCGTTCAATGGTAGCCAAGATATCAAAGGCATTTGGCTTTCCGGTGAGGGGGCGGCTACGCCAATGTTAGCTGAGGAGCTATCAAGTCAATTGGCGCTGGAGTGTGAACTGCTCAATCCTCTTAGTTTGTTTGAAATGAAAGTCTCTAAACGTAAACGTCGAGCTGCAGATTGGCAGCACTTCACGGCAGCTGCAGGTTTAGCGGTACGCGGTATTCAGTGGTTGGGAGGTGACGATGCTGCATCACATTAACCTCCTCGCTTGGCGCGAAAATCAACGTGAAGAACATCGTCGACGTTTTATTGGTTTGATTGTTCTTGGTGCGATTGCTGCGCTGGGCGTGCAGTGGGGGATCGGTAAGTACTACCAATACCAACAAGACCAGCAACAACAGCGCCTAGACTATTTAGCTCACTATATATCTCAGCTTGATAAGCGAATTGAAGCAATGAAGATTGCTGAGCAAGAGCACGGCAAGATCTTAGAACGCTTAAAGATCGTTGAAGGATTACAAAACGGCCGCAATAAAACCACTGAGTTCATGAACTTGATGCCATCAGTGATCCCTGAAGGCGTGTATGTCGACAAGATTAAGATGAATGACTACGAAATCGAGATCTCAGGAATTTCAGATAGTACGCCGCGTCTCGCGACAATGCTCGACAACATGGAGCGTTCGGCAAAATTGTTAGACGTCGAGATGCACTCCATTGTCCATGGTAAAGCCCGTTTCGGTAAAGAGTTTCAGACGTTCAAAGTCTCCTTCATGTTTAAAGGTGCCTCTATAAAAGAAGGAGGTAAACAGCATGGTTAATTGGCAAGACCTTGAAATGGATGAAATCGCTGAATGGCCATTGGTGCCGCAGTTAGTGGTTCTCTTAATGCTCGTGTTGTTGATTCAAGGTTTCGGTTACTGGTTCTATTTAAAGCCAGAGCAAGCGCGTTTGGACAATTTGATTCAAGAAGAGCAAACCTTAAAAGTTGCGCTGAGAATCAAGGCCAATAAAGTGGCGGCTTTGCCTCAATTGCAATCACAACTCGATGAGCTCACCACACGCTACGAACTGCTACTGCAACAGCTGCCTGCACAAAAAGAGCTGGCTACCATGCTGGCTTCGGTGAATGAACTGGGCATCGATAACAAACTGACATTTACCCGCATTGACTGGGGGGAGAAACAGTCAGAGCACTTTCTTTATCGTCTGCCGCTGAATATTGAACTCACTGGAGACTTTCATGATATCGGCCGTTTCTCTCAAGCCATCGCCACATTGCCTCGCATCATCACGTTTAAAGACGTGACTTGGCAACGAGTGAGTCAAGAAAGTGAAACTTTGCACTTCCGTGTAAAAGCGAATACCTACCAGTTCAAACCAGAGGAAAAGAAAGATGCGAAATAAATCTTTGCTGATGGTTTGTATTGCAGGGGTGCTAGCGGGTTGCCAAGCCAACGATGAATCACTGACAGACTTTATTCGCGGCGTAGAAAACCAAGCGCGCCGTGACGTCGCCAAATTACAGCCCGCTGAAGACTATGTTGTCATCGGTTATAAGCCCGAGATTCTACGTGCGCCTTTCGAGCTTCCTAAAGAAGCCACCATCGCCACTCAACCTTTAGCCAGACAAGATTGTTGGCAACCGCCATCAAGAAAGCGGGTAGGCAAGTTAGAACGCTTTCCTCTCAATAAACTGCGCTTAAAAGGTGTTATGGGGATGGGGAGCAATGTTTCTGGTTTGGTCCAAGCACCAAATGGCACCGTTTATAAGGTGAAGCCGGGTCAGTACCTTGGTCGTAACAATGGCAAGGTGACCCACGTATCCCACAACTATTTATTAATTAATGAAACCTTACCCGACGGTTTAGGGTGTTGGCAAAAGCGCAAAGTTAAGTTGGCTTTGAGATAGGCATAGCAGCATTTATTTTTGATATTGAGTAATGATGAAAATGAGACAAGGATTAACACTGACACCAAGGAAGCTAGCAGGGATCTTCTCTTTGTGGTTCTTTTTACTTTTAGCCCCTTTTGTAGCAGCACAGGAAGTAAAGTCTAACTCGCTAAAGACCATCGACTTTCGCACAAACAAAGACAAAGATGCCGTGATTGTTGTAGAACTTGCTTCTCCTGCAGCAATCGTTGATATCAAGCGCGTACAGGAAGGCTTGAGTATCGACTTACTCAATACATCTGTAAAAGACGACCAGCTTTACCTTCTGGATGTAAAAGACTTTTCTACGGTCGTCGAGAGTATTGAAATATTCCGAGAGACCTCAACCACACGTTTAGTTGCTTATATTGATGAGGAATACACTCACGATTACCGTCTGACTGGGCGTTACCTAGAGATCAAAGTTGGTAAGATAAAAGCCAACGAAAAAGCACCGGATAAGAGCATTCTAGAAAAAGAAGGGAAGCTGATTTCAATTAACTTCCAAGACATTCCTGTGCGAAACGTATTGCAACTCATCGCCGACTACAACCAATTTAACTTAGTGGTATCCGACTCCGTTGAAGGCAACTTAACTTTGCGTCTTGATGGTGTGCCTTGGCAGCAAGTGCTCGATATCATTCTTCAAGTAAAAGGCTTGGATAAGCGTGTAGATGGCAACGTGATTTTAGTGGCGCCGAAAGACGAACTGGATCTGCGTGAAAAGCAACAATTAGAAAAACAGAAACTTGAGCAGGAGATGGGTGAGCTTTCTTCTGAGATCATCAAAGTTAACTTCGCTAAAGCGTCGGATATTGCCGAGATGATTAATGGCGAGGGTAATATCAGTATGCTCTCAGAGCGTGGCAGCATGACCATTGATGAGCGGACAAACTCACTATTAATTAGAGAGCTACCAGAGAACATTGAGGTTATCCGAGAGATCATTGAGTCTTTGGATATTCCGGTCAAACAAGTTCAGATTGAAGCGCGAATCGTCACCATCAATGAAGGTAATATGGACGAACTTGGTGTGCGCTGGGGCTTTACCTCTATCAACGGCAGTCACACTGTCGGTGGTTCGATTGAGAATAACCTTGCGACAATCGGCCTTTACGATGGCGGCGGTGATAGCGAAGGTGAAGATGGTGGCAGCAGTGTTGGTATTGATGACTTCCTAAACGTGAACTTGGCTGCAACCAGCCCGAATGCGACCAGTCTTGCTTTCCAAGTTGCGAAGTTAGGCTCAGACACACTGCTTGATTTAGAGCTTTCTGCGCTGCAACAAGAGTCCAAAGCAGAGATCATTTCGAGCCCGCGATTGATTACCACTAACAAGAAGCCTGCTTATATCGAGCAAGGTACCGAAATCCCGTACCTTGAGTCTTCTTCCAGTGGCGCAACGTCTGTCACGTTTAAAAAAGCCGTATTGAGCTTAAAAGTGACCCCACAAATTACTCCTGACAATCGTTTAGTGTTGGATTTGAGTGTTACGCAAGACAGACCGGGTCAAGTTGTAAAAACAGGCACAGGTGAAGCGGTCGCGATCGATACTCAACGCATTGGCACACAAGTTTTAGTCAATAACGGTGAAACGGTTGTGTTGGGTGGTATTTTTCAACATAGCATCACAAACTCCGTCGATAAGGTGCCTTTATTAGGTGATTTACCGCTGTTAGGGGCACTTTTTCGTCGAAGTTATGAAAATGTCGGCAAAAGTGAACTGTTGATTTTTGTCACGCCTAAAGTTGTGATTCAGTAGGCGCTCAGTGAGTAAAAAATCGATTAGATCAAAAATAAAGTTGCATTAGTGGCACCATGCTTGGATAATTTCGGGTCTTATCACGAATTATCTGTGAGGAATTGGTGCCACAAGCCTTGTGAAACAGCAGTTTGGCTGTGTTTTCTTGTGGCGATCTTATTGAATTAACGTTGTAAATTACCGCTAAATATGGCTGAGAAACGTAATATTTTCCTTGTTGGCCCAATGGGCGCCGGCAAAAGTACAATTGGTAGACATCTAGCACAGCAGCTGCATATGGAGTTCGTGGACTCTGATACAGTGATTGAAGAACGCACTGGTGCAGACATCTCTTGGGTTTTTGATGTAGAAGGTGAAGACGGCTTCCGCAAACGCGAAGAAGCAGTACTTGAAGACCTGACTCAAGAGCAAGGCATCGTGCTAGCAACCGGCGGTGGTTCTGTGAAGAGCAAAGAAAACCGCAATCGCCTTTCTGCACGTGGTGTTGTTGTTTACCTAGAAACGACTATTGAAAAGCAACTTGCTCGCACTAACCGCGACAAGAAGCGTCCTCTACTTCAAACTGACAACCCTCGTGAAGTATTGGAAAGTTTGGCAGGCGAACGTAACCCTCTATACGAAGAAGTAGCGGATTACACGGTTCGTACTGACGATCAGAGTGCAAAAGTGGTAGCCAACCAGATCGTAAAAATGCTAGAAGAGAGATAAGCATTTATCTTTTTCAAATTGGAGCACACCGATGGAACGGATTACGGTCAATCTAGCAGAGCGTAGCTACCCAATCTCAATTGGCGCCGGGTTATTTGAAGACCCGGCGTACCTTTCTCAAATTCTTTCAAACAAAAACGCAAATCAGAAAGTTGTCGTGATCAGTAATGTCACGGTTGCTCCACTGTATGCGGAAAAAATTCTTGGTCAGCTTGAACAGCTCGGTTGTGATGCCTCATTACTTGAATTGCCTGATGGTGAGCAATACAAAAGCCTAGACACGTTTAATCAAGTCATGAACTTCCTGCTAGAAGGAAGCTACGCACGTGATGTAGTGATTATTGCGTTAGGTGGCGGTGTTATTGGCGATCTCGTTGGGTTTGCGTCTGCATGTTACCAACGTGGTGTGGATTTCATCCAGATCCCAACCACATTGTTGTCTCAAGTGGATTCATCTGTTGGTGGTAAAACCGCAGTTAACCACCCACTAGGCAAAAACATGATTGGTGCTTTCTACCAACCTAAAGCCGTTATCATTGATACCAACTGCTTATCAACGCTTCCTGAGCGCGAGTTCGCAGCGGGCATTGCCGAAGTCATCAAATACGGCATTATTTACGATGCGGATTTCTTTGATTGGTTGGAAGAGAATCTCGACCGACTGTACGCACTGGATGAAGAAGCACTGACTTATGCCATCGCACGTTGCTGTGAAATCAAAGCAGAAGTTGTGGCTCTTGATGAAAAAGAGTCAGGCATACGAGCGCTGTTGAATCTTGGTCATACCTTCGGTCATGCGATTGAGGCTGAGCTAGGTTATGGCAATTGGCTTCACGGTGAAGCGGTGTCATCTGGTACAGTGATGGCGGCGAAAGCTTCGCACTTACGCGGATTGATTTTGCAAGAGCAACTGGATCGCATTATTGCTATTATGCGCCGCGCTAAACTGCCAGTGCATACGCCAGAGTCGATGAGTTTTGATGACTTTATGACGCACATGATGCGTGATAAGAAAGTCTTGTCTGGTCAGCTGCGCTTAGTATTGCCTACCGGAATTGGTAGCGCCGAAGTCATTGCGGATACACCGCAAGATATCATCAAACAAGCTATCGACTTTGGTCGTGACATTTAACCTTGTAATGGCGCCTTAGGGCGTCATTCTTGTAGTGTATTAAGGTTATTTAGATGAGTTTTGCTCACGTTCTTGAATTGGATTCACAAACCGAGTTACTAGACAGATTAAGCTTATTAACCAATTTTGGTTCTAATTTGATCGCCGTGAATGGTCAATCCGGATATGGAAAATCTTGGTTGGCACAGCGATACCTTGAACTCGGTGCAAGTAACAAAAACCAATGTTTGTTACTTTGTCATTCCAATCAAGATGATGTGCAACGTCGTATGCTCATCTTGAGCCAGATAGTTTCCGATGCCTTATTCAATCAACAAGATACATTGCTTGATAGCTTAGAGCGTATCTTGGGTGATGAAGTGTGTGACATTGCCATTGTGGTTGATGACGCTCATTTGCTGAGTGAAACCCTAGTTTCAGAATTATGGATGTTAGTGCTAGCTGCACAAGCGAATCCAAAATGGAAAATCAACATCTTGCTGTTCACTCAAAGTGGGCGTTTGGAATCGGTATTGTCGCGTATTAGTTACGGGCAAGAGATCAAGCCGGTTGAGCTTGATATTGAGATGTTGTCAGAAGTCGAAGCGCGTCGTTTCTTTGAATCTTTGGTGATTCGATATGTTGACGATGAGTCTGAAAAACGCGTTCGAGATGCATTTAAGAAAGTCGACCCGATTCCGGGAGACATCATGGCGTTAGGAGAGATGAAAGTGGAAAAAAGGATCATTATCCGCTCAATTGTAGGCTCACCCCTTAATATCGCATTAGTTGTTTTGGTGCTGTTATTGTTGGTCGCTGGTGGTTATTGGTGGATGTACAATCAGCCAAGCCCAGACGACAAAGCGCAGCAAATCACCGGTACGATTGAGCAAACTGTCATCCCAACCCTAACCGAGCCCGAAGTTCAAACCAGCGGTGCGGATTCCACGATCAGTGACGCGTCAGATACGACGGAACTTGCTGGCGCGACGGACGATTCAGATTCATTGCCGCCGGCAGTGACAGAGGAAGTAGCAAGTGTTGGTACTGAAGATAAACAGCAGCGCGTTGTGATCGAGTCGGATGTGGTGGACGCCTTACTTGAAGGCAAACCTGAAGAAGCCAATACCGATGAAATCAAACAAGTTGTGGAAGAATCAGTGCCTCAAGCACAGAGCAGTTCGAACTCTTCATTGATTAACGTCGTGCAAACAGGTGAACAACCTAAGGCAACACAAGCAAATTCAACGAAGCCTATCGTGAAGTTCTCTTTTGCTCGTGAAGAGCTAAAAGCGTTATCACCACGCGCTTATACATTGCAATTAGGGGCGATGACGGCAATGGAAGATGTGCAAACCTTCCTTGACGAGTACGACCTGAACGGAAAAGTAAGAATTTACCCGACCGTGCGCAGTGGAACAGAATGGTACATCATCACATACCAAGATTACCCGACTATCCAGCTCGCTCGAGACGCGGTAGAGAGCCTGCCAGATGCGCTTAAATCGGTGAGTCCTTGGGCAAAATCCTTGGGTCAGGTACATCGTGAAATTGATCGCGTGAAATAATCCTGAGCTTCGTTGAAAAATATGTTACATTCCGCAGCCTTAATTTTTGGTCGATAGATAGAGCAGTAGATGAAAAAGCAACGAGCCTTTCTTAAGTGGGCAGGAGGAAAATACGGTCTGGTTGAAGACATCCAACGTCATTTGCCACCGGCTCGAAAGCTAGTTGAACCTTTTGTTGGTGCTGGCTCGGTATTTCTTAACACCGACTATGACCACTACTTGCTGGCGGACATCAACCCCGACCTGATTAATCTCTACAACCTACTGAAAGAGCGCCCTGAGGATTACATCTCCGAAGCGAAGCGTTGGTTTGTTGCAGAGAATAACCGCAAAGAAGCTTATTTGAGCATTCGCGCTGAGTTTAATAAAACTGACGACGTGATGTACCGCTCATTGGCGTTCTTATATATGAACCGTTTCGGTTTTAATGGCTTGTGTCGTTATAACAAGAAGGGCGGTTTCAACGTACCGTTTGGTTCATATAAAAAGCCTTACTTCCCAGAAGCTGAATTGGAATTCTTTGCTGAGAAAGCGAAGAAGGCGACCTTCGTATGTGAAGGCTACCCAGAGACTTTCCGTCGAGCGCGCAAGGGAAGTGTGGTCTACTGTGATCCTCCGTATGCGCCACTGTCGAATACGGCTAACTTTACTTCTTACGCAGGTAACGGCTTCACGCTTGATGACCAAGCGGCACTGGCTGACATCGCGGAGAAAGCAGCGACCGAACGCGGCATTCCCGTTCTGATTTCAAATCACGACACCACATTGACGCGTCGTCTATATCACGGTGCAGAATTGAATGTGGTCAAAGTGAAGCGAACCATCAGTCGCAATGGTAGCGGACGTAATAAAGTAGATGAACTGCTTGCTCTCTTCCGTGCTTCCGACACGGATAATTCAGACTCATAATTCTCACACTATTGTGTCTAAATAGTGGATATCCTGACTGGCTTCGGTAGAATTGCGCGCAACATTGTTTGTTGTTTGCTCGCCACTATTGAGGTCAGGTATGAAAGATTTTCTTATTGCTCCATCCATTTTATCGGCTGATTTTGCTCGTCTAGGTGAAGACGTAGAAAAAGTACTCGCAGCGGGTGCGGATGTGGTGCATTTCGATGTGATGGATAACCACTACGTACCAAACCTGACTTTTGGTGCGCCAATCTGTAAAGCGCTTCGTGACTACGGCATTACCGCTCCAATCGATGTTCACCTAATGGTGAAACCTGTAGACCGCATCATCCCTGACTTCGCAAAAGCGGGTGCATCGATGATTACTTTCCATGTGGAAGCGTCAGAGCACGTTGACCGTACACTACAGTTGATTAAAGAGCACGGCTGTAAGGCGGGTGTGGTACTTAACCCAGCAACGCCGTTGTCGCACCTTGAATTCATCATGGATAAAGTTGACCTAATTCTTCTAATGTCAGTTAACCCTGGCTTTGGTGGTCAATCATTTATCCCTCACACGCTAGATAAACTGCGCGCAGTACGTAAGATGATCGACGAGTCTGGGCGTGACATCCGCCTAGAGATTGATGGTGGTGTGAAAGTGGATAATATTCGTGAAATCGCAGAAGCGGGTGCAGACATGTTTGTTGCGGGTTCGGCGATTTTCGGTCACCCAGATTACAAGCAAGTGATCGACCAAATGCGTGACGAGCTAGCAAAAGCAAAATAAGCATTGAAGCCCTAATCTTAAAAGGCTGCCACCTTGTTGGCAGCCTTTGTCGTAGCTAGGACCAGAGCGAAGAAAATATCGCCAGCGCGACGTAAATAATCACTTGCCTATTTTGCTTCCTTTCTGTACTATCCGTCTTCCTTAATTCTCGGTCATTTTTCTTTAGTTCCTTGCTTCCTCTGGACGACCGAGCCAATCGTGGAAGCTAATAATCCGTAAGGAGCAACCAATGCGTCATTACGAAATCGTATTCATGGTGCACCCTGATCAAAGCGAGCAAGTTGCTGGCATGATCGAGCGTTACACTGGTTCAATCACTGAAGCTGGCGGTAAAATCCACCGTCTAGAAGACTGGGGCCGTCGTCAACTGGCTTACCCAATCAACAAGCTTCACAAAGCTCACTACGTTCTAATGAACGTTGAAGCTGGCCAAGAAGTGATCGACGAACTAGAAACTGCTTTCCGTTTCAACGATGCAGTTCTACGTAACATGATCATGCGTACTAAAGCGGCTATCACTGAGCAATCTATCATGCTTAAGCAGAAAGAAGAGCGTGCAGAGCGTGCTCCTCGTCGCGAAGAGCGTGCTGAAGCTAAGCCAGAAGCAGCTGCTGAGTAATATTTCTTATGACCAATCGAATGGAGCTGAGTGGCACCATTGCCAAGCCGCCCATTCGTAGTAAAAGCCCTGGTGGCATTGAACACTGTCGATTTTGGCTAGAGCATCGCTCTACTGTTATCGAAGCTAATCTACCACGACAAGTTTATTGTCGAATGCCGGTAGTAGTTAGTGGGCTTGGGTCACAAGCATTAACTCAGAATTTAGTACAAGGCAGTAACATTAAGGTAGGCGGTTTTGTCGCTTATCAGACCGGCCGAAATGGCGTTGGGAAATTAGTGTTACACGCCGACAACATTACTCAAATTTAAGATCAGGAGATAGCCCATGGCTCGTTTCTTCCGTCGTCGTAAATTCTGCCGTTTCACTGCAGAAGGCGTACAAGAGATTGATTACAAAGACGTAGCAACTCTTAAAAACTACATCACTGAAGCTGGTAAAATCGTACCTAGCCGTATCACTGGTACAAGCGCTAAGTACCAGCGTCAACTAGCTCGCGCTATCAAGCGTTCTCGCTACCTAGCTCTACTACCGTACACTGACAAGCATCAGTAATCGGTTCGTTTTATTAAGAAAGAGGATTAAACAATGCAAGTTATTCTACTTGATAAAATCGGTAACCTAGGTGGTCTTGGCGATACAGTAAACGTTAAGTCTGGCTACGCTCGTAACTTCCTTATCCCTCAAGGTAAAGCAGTTATGGCAACTAAAGGCAACGTTGAAATGTTCGAAGCTCGTCGCGCTGAACTAGAAGCTAAAGTTGCTGAGCAACTAACAGCTGCTGAAGCACGTGCTGAGAAAGTTAACGCTCTAGAAGCAGTTGTTATCGCTTCTAAAGCTGGTGACGAAGGTAAACTATTCGGTTCTATCGGTACTCGTGACATCGCTGACGCTATCACAGCTGCAGGCGTTGAAGTTGCTAAGAGCGAAGTTCGCCTTCCTGAAGGTGCTCTACGTAACACTGGTGAGTTCGAGATCAGCGTTCAACTTCACTCAGAAGTTTTCGCTACTGTGAACGTACAAGTTGTTGCTGCTGAGTAATTCAGTACCAAGCGAAATAGTAAAAAGCACCTCTTAGGAGGTGCTTTTTTTATGTCTGAATAATATGAAAAGCTGGACTTAGAAGGCAAACAAAAGGTTGACGGAAAACACACTATCCGCCTTGCTCAAGCCCTCTGGCACTTTATCGTGATATTGGCGAGAGTGCGCTAATTTAAGAGCAATGTCTTCGGTAATGTCGTTGGTCACACTCAGGTCACTATCAACACGAGTGTTGCTTTTACCTGCTACTAAAGTGATATCGGCAGAGAGACTTAAGTTATCTAAAGCTTGCCAAGTAGTATTGATGTTACTACGCAAGATCCCTTCCTGAACGATGTCTGGAAAGACAATGTCGTCGTCATCAATCTCATCTAAGTTTGGTTCTTGGTAACGAAAACCAGGGCCGATCTCCGCTTCCAAAGTAAACTTTTCTGTATAAGCGAACTGGTAACCCAAACCGCCAGAAAATGTGTAATCTTTAAAGTAAGCACTGTAGCGTGAATCAACCCCTTTAAAGCTCCCGTACAAGTAAGTTTTTGGACCTAACTTGTAGTCGCTTTGCGCAGTATAGGTAGAAGAGCGTTTATCTTCTTCCCCATCTTTATATAGGTTGTAGTACTTCCATTCGCCGTAAGAACGGTGACGACCAGAAGTGTATTCAGCACTCAGACGAGCATTCAGGGAACGAGAGTCCGTGTTACCTGTGTGAGCTTGATAGCCGAACTCGACCTCAGTTTGTAGAGGGTCGGGCACTTCAATTTCTTGCTCTGGCTGTACTGATTCTTCAGCGTACGATGCTCCCGTGCAAAGTAAGCTAAAGCCAAGTAACCAGTATCGGGACACAAATACCTCGAACGTAATAAAAAAGGAGGGGCATGATACTGATACAGATGTTTTATTGGGTCAATGATAGGTTAATTTTTATTAGACCTAAGCCGGAGAAGCGTGGTGGGCGTTCTCATTTGCGCATCAAACTTAATTAACTGTCTGTTTCAGCATGAATTGGGGAGATTCTACCGCAATCGAGTAATTTCGCACCATAAAAAGCGAATTCTTAGCCATTCACTTGTTGAATTCTTAACAAGTAATTGTCGCTTCAGGGAAGCATCTTGGCTAAGTTTAAGGTTATAATCTCGGGTCATTAGTAGTTATCGAGCAAAGTCATGGCGGAAAACAGAAATCGCAAACCTTCAGACAGTCAGGTCGACGCAATCAAAGTGCCACCTCACTCGCTAGAAGCCGAGCAATCAGTAATTGGTGGTCTCTTACTGGACAATGAACGTTGGGACACGGTCGCTGAGCGTGTTGTGAGCAGTGATTTCTATAGCCGTCCTCATCGTCTCATTTTCGAAGGCGTTAAAACCATTCTTGAACAGGGTAAGCCTCTCGACTTGATCACCTTGTCTGAGCACCTTGAACGTCACGAACAATTGGAAGACGTGGGTGGCTTTGCGTACCTTGCGGATCTTGCGAAAAACACACCAAGTGCAGCGAACATCAACGCTTACGCGGACATCGTAGCGGAGCGTGCAATCGTGCGCGGTCTGATCGGTGTTGCAAATGAAATTGCGGACGCTGGTTATGATCCACAAGGTCGAAGCTCAGAAGACTTAATTGATATGGCGGAGAGTAAAGTTTTCGCTATTGCAGAATCTCGTACTAGCGAAAACGAAGGCCCACAAAACGTCGATAACATTCTCGAGAAAACGCTAGAGCGTATCGAGATGCTATACAAAACACCTCAAGATGGTGTGACAGGTGTGAACACTGGCTTCAACGACCTCAACAAAAAAACGGCGGGTCTCCAAGGTTCTGATTTGGTTATCGTGGCGGCACGTCCATCGATGGGTAAAACCACTTTTGCGATGAACTTGTGTGAAAACGCGGCGATGGACCAAGACAAACCGGTACTTATCTTCTCGCTAGAGATGCCTGCCGAACAGTTGATGATGCGTATGCTTGCGTCCCTATCTCGCGTTGACCAAACCAAGATCCGTACTGGTCAGCTTGATGATGAAGATTGGGCTCGTATTTCTTCTACCATGGGTATCCTAATGCAGAAGAAAAACATGTATATCGATGATAGTTCAGGCCTAACGCCAACCGAAGTACGTTCCCGTGCTCGTCGTGTGGCGCGTGAACACGGTGGTCTTTCGATGATCATGGTCGATTACCTTCAGTTAATGCGTGTTCCTGCTCTCTCTGATAACCGTACCTTGGAGATTGCGGAAATTTCGCGCTCTCTGAAAGCTCTGGCGAAAGAATTGAACGTTCCTGTGGTAGCACTATCGCAGCTAAACCGTTCCCTAGAGCAACGTGCCGATAAGCGCCCAGTTAACTCGGACTTGCGTGAATCGGGCTCTATCGAGCAGGATGCCGACTTGATCATGTTTATTTACCGTGACGAGGTTTACAACCCTGATAGCCCATACAAAGGCACGGCAGAAATTATTCTTGGTAAGCAACGTAACGGTCCTATCGGTTCGGTTCGCTTAACCTTCCAAGGCCAACACTCGCGTTTCGATAACTACGCGGGCCCTGCATTTGATATCGATGATGAGTAATGCAATGAGCTACATGAAAGCTGCGATGGCATGTATTGACTTGTCAGCACTGCAGCACAATTTACAACGCGTGAAAGAACAGGCGCCAGAAAGCAAAGTGATGGCGGTGGTGAAGGCAAATGGCTACGGTCATGGTCTTCGTCATGTAGCTAAACACGCTACGCATGCTGATGCCTTTGGCGTTGCTCGCATTGAAGAAGCGCTTCAGCTACGCGCTTGTGGCGTGGTAAAGCCAATTCTTTTACTAGAAGGTTTTTACTCACCTGGCGATTTGCCAGTATTGGTGACCAATAACATTCAAACCGTTGTTCATTGTGAAGAGCAACTCGCGGCATTAGAACAAGCCGCTCTCGAAACGCCAGTTGTGGTTTGGCTTAAGATCGACAGCGGTATGCACCGACTTGGCGTGCGCCCAGAGCAGTACGATGAGTTCATCACACGTCTTAAAGAGTGCCCGAATGTGGCGAAACCTCTGCGTTACATGAGCCACTTTGGTTGCGCTGATGAACTGGATAACAGCATCACCACAGAGCAAATCGATTTGTTTATGTCGCTAACGGCTGGCTGTCAGGGTGAGCGCTCTCTGGCGGCATCAGCAGGTCTGCTTGCTTGGCCGCAAAGCCAGTTAGACTGGGTTCGACCAGGCATCATCATGTATGGCGTATCACCATTTGATGATAAAACTGCGCAAGACATGGGTTACAAACCAGTGATGACACTGAAGTCACACTTGATCGCCGTTCGTGAAGTGAAAAAGGGCGAAAGTGTTGGCTATGGCGGTATGTGGACAAGTGAACGCGACACTAAAGTGGGCGTGATTGCTGTTGGTTACGGCGATGGTTATCCACGTACAGCGCCAAACGGTACGCCAGTGTTTGTTAATGGGCGCAAAGTACCAATCGCGGGTCGCGTTTCTATGGATATGCTGACGGTTGATTTAGGTCCTGATGCAATGGATAAAGTAAGCGATGAAGCCATTCTATGGGGTAAAGACTTACCAGTAGAAGAGGTAGCTAGCCACATAGGTACCATTGCTTATGAACTGGTGACCAAATTAACTTCTCGTGTCGAAATGGAATATTCGAAGTAACTCATGAAGACAAGACTATTCTCTGTGCTGGCATTTTCTGCCAGCCTTTTTTTATCTCCGCAGTTGATTGCCAAAGAGAAAGATTCAGCGTTTGTTCCTTTCTATTTCAGTACGGAGACCATGGGCAGCACCATCGGTTTAGCGGGCGTTGCTAAAGGTGTTGGCCAACCCCAAGCAGCCCTGTTTGGTATGGGCTTGTATTCTGAGAAAGACAGTTACGTCGGTTTCCTTTCTGCTTTTAACTACGCTTTGTCGCCAAACCTTTTGTTTAGCACGCAGATGTATCAGGCGCGCTTTAATGACAACCCTTATTACTTAGGTGACCAAGGCTCGAATAACTCTTCAACGGAAGATAAGACTGTAACCAACGGCGACGAAGAGAACTACAAACTGGAGTTCAAGTACCTGCTTCCTTGGGGTAATGTTCGCGAACATGGACTGCTTGGTGCATTCCAACCCGTGAGGGATGTGAGTTTTGCTTCTCCAGTCGATTCTGGTGTCAGCTCAATTATCTTCACCCCGTTCTATTCTTCTCGTGAGTTGGATATCTACAACGACAAGAAAGAAGAGGCGACCGGGTTTAGCCTGACATTTGACTGGGACAACCGCGACAGTGTGCGTAATACAACGCGAGGCTCCCATACCTCGTTGGACCTAACCACAGGAGCTGAAAGCTTACAGTCGGAAGACTTGTGGCTGAAGTGGGAATTCCAAAACAGTCAGTACTACTCGTTGGGTCCACTTGGTGATTGGTTCGATCAGCAAGTGCTCGCGTTTGATTTCTACACAGCAGATACACCGACATGGAACAAATGCGATGGTTTAATGTGTGCTCGTCCTCCAGAGCAAGAGCAAGTTCGCTTAGGTGGTTTGTATCGTCTGCGTGGTTATACCGCGGGTCGTTACCACGGCCGCAGTGCGATTCACTATTCTGCAGAATATCGGGTACTACCAGACTGGCAGCCGCTCGATGATATCCCTCTCATCAACTACTACGATCTGCCGTGGTGGCAATGGGTAGCGTTTGTTGAAGTAGGGCGAGTGGCGGATGACTACGATCTAAAAACGTTGCATGAAGACATGAAGTGGAACGTTGGTGGCGCAGTGCGCTTCCAAGTCGAGGGGATTGTGGTTCGTGCTGAAATGGCCAAAGGCGCAGATGAAGGCACCTTCCGAGTCATGATCAACCAACCGTTCTAAATCGATATAAAAACAAAGGCTAACCTTGTGAGTTAGCCTTTGTTTTATCTGATTTATTCGCCGTTGATGGTGGCGATGATGCGTCGACTTCCACCGTAATCTCGGTGCTCACCTAAGTAAATACCCTGCCATGTACCTAAAGCTAACTGACCGTTTTGGATAGGAATCGTCACACTACTGCCAAGTAAAGACGCTTTAATATGGGCTGGCATATCATCATCGCCTTCATAAGTGTGCTGGTAGTAGGGCGCTCGTTCAGGCACAAACTTATTAAAGTGGGCTTCCATGTCCATACGTACTGTTGGGTCTGCGTTTTCATTTAAGGTCAGGCTAGCGGACGTATGTTGAATAAACAAATGTAACAAACCTACTGAAAGCGATTGAATTTGTGGTAATTGTTGTTCAATTTCATCAGTGACCAGATGGAAACCACGCTGACGCGCTTTTAATTGCAGTGTTTTTTGTGCCCACATATGCGTTCCTTTGGAAAAATTTGATTTGGCGTCTATCCTAATCCAATTAGAGCCTGTCATTACGAAATGATATGATTCTCAGCATAATAAATGAATTGTTTAAATTCGAAACAGGGAACGTGACCTAACTCAATGTGAGTGTAAAGGCACTCCGTCATAATTGATGGCTGAAAAAAAATTACAAAGACTTGTTTTGTGGCAATTCGCCCTAACATCTTATTTATATTCTATTTGCTAAATCGGGGATTCCGCAGTTTTCGCTAGACTGTAAGGAATGGAACCTACTGTAACATCGGGATAAAGACCATGTTGAAAAATATCAATCCAACGCAAACACAAGCTTGGAAAGCGCTAACTGCGCATTTCGAATCTGCACAAGATATGGATCTGAAAGAGCTATTTGCTCAAGACGCAGCGCGTTTCGACAAATACTCAGCACGCTTCGGCTCAGACATCCTAGTCGATTACTCAAAGAACCTAATCAACGAGGACACTCTGAAGCACCTTTTCGCTCTTGCTAACGAGACTGAGCTTAAGTCAGCAATTGAAGCGATGTTCAGTGGTGAAGCGATCAACAAAACAGAAGATCGCGCTGTTCTTCACACTGCACTGCGTAACCGTTCTAACAAGCCAGTAATGGTTGGCGGCGAAGACGTAATGCCTGCGGTAAACGCAGTTCTTGAGAAAATCAAATCATTCACTGATCGCGTAATTGGCGGTGAGTGGAAAGGTTACACAGGTAAAGCAATCACAGACATCGTAAACATCGGTATCGGCGGTTCTGACCTTGGTCCTTACATGGTGACTGAAGCTCTAGCACCATACAAAAACCACCTAAACCTGCACTTCGTTTCTAACGTTGATGGTACTCACATCGTTGAGACGCTGAAGAAAGTAGATCCAGAAACAACGCTATTCTTGATCGCGTCTAAGACGTTCACGACTCAAGAAACCATGACTAACGCGCACTCTGCTCGTGATTGGTTCCTAGAAACTGCTGGCGACCAAGCACACGTTGCTAAGCACTTCGCAGCGCTTTCTACTAACGCTCCTGCAGTATCTGAGTTTGGTATCGACACAGACAACATGTTTGAGTTCTGGGACTGGGTTGGTGGTCGTTACTCACTATGGTCAGCAATCGGTCTTTCAATTGCATTGTCTGTAGGTTACGACAACTTCATCGAGCTTCTAGACGGTGCTCACGAGATGGATAACCACTTCGTATCGACAGATCTAGAAAGCAACATCCCTGTGATTCTTGCTCTGATCGGTATTTGGTACAACAACTTCCACGGCGCTGAGTCTGAAGCAATCCTACCTTACGACCAGTACATGCACCGTTTCGCGGCGTACTTCCAGCAAGGTAACATGGAATCGAACGGTAAGTACGTAGACCGTGAAGGTAACGCAGTGACTTACCAAACTGGTCCTATCATTTGGGGTGAACCAGGCACTAACGGTCAGCACGCGTTCTACCAGCTGATTCACCAAGGCACTAAGCTGATCCCATGTGACTTCATTGCGCCTGCAATCAGCCACAACCCAGCAAGCGACCACCACCAAAAACTGATGTCTAACTTCTTTGCACAAACAGAAGCATTGGCATTTGGTAAGTCAGCAGAAACTGTGAAGGCAGAATTTGCGAAAGCAGGTAAGAGCGAAGAAGAAATGGCGTCTCTAGTACCGTTCAAAGTATTTGAAGGTAACCGCCCAACGAACTCTATCCTAGTTAAGCAAATCACACCTCGCACGCTAGGTAACCTGATCGCAATGTACGAGCACAAAATCTTCGTTCAAGGCGTTATCTGGAACATCTTCAGCTTCGACCAATGGGGTGTTGAGCTAGGTAAACAACTAGCAAACCAAATCCTACCTGAGCTAGCAGATGAGTCAGAAATCAGCTCTCACGACAGCTCGACAAATGGTCTAATCAATGCATTTAAAGCGTTTAAAGCTTAATGTTTGAATAGAAAAAGAAAAGGTCAGCAAACGCTGACCTTTTTTATTGCCTGAGGCAGAAACAAAATAGGTTGGCATTGACCAACCTATTTCTTCTCTATTATTCGAAGCAAATCTCGATGAAAGCATTTCCCCACTGTGAAGAGAAAGGCATGATGATGATTGAGCCTTCACACTTGTGGCGAATGGTGTGGCCTCGACCTGATACCACAACCGGTGTTGCCATATCAAAATCAAATCCACTTTCCGCTAGAATGCGCTTCGCACCGCCTGTCACCATGTTCGTGATCTCACCAACCATGTCCGTCACTTCTTCGTTCAGCCCATTTGGACGTTCACCAAGCATGTTCTGCATGATTTCTAGTGCTAACGCTTCATCAAAGGTAATCGACATTGAACCACGAGTTTGTGGACCAACCATACCGATAAGGCCAGAAACGTCGCCTCGTGCGATCTCATCTTTCTTGATTCGCGGTTTTTGTGGCTTCAATTCAAGCGAAGCCATGGTTTTTAGCACATTCATTAACGAAGCTAAAAACGGGTTTACAAATTCAGCGCGCATAACGTTCTTCTATCTTTCTTCTTTCGTCTCCGAGGAACATGCCTGGCACTCGCCATGGGTTTCGATCACTTGATTCGTCAGTTTGAATCCATGTTTCTCGGCGTTATTGGCTAATAAGGATATCAGCGTCTCGTCTTCAAGTTCAACGACATCGCCACATTTATCGCAAATTAGCAGTTGGAAAAAGTGCTGTTGAGTGTTGAACGAACAGCAAGTGATAAAGCTGTTGTTTGATTCCACTCGATGAATAAAGCCTTGTTCTAGAAGAAAATCTAATGCTCGGTATACCGTCGGTGGTTTAGCCTGAGGCTCACTCTCTTTCAATTGCTCCAATAGCTCATACGCACTTGAGGCGCGGCGATTAGAACAAATAAGCTCAAAAACGCGTCGGCGTTGCGGCGTCAATCTTACTCCGCGCTCAGCGCAGATTTGTTCAATTTGTTCAAGGATTGTTGGGTCCAAATCTTTCACCATAACTATCGGACGTGCTTTATGATAAACCATTTCTATACGAAGTTCGTTTAGAAAGACTCCATTTTACCCACTATCAGACCGAAAATCATGAATTAAAGCAAGCCAGTGCCCCTTAGAGCGCGCAACAGATATCACAGAACGAGACACCAATGCCGAAATGCGCTTATCAGCGATTGAATTCACAAGGCTCGCATCCACTGCACAGTGGGTATACAATACCCGACTTAATTTTTTTGAGCGCACCTTCGCGCTCTACCTTGGCAACGTAAAAACGGGTGTTTATATCATGACTCATTCTTGCAGGCTCTCTGTAGCACCAATGTTGGATTGGACAGATCGTCATTGTCGCTACTTCCATCGCTTAATGACCAAAGAAACCCTGCTGTACACCGAAATGGTGACCACAGGCGCGATCATTCATGGAAAAGGGGATTTCCTTGCTTATAACGAAGAAGAGCATCCGTTAGCCCTTCAGCTTGGTGGTTCAAACGCAGCGGATTTGGCTACGTGTGCCAAACTCGCTCAAGAGCGTGGTTATGATGAAATCAACCTAAACGTAGGTTGTCCATCGGATCGTGTTCAAAACGGTCGCTTTGGTGCATGCCTAATGGCAGAGCCTCAACTGGTTGCGGACTGTGTTGCGGCGATGAAAGACGTGGTTGATATTCCTGTTACGGTAAAAACTCGTATCGGTATTGATGACCAAGATTCTTACGAGTTCCTAACCGATTTCGTATCTATCGTCTCTGAGAAAGGCGGCTGTGAGCAGTTCACTATCCACGCACGTAAAGCATGGTTAAGTGGTCTAAGCCCGAAAGAGAACCGTGAGATCCCACCATTGGACTACCCACGTGCTTACCAACTGAAGAAGGATTTCTCACACTTAACGATTGCGATTAACGGTGGTGTGAAATCACTGGAAGAAGCGAAAGAGCATCTACAACACCTAGATGGCGTGATGATCGGTCGTGAAGCTTACCAAAGCCCTTACTTGCTAGCATCTGTTGACCAAGAGTTGTTTGGTTCAAATGCTCCAGTGAAAAAGCGCAGCGAAATCGTTGAAGAGATGTACCCGTACATTGAAGCGCAATTGGCAAAAGGTGCTTACCTTGGCCATATCTCGCGTCATATGCTGGGTCTGTTCCAAAACATGCCGGGTGCTCGTCAATGGCGTCGTCACATCAGTGAAAACGCGCACAAACCGGGTTCTGGTCTAGAAGTGCTGCAAGATGCGCTGGCGAAGATTCCAAAAGAATTGAACGTGTAAATTTCACCAGTGGTTGGTGAAAATTACCAACTTAAAAATAGAAAAGCCAGAGTGCAGAAATGTCTCTGGCTTTATTTTTACTTATAGATCATGGTGTTATTCTTGTTTTTATAAGTTGGTACAGAACCTGCTCTAGTAAAACTAAAACAAAGGAGAAGTGATTATGTTGGAGCTGATCTTTATTTTAGTATTTGCGGCAACTCTGCTTGTAACTGGTATTACGATGGTGACTGTATTTGCTGCGACTGGCATTGCATTGGTGGTGATGTTCTTATTGGGCATGGTTGGAGCTGTGCTAAAACTATTACCTTGGTTAATAGTGATTGCATTAGGCATATGGTTTTTTAAAAACTTCGTCGCTCAGCCTCGTTATAAGTAACGGATTGTAGAGATTTAGTTGATGGTGGGCTGTGAGAGTATGTTAGTATTTCTCACATGCCCCTTAATGTTGAAATCAGCTATCTCGGAGTAAAAATTACATGACATATAAAGCGACCATCGCTTTAGCGACACTATCGTTGGCAGCATCTTACCCTTGTTTTGCAGAACAAGAGTCTTCTTTCACAACCACGGTTGGTGCAGAAGTTTGGGTTGCGGATACCAAAGTGAATGAAGTAAGAAGAGATAGCGATACAACGGGTACTTTCTACGCAGCGATTGAACATGACGTAAAATACGTACCAAACGCGCGTCTTCGTTACTCAAGCGTTGATGCCGATTACATGGGATTCGATAAACTAGACCTCACTCTTTACTACCAAATTCTTGAACACGACTTAATGCACTTTGATGCGGGTCTGACCTTTAGTAATTTGAGTGACACAAAATACGTAGACGCAGGTACCAATGCTCGTACAGAAGATTTTGATGAGCTGATTTGGGCTTGGTATGGCTATGCAGAAATCACCGTGCCAAATACAAACTTTGATGTGATTGGTGAGATGAACTTTGGTGATAACAAGGGGATTAAGAGTACTGACCTAATGGCTGGTGTTCAGTACCGCATTCCTTTCCAAGAGTCTGAATTAACATTCCGTGGTGGTTACCGAGTGATCGACTTGGAGTCAGAAGAGTTTCTATCGAGCCTAGGTAAAGAGTTCATTTTTGCGGACGGTTTCTTCGTTGGCGCTCAGTACTCCTTCTAAACACATTTCTCTGAATCTCTTAAAACGTCGCTTTATAAGCGGCGTTTTTTTATATCACTTCATTATATTAAATCGAATTTCTCGCCCAAGTATCAGACTTCGACCATGCTTATCTAGGAGCAATGTATAAAAGTTGGAGCAGGGATTGCGATGACAATAAATGAATTACGACATCTATTTCGTGACAACCAGCTAGTAGAAGCCATCATCGAACCTTCAATTCAAGAAGGTGGATGGGTTGTTGAGTTTCGGCACGCGCGCGGTGGGTTTGTCTGTCTAACGGACAGTCACGGGGAAGAGTGCCATTATGATGATCTTGATACGGCATCCAAATCGGCAATGGCCGTCGGCTTTCAGCAGGTGCGCATTGAAGATCGGTGAGTCTTAGCTCGGCTTGCTTACTTCCAAAAAGTTATAAAACATTCTCTTCTATTCTTTCTTGTTATTAGAGAGAGTGGTTAATCTATCGTCACGCAATGAATAGGGATGTCGTGACAATGTCTTTTCAACAGAATGAATATTCTCACAAGAAAGTGTCGGAAGATAATAATGGGCAAGGTGGTAATCCACCAATCGCAAGCCCGCTTAATGACCAACAATTTAACTCACTCCAGCAAACTGTCTCAGAGTTGTCTTCACAGCAACTTGCATGGGTCAGCGGTTACTTCTGGGGACTCGCTCAAAACCAACCAAGTGCAGCAGCTGCAACGCCTATCGCACAGGCGGCTGCTTCTGTTGCTGCAAAACCAGCAGGCAAGCTAAGCATCATTTTTGCTTCTCAAACCGGTAATGCGAAAGGCGTTGCTGAAGCACTAGAGCAAGAAGCCAAAGCAGAAGGCATTGCTGTAGAGCTGTTTGATGCTAGCGATTATAAAGGCAAGAACTTAGCAAAAGAGACTCACGTGATCATCGTGGCGTCGACCAATGGTGAAGGCGAAGCGCCAGACAATGCCATTGAACTGCATGAGTTCCTTCAATCTAAGAAAGCACCCAAGTTACCAAATCTACAATACGCAGTGATTGCACTTGGAGATTCTAGTTACGAGTTCTTCTGCCAAACGGGCAAAGACTTCGATACTTACTTGTCTAAGTTAGGTGCAACTGCCTTCATCGATCGCATTGATTGTGATGTGGATTATGAAGCGCCGGCGGCTGAATGGCGTAAGCAAGCGCTTGAACAAGTAAAAGAAGCCCTTTCTTCAGGCAATGAAGCAGAAGTAGTCCAACTACCTGTTGGTCAAGCAGCTCCAGGACATTCTGCTTATAACAAGCAAAACCCATATACCGCAACGTTACTGACAAGCCAGAAAATCACGGGTCGCGATTCGGGCAAAGATGTTCGCCACGTAGAGATTGACCTTGAAGAATCAGGTTTAACTTATCAAGCTGGCGATGCTTTAGGAGTGTGGTTCGATAATAGTTCAGAATTAGCCAACGCGATCTTAGCTAAGGTTGGTCTATCCGGTGTAGAAAGTGTTGAAGTGGATGGCGAAAGCCTTTCTATTCATAGTGCATTGGTTAGCAAGTACGAAATCACCGCATCAAACCCTCAACTTGTCACTAAATTCGCAGAGCTATCTGGTAGCAAGAAACTACAAAAGCTAGTGGAAGATAAAGACAAGCTTCGTGAGTACGCTGCAAATACCCAAGTTGTAGATGTACTTGCAGAGAAGAAGACCAAGCTAAGTGCAGAAGAATTGGTTGGTTTACTTCGTCGATTGACGCCTCGTCTATATTCTATCGCTTCGAGTCAAACGGAAGTCGATGAAGAGGTTCACCTAACCGTAGGCTTGGTTGAATACGACAAAGGTGATGAAAAGCGCTATGGAGGAGCATCGAGTTTCCTCGCTCAACGTCTAGAAGAGGGTGGTGAAGTGAAAGTGTTTGTTGAGCACAACAATAACTTCAAACTGCCACAAGATGACAACACACCAATCATCATGGTTGGTCCTGGTACCGGTATTGCGCCTTTCCGTAGCTTTATTCAAGAGCGTGATAACCGTGACGCGGAAGGTAAGAACTGGTTGTTCTTTGGTGACCGTACCTTTACTCAAGATTTCCTTTACCAAGTTGAATGGCAGAAGTACCTCAAGTCAGGTTTGCTGACTCGCCTTGATGTTGCGTTTAGTCGCGACCAAGCAGAGAAGGTTTACGTTCAACATCGCATCCTAGAAAACGCTGAACAAGTGTGGCAATGGATTCAAGATGGTGCCTACATCTATGTATGTGGTGATGCCACTCGTATGGCAAAAGATGTTCACGATGCGCTGGTATTTGTAGCCGAGCAACAAGGCAAGCTATCTCGTGAAGAAGCCGAAGCATTTATCAACGAACTACGTAAAGCGAAACGTTACCAAAGGGATGTGTACTAATGAGCGCGAATCAACAATCAAACAGCCAAGAAGTATTAGGTGAGGTGCTTGGTCCACTCTCGGATAACGAGCGCCTTAAAAGAGAAAGTAATTTACTGCGTGGAACGATTGAACAAGATCTGCAAGACCGCATTACTGGTGGCTTTACTGCAGACAACTTCCAATTGATTCGTTTTCACGGAATGTACCAGCAAGATGACCGCGATATCCGTAACGAGCGTGCTAAACAAAAGTTGGAGCCGCTACATAACGTCATGCTTCGTGCACGTATGCCGGGTGGCATTATTACACCAAAGCAATGGCTAGCGATCGACAAGTTTGCAACTGAGCACTCTTTATATGGAAGTATTCGTCTTACTACTCGTCAAACGTTCCAGTTCCATGGCGTGCTAAAACCAAATATCAAGTTGATGCACCAAACGCTAAACAGCATTGGTATTGATTCGATTGCAACCGCGGGTGATGTTAACCGTAACGTGTTGTGTACCACTAACCCAGTAGAGTCGGAGCTACACCAAGAAGCTTACGAATGGGCGAAGAAGATCAGTGAGCATCTACTACCGAAGACACGTGCTTATGCAGAGATTTGGTTGGACGGTGAAAAAGTAGAAAGCACGGAAGAAGATGAACCGATTCTGGGTAAGAACTATCTACCACGTAAGTTTAAAACTACAGTGGTTATCCCACCGCAAAATGACGTAGACGTACACGCTAACGATCTTAACTTCGTAGCGATTGCGGATAACGGCAAGCTGGTCGGTTTTAACGTGCTTGTTGGTGGCGGTCTAGCGATGACACATGGCGATACATCAACTTATCCACGTAGAGCGGACGACTTTGGTTTTATCCCACTAGAGAAAACACTTGATGTTGCCGCTGCTGTAGTAACAACTCAACGTGATTGGGGTAACCGTTCTAACCGTAAGAATGCAAAAACCAAATACACATTAGATCGTGTCGGTAGTGATGTGTTTAAAGCGGAAGTAGAAAAACGTGCCGGTGTTAAGTTTGAGCAAAGCCGCCCTTACGAATTCACGGAACGTGGTGACCGTATCGGTTGGGTTGAAGGTATCGATGGTAAGCATCATCTAGCGCTCTTCATCGAAAACGGCCGTCTATTAGATTTCCCAGGTAAACCACTTAAGACGGGTGTTGCTGAAATTGCCAAAATCCATAAAGGTGATTTCCGTATGACAGCAAACCAAAACCTGATTGTTGCTGGTGTACCAAAAAGCCAAAAAGCGAAGATCGAGAAGATTGCTCGTGAACATGGTTTGATGGATGACGGTGTAAGTGAACAGCGTAAGAACTCGATGGCGTGTGTGGCGTTCCCAACGTGTCCATTAGCAATGGCAGAAGCAGAGCGTTTCCTACCTCAGTTTGTAACCGATGTAGAAGGTATTCTAGAAAAGCATGGTCTACCTGAAGAAGACAATATCATTCTTCGTGTAACAGGGTGTCCAAATGGTTGTGGTCGAGCAATGCTGGCAGAAATCGGCTTAGTTGGTAAAGCACCAGGTCGATACAACTTACACCTAGGTGGTAACCGCGGTGGTACTCGAGTACCGAAGATGTATAAAGAGAACATTACGGATAAGCAAATCTTAGAAGAGATTGATCAGCTGGTGGCTCGTTGGGCTGCTGAACGTGAAGAAGGCGAAGCATTTGGTGACTTCACGATTCGAGCTGGCATTATCCAAGAAGTGTTCGTATCAAAGAGGGACTTCCATGCTTGATTCTGTAGCGTCCAAACCGGAGCTAGCAGAGTTACTGACATTAACTAAGACGGAGCAAATCCTCCGTCTTGCTCAAATCAATGTCGAGCTCGAACAGCTTTCGGCACAAGAGAGAGTAAAGTGGGCATTGGATAATTTGGAAGGGGAGTTCGCTGTCTCATCCAGTTTCGGTATCCAAGCTGCAGTGATGCTCCATCTTGTGACACAACAAAAACCGGATATCCCTATCATCCTAACGGACACCGGTTATCTATTTGCAGAGACTTATCAATTTATCGACCAGCTGAAAGCGCAACTGAACCTCAACCTTAAAGTGTACCGAGCAAAAGAAAGTGCCCATTGGCAAGAAGCGCGTTACGGAAAACTTTGGGAACAAGGCGTCGAGGGAATTGAAAAGTACAACAAGATAAATAAGGTTGAACCAATGCGACGAGCTCTGCGAGAGCAAAACGTTGGAACTTGGTTCTCAGGATTGCGCCGAGAGCAAAGTCAGTCTCGTGCTGGTCTACCAATCTTATCAATCCAAAATGGCGTATTTAAATTCTTACCAGTGATCGACTGGACGAATAAAGATGTCCACTACTACTTAGAAGAACATGGCTTGAGTTATCACCCGTTGTGGGAGCAAGGTTACCTCTCAGTAGGCGATACGCACACAACGAGAAAGTGGGAACCGGGAATGTCAGAAGAAGAAACGCGCTTCTTCGGCTTAAAACGTGAATGTGGATTACATGAAGATGACGATAATGAACAAGATGGTTCTGGCATTTAGTTGTTAAGCTCGTAAAAGTCGTGTTCAGGTCTGATAAAGAAAGCTGCTGCAAAGCAGCTTTCTTTGTTTATGGAGGCTAAAAATAAGGGTAAAAAGGATAACTCTGTGGATAAGTTGTTTGCTATCTATGGGTAAAGTTGGATAAATAAGGCTTTGATCGAAAAGTCGTCGCTTAACCATTATTTTTGCAATTTTTGCAAAATAACGCTTGCCAATGTGAGCGCGATCTCTATAATGCCTCCTTGTCGACAGGGCAGAGCTCACAAGGCTTCAAAGCGAAGTCGACAAGGTCAGAAAGAAAAACGAAATAATTTGAAAAAGTGTTTGACACAGAAAATTATCTCGCTAGAATGGCCGCCTCTTCCGAAGTGATGTGAGTCACAAAGAAGAGTAGCTCTTTAAAAATAAGAACCTATCAATCTGTGTGGGCACTCGTTGATGATAATCCAATTAGGTATTTCTTTCTTAACGGAAA
>NZ_JAHGAC010000040.1:0-34777 GCF_030248355.1 Vibrio sp. B172a | reverse complement strand
TTGATACTATCGACGTAACATCAGTTGGTGGCGCACAAGAATCTGTGGCTATCATTGATGCGGCATTGAAATACGTAGACAGCCACCGTGCAGAGCTAGGTGCTTTCCAAAACCGTTTCAACCACGCAATCAGCAACTTGGATAACATCAACGAGAACGTGAACGCGTCGAAGAGCCGTATCAAAGATACAGACTTCGCGAAAGAAACGACTCAAATGACCAAGTCACAAATTCTATCGCAAGCGTCAAGCTCTATCCTTGCGCAAGCGAAACAAGCGCCTAACTCAGCGCTAAGTCTTCTAGGTTAACTTCTAACCTAAGACAAGAACCTCATTGGCTCGTGGTGAGAGATGAGCGAGTAAACCCAGCTTCGGCTGGGTTTTTTTACGCCTGTTTGTTAGGTTTGGATAAGCTTGAGTTACCTTCAGTTACAATATTAGAGATTCATCACACTTCAGTAAGCCAAAGAAAATAATCGCAAAAAATTGAAAATTTCTCCTAAAGGATATTTATAGGCCGCCGTTAAAGGGACTGAGAGAAATGAGATGTACCTAAGTGAGGTGAGAGACACGACGGTGCATCAACTAAAGCCTTAAGGAGATCAACTATGGCGATTAACGTTAATACTAACGTTTCTGCGATGACCGCACAGCGTTACCTAAACCAAGCGGCTGAAGGTCAACAAAAATCAATGGAGCGTTTGTCTTCGGGTTATAAAATCAATAGCGCGAAAGACGATGCTGCCGGTCTACAGATTTCTAACCGTTTGAACGCACAGAGCCGTGGTCTAGACATGGCTGTGAAAAACGCGAACGACGGTATTTCTATTGCACAGGTTGCTGAAGGTGCAATGAATGAATCTACCAACATCCTACAACGTATGCGTGACCTATCGCTTCAATCTGCGAACGGTTCGAACTCAAAATCAGAACGTGTAGCGATCCAAGAAGAAGTTACAGCACTTAACGACGAACTAAACCGTATCGCTGAAACAACTTCATTTGGTGGTAACAAGCTTCTTAACGGTACTTACGGTACTCAATCTTTCCAAATCGGTGCGGACTCTGGTGAAGCAGTAATGCTTTCTATGGGTAACCTACGTTCTGATACTTCTGCAATGGGCGGTAAGAGCTACGCAGCAGAAGACGGTAAAGACGCGTCTTGGACAGTAAGTGACAAAACTGAACTTAAGATGAGCTACACCAACAAGCAAGGTGAAGAGAAAGAGCTGACTATCAACGCGAAACAAGGCGATGATATCGAGCAGCTAGCAACTTACATCAACGGTCAGAGCGACGATGTGAAAGCATCAGTAGGCGAAGACGGTAAGCTACAAGTATTTGCTGCTTCTCAAAAAGTAACTGGCGATGTTGAGTTCTCTGGCAACCTAGCGGGTGAAATTGGTTTCGGCGATGCAAAAGACGTAACAGTTAAAGACATCGACGTAACAACAGTTGCAGGTTCTCAAGAAGCGGTAGCTATCATTGATGGCGCACTAAAATCAGTAGACAGCCAACGTGCGTCTCTTGGTGCATTCCAAAACCGTTTCAACCACGCTATCAGCAACCTAGACAACATTAACGAGAACGTTAACGCGTCTAACAGCCGTATTAAAGATACTGACTACGCGAAGGAAACGACAGCAATGACTAAGTCGCAAATCCTTCAACAAGCAAGTACTTCAATCTTGGCACAAGCGAAGCAGTCACCATCTGCAGCGCTGAGCTTGTTGGGCTAATTGGGTCGACTCAGCCTAGTGATACCATCACCAAAGCGATAGACCTAATCGTTAGCTCATAAGGTGGAAGGGAGATTGTAATGGAAATATCCTCCTACGCATCGAACATCCAGCCTTACGGCACACCGAGTGGCACAAAAGTTGCTAAAGAAAATGGCATAGGCACGCCTAGCACAGCAAGTTCTAACGGCACCGTTCTCGTTGAAAAACCGAACGATGCCGAACGTGATCTCTCTGTTCAAGCTGCGATTGAAATGGCGGAATCTCGCCAAGAGCTGAACAAAGAAGAACGCGAAAAAATGGTCGAGCAAATGAATGAATTTGTGAGCGCCATGAATAAAGGGGTAGCGTTTCGAGTCGATGAAGAATCGGGCCGAGACGTTGTGACGATTTACGAAGCCACAACCGGTGATGTAATTCGTCAGATCCCTGATGAAGAAATGCTCGTGGTATTGCGTCGCCTAGCTGAGCACACAGCTAACCGCGGTTTGTTAGTTGAAAAGGTGTAAGTCGTTTTTGAGGTGATTTGATGAGTTTAGGCCCTTTGGGGATGTCTGGCGGCATGGATATCAATTCCATGGTCAGCAAAATTGTAGATGCCGAGCGTGTGCCAAAACAGCAACGCATCGACAACGAGCGTATGACAATTGACGCCAGCATCAGTGCCTATGGGCGACTCAGAGAATCGTTGGATACGATGAAAAATCTCATGGTGAATTTTCGTCAGGAGAAGGCTTTTGCCGTTCGTACGGTAGAAACCACCGATGATAAAATCGTATCCGCAACCGCAACTACTGACGCTATAGCCGGTAAGTATGCTATCGATGTGTTGCAGCTTGCACAGAGCCATAAAGTGGCTTCGGACGTTTTGCCAGAAGACGCCAAGTTTGGTGCTGGTAAGCTGCAGATTTCTCTTGGTGATGACACCTTCGACGTTAATGTCCGTTCTAGCTCCAAGCTAGTTGATGTCGTTCGTGGAATTAACGGCGCTAAGGATAACCCTGGCGTACGTGCTTCCGTAATTAACGACGTAGAAGGGCCGCGTTTGATCCTTGCCTCAAACCTTTCAGGCAAGGACCATCAAATCAAAGTCAGTGTGGAAGCCGAAGCCGGTAACCCTCTGAAACATTTCGAATACAAAACTCTGGAAGACCGAGTGAACGCGCTTGAAGAAGCTCGTGAAGCGGCTGAAGCCGTACTTGGGCCTCTGAAAGAACCAGAGTCAAAGACCGATGCAGACCAACCTGAACAGGTGGATGCAGACGGCAATCCTATACCTCCTGAAGAACAAAAAGCGGCAGAGAATGCGCAAGATGGTGCAGCGGATGAACCGATATCTGCAGCTGGTGCCGCTGCGGCGAAAGCAGGGCAAGAAGCAATTGATGCCGCCAATAAACGAGCGGGTATGCGTCCGCAAGACAGTATCCCAGGCTGGACTGAAACCGCTTCAGGTACACTCCTCGATTCTTATCGCCCGCCAGAATTAGAGCTGGACGAAGAAGCCATTGCTAAAGCTCCAGACGTACCGGGTTGGAACAATGCTGCCTCTGGTACGCTGACCGATTCGTACGTGACGACCAAAGAAGCCAAGCAACAGCTCGAACAAGAGAAAGCCGAAATCGAGCAAAAAATTGCCGATGAAAAGCAAGAGCTTGACCAAAAAGTTGAGCGTGGCGAGTTAACAGAAGAGCAAGCGAAACAAATCCATCGTGCCAAGCTCGATCCTGAAGAGCGTGAGCGTCTTGAGAAAATTGATGTCGCAGAGGCAAAGATCGCAGAGGCGCAAAAAGCCTTTGAAGTGTATTCAGGCATGACTGAAGTGCAAGCGGGTCAGGATTCGCAAGTGATGCTTGATGGCGTTGCACAGCTTTCGAGCCACAACAACGTGATTGAAGACGCCATTGAAGGTGTAAACCTAACGTTGAAAGGCAAATCCGAACTGGGTAAGCCGCCAGCTGAAATTGGCGTAGAGTACGATCGCCAAAGCGTTCGTGCAGACATCGAAAACTTTGTTTCAGCGTACAACTCGTTCTACCAAACCTCAAAAGCGCTCTCCAGTGTCGATCCGACAACCGGTCAGAAAGGTCCGCTTGCGGGCGATAGCACAGTACGTAACGCCGATGCGCGCCTGAAATCGGTGTTCTCAACATCCATTGAGAAAGCCCCGGAAGACCTGAAATCGTTAACTGAGTTCGGTATTACCACCACGCGCCAAGGTTCGTTGGAAATCAATTACGACATGTTGGATCGCCAACTGAACAACAACTTTAACGAGTTAGAGAAGTTCTTCGGCGGCAACACCGGTTTTGCCAAACGTGTAGAAGATGCGATTCAAGGCATCACGGGCTTTACTGGCAGTATCCGTACTCGTGAAAAGAGCCTGACAGAACAGAACTACAGATTAGGCGACGACCAAGCGGCATTAGATCGCCGCATGGACAGTTTAGAAAAACGTACCCACGCAAAATTCGCTGCAATGCAAGACGCCACAGGTAAGATGCAAGGGCAGTTGGGGGCGTTGATGAACGCGCTGGGTCAATAGATGAAAAACGAACTCATTGAAATTAGTGATATTGATCAACTAATTACGCAAGAACTGGAAAAAGTCGACTTTAACGCTGAAGAAATTCAACGTTTGGTCGATATCAGGGAACAGTTATTGCAAAACCTGTTAACCATTGTTGAAAGCAATCCATCGGTTAGGCAGGAAGCAGAGTGGCAAGACTTGCTCATTCGTACCAAAAGAATTGTAGAGCTGATGCAAAACGAGACCACTAATGTTGGTAAAGAGCTTCATAAGTTCCGTTATGGTCAACGTTCGCTTCAGCAGTACAAAAAATTTATATAAAAGAGGAATACTATGCGCGGTTCTTTGCAAGCATACAAAAAGGTATCAGTCGACAGCCAATTGAGCGCGGCTTCTCCGCACAAAGTCATTCAAATGCTAATGGCGGGTGCAATTGAGCGTCTGATCCAAGGTAAAGCAGCAATGCAAGCAGGCAACATTCCTGCAAAAGGTGAGCGTCTGGGTAAAGCGTTGGACATCATCATCGCACTGCGCAGCTGTCTGTCTATGGACGACGGTGGTGATATTGCATCAAACTTAGATTCACTTTACGAGTTCATGATCACTCAGATCTCGGCAGCGAACCACCAAAACGATCCTCAACCGATCGACGACGTTATCGACATTATTCGTGAGATCAAATCAGCTTGGGACCAGATCCCAACTGAGTTTCACAACTTAACGGCTGCTGAAGTAGGCATTTAATAGATAAAACAATACCTTACTTATTTGGTAGGGTATTGTGTCTGATTGCACAGAAAGTCGTTCAGTAAAGTTACAATCAAGCTCACACCTCTTTATTGCTTGGTTGCCTTATTTTTTTATTCAAATAAAATAGAAGTCATTAGTGGCCCCTAATGGCTTTTTTTTGTTGCTGATTTTCCTATTTTGTCTATCGTTAATTGAGAGTGGTCCCACCTTTCTGACACTCAATTGCGCAAATCAAGGTCTGGCCGCAACACACCCATAATAAAGGCAATCATTCTTACTTATGCAAGGTTTGGCAAAGCTGCTTGTAATCGATGACGATGCACCAAGTCGTTTGAATATAAGCAATATATTGGAATTTGTTGGAGAAAGTTGCGAAGCTGTCAGTTCTGATCAGCTAGGCGATGTAGACTGGTCTAGCGTTTGGTCAGGTTGCATTGTTGGTAACATCTCTGCAGGTCGTGCTGCGACAGCGGTGATGACCCACCTCAACGAAGCGTACCATATCCCCCTTCTGGTTCTGGGTTCTTTCCCACTACCTGTTGATGACTTGCCAAATTTTGTCGGTGAATTAGAACAACCTTTAAACTACCCACAACTTAGCGAAGCGTTACGTCACTGCAAAGACTTCCTTGGTCGCAAAGGCGTTAATGTCGTCGCAAGCGCGCGCAAAAATACCCTTTTCCGTAGCCTTGTTGGCCAAAGCCGAGGCATTCAAGAAGTTCGTCATTTGATTGAACAAGTATCGGGCACAGAAGCAAATGTGCTGATCTTGGGTGAATCTGGCACGGGCAAAGAAGTCGTCGCACGTAATATTCACTACCATTCTGCTTATCGTAATGGTCCGTTCGTGCCAATCAACTGTGGCGCGATCCCACCAGAGCTTCTGGAAAGCGAGCTGTTTGGTCATGAGAAAGGAGCGTTCACTGGCGCTTTGACCTCACGTAAAGGCCGTTTTGAACTAGCCGAGGGCGGTACGATCTTCCTGGATGAGATTGGTGATATGCCAATGTCGATGCAAGTGAAGTTGCTGCGTGTTCTGCAAGAGCGTTGTTTTGAGCGCGTAGGTGGCAACACCACGATCAAAGTAAACGTTCGTGTTGTAGCCGCAACGCACCGCGATCTAGAAACTATGATCGACGACGGCACGTTCCGTGAAGACCTTTTCTACCGCTTGAATGTTTTCCCAATCGAGATGCCTGCGCTAAAAGCACGTAAGCAAGACATCCCTTTGTTGTTACAAGAGCTAATGACGCGCTTGGAAGCAGAAGGTGGACAACCAATTTGCTTCACTCCTCGTGCGATTAACTCGTTGATGGAACACAACTGGCCGGGTAACGTTCGTGAACTTGCCAACCTTGTTGAGCGCATGATCATTCTCTACCCAAACAGTTTGGTCGATGTAAACCATCTGCCGACCAAGTACCGTTACAGTGATATTCCTGAGTTCCAACCAGAAGGTAACCCGTTTACTTCGGTTGAAGAACAAGAGCGTGACGTGTTCCAAGATATCTTCTCTGAGAACTTCAGTTTTGAAGATCAAAGCGATCTGGACCACAACATGAATGCCCCTCAAGCTTTACCGCCAGAAGGCGTGAACTTGAAAGAGCTTCTAGCCGATATGGAAGTCAACATGATCAGCCAAGCGTTAGAAGCACAAGGTGGTGTCGTAGCAAGAGCTGCTGACATGCTGGGTATGCGACGCACGACTTTGGTGGAGAAGATGCGCAAATACAACCTACAACGCTAGGTTTTATCTGACGCCGAAGTAAGCACTTTCCATTGCGCTTGTTGTCTTTTCCGACAAGAAAAGCGCACTTTTCCTAGTGTCAACTTCTTGTCGTTAGTATAACGCTATGATAAATATAGAAAATAGCTTGGTACGCTAATTGCTTACCAAGCTATTTTAGTTTTTAAATGGCGATATTTCGACAGGCAGTGAATGGACAATAATACCAACCAATCCCATTTAGACTCGGTAGAGAATCAGGTCGAGCGTTATAAGCAGGTTTTGGATGTGATGCCCGCAGGTGTGATCTTATTGGATACACACGGTGTGGTACGCGAAGCCAACCCAGAAGCGCACCGTATCCTAGAGAGCCCGCTGGTCAACGAGAAATGGTTCAACATCATCCAAGTGGTATTTGATCCGCGCGAAGATGATGGTCATGAAGTCTCACTGCGTAATGGTCGTAAGGTTCGTTTGGCGATCTCGGCCTCTGCTACGGGTCAACTTATCCTGATCACCGACCTAACAGAAACGCGTTTGCTGCAATCTCGCGTGAGTGACTTGCAGCGTTTGTCATCGCTTGGTCGCATGGTGGCTTCTTTGGCTCACCAAGTGAGAACGCCGTTATCGAGCGCCATGCTATATGCATCCAATTTAGGTGCGCCAAATCTCCCTCCGGCGACAAGAGAGCGATTCCAAAGCAAATTAATGGATCGACTGCACGATTTGGAGAAGCAGGTTAATGATATGCTGCTTTTTGCCAAAGGTGGTGATAATAAAGTCATTAAGCCTTTTAACATTGCTCAGCTTGTTGCCGAATATCAGCCGATGGTGGAAACCGCGCTGAAGAACAACAGCATCGACTACTTCCTAGAAGTCGAAGAAGAGAACACTGAGCTGTTAGGCAACGCTAACGCCATTGCTTCAGCACTGAGTAACTTAGTGATGAACGCGATTCAGATGTCTGGAAAGGAATCGCAAATAGATGTCTTTTTCCGCCCGGTGAACGGTGAACTGCGCATTTCTGTGCAAGACAGCGGTCCGGGTGTACCAAAAGAACTGCAAGCAAAAATCATGGAGCCATTCTTTACCACGCGTTCTCAAGGAACCGGGTTAGGGCTCGCTGTGGTTCAAATGGTTTGCCGTGCCCATGACGGTCGATTGGAACTTATTTCAGAGCAGGGTGATGGAGCCTGCTTTACCATGTGCATTCCGCTAGAGCGAGTGCAAGCAGAAGCGCAATAAGCGGCTTTTGTCGATAACAATTACTGGAGAATCATAATGGCGCAAAGCAAAGTGCTGATCGTAGAAGACGATGAAGGTCTTCGTGAAGCCCTAGTGGATACTCTGGCTCTGGCAGGGTACGAGTGGTTAGAAGCCGATTGTGCAGAAGACGCTTTAGTGAAGCTGAAGTCGAACGCGGTGGATATCGTGGTTTCTGATGTACAAATGGCAGGCATGGGCGGTTTGGCTCTGCTACGCAATATCAAACAGAACTGGCCGAATTTACCAGTTCTTCTTATGACGGCTTACGCAAACATTGAAGACGCAGTGTCAGCAATGAAAGAAGGTGCGATTGATTACATGGCGAAGCCATTTGCACCAGAAGTTCTGCTGAACATGGTGAGCCGTTATGCACCAATCAAAAGTGATGACAACGGTGATGCAGTCGTTGCAGACGAGAAAAGTTTACGTCTACTCGCGCTAGCTGACAAAGTGGCACGCACTGATGCTAATGTAATGATCTTGGGCCCAAGCGGCTCAGGTAAAGAAGTCATGTCTCGCTACATCCACAACGCTTCAAACCGTAAAGACGGTCCTTTTGTTGCGATTAACTGTGCAGCGATTCCAGACAACATGCTGGAAGCGACACTATTTGGTTACGAGAAAGGCGCGTTTACTGGCGCTGTTCAAGCGTGTCCGGGTAAGTTTGAACAAGCTCAAGGCGGCACGATTTTGCTGGATGAAATCAGTGAAATGGATTTGAGCCTACAAGCGAAACTGCTGCGCGTTCTTCAAGAGCGTGAAGTGGAGCGTTTGGGTAGCCGTAAGAGCATCAAACTGGACGTTCGTGTATTAGCAACCAGTAACCGTGATCTTAAGCAGTACGTGTCAGAAGGCAACTTCCGTGAAGATTTGTACTACCGCTTGAACGTATTCCCAATCTCATGGCCAGCACTTTGTGAGCGTAAAGGCGACATCTCGCCACTTGCGCAGCACCTTGCTGAACGTCATTGCAGCAAAATGGGCATGCCAGTGCCTAAGTTCTCTCAAGTCGCGTTAGATAAGCTGCTTCAATATCCATGGCCGGGTAACGTTCGTGAGTTGGATAACGTGGTTCAACGTGCTCTGATTTTGAGTGAAAACGGTGACATTGATGCAGAACACATTTTGCTGGAAGGTGTAGATTGGCAAGATGCCAGCAGCCTGCAACGTGTTGTACAAAATGCAGAAGTGGTGGTACCGGATGTTAAGCCAGTCGCGCAAGCAGAATCTATCAACCGTGTTGCCGCTGGTGGTGAAGGACTCGGCGGTGAACTGCGTGACCAAGAATACGCGATCATTTTGGAAACGCTGATCGAATGTAACGGTCGTCGTAAAGAAATGGCAGAGAAACTAGGCATCAGTCCACGTACTTTGCGCTATAAACTTGCCAAAATGCGTGACGCTGGTATCGATATTCCGGCTTAGTATTCACATAAATAGCCATAGGACAAAAGTGTGGGTACACTACGGCACTATTGTCTTATGGCACAGTAATTGCTGTGTCAATAATCAGTTTTATTTAATAGTCAAACTTTTGGCTTAGAGGTGACAATGAAAGTTGATGGTATTCAGGCAGAAATGCGCGCCATGATGGTGGAAGCGACCAACACCGCTCCCGTTGCAACAGGTGCGAAAGTTGGGGCAGATTTTGGTGATCTCCTAACGAAAGCCATCAATAACGTAAACTCACTTCAAAAAGCATCGGGCGATCTGCAAACGCGTTTTGACCGTGGTGATGCCGATGTTTCCCTTTCTGACGTTATGATTGCTCGTAACAAGTCCAGTGTTGCATTTGATGCCACTGTACAAATCCGCAATAAGCTCGTTGAGTCCTACAAGGATCTCATGAACATGCCAGTGTAATTTTAGGTAATAAGTGTGGCAGACAAGTCTACAGATTTAACCGTCACTGATGGCGGCGCAGATGGTGCACTGATCGCTGGCTCAGATTTGGATGTGGATAGCCAAAACCCAGATCTAGAAGAGCGCAGTGCGTCAAAATTCGATATGGCAGTAGGGGACCTCGATTTACTTCGTCAGGTCGTATTAGTGCTGTCCATCTCTATCTGTGTTGCGTTGATCGTGATGCTTTTCTTCTGGGTGAAAGAACCGGAAATGCGCCCACTTGGTGCATACGAAACCGAAGAACTGATCCCAGTGCTGGATTACCTCGACCAGCAAAAAATCAATTACAAGCTAGATGGCAACACCATTTCTGTGGAATCGAGTGATTACAACTCGATAAAACTGGGCATGGTGCGTGCGGGCGTGAACCAAGCGACAGCGGCAGGCGATGACATTCTGCTGCAAGACATGGGCTTTGGTGTATCACAACGTTTGGAACAAGAACGTTTGAAGCTCAGCCGTGAACGCCAACTTGCACAAGCGATTGAAGAGATGAAGCAGGTACGCAAAGCGCGTGTGTTGCTCGCTCTGCCAAAACACAGTGTGTTTGTTCGTCATAACCAAGAAGCGTCTGCCTCAGTATTTTTGACGCTCTCTACAGGCGCAAACCTAAAACAACAAGAAGTGGATTCCATCGTTGATATGGTGGCAAGTGCCGTTCCGGGCATGAAGACCTCTCGTATTACAGTAACCGATCAACACGGTCGTCTGCTTAGCTCAGGTTCTCAAGACCCTGCGTCTGCGGCTCGTCGTAAAGAACAAGAGTTAGAGCGTAGCCAAGAGCAAGCGCTGCGCGAGAAGATTGATTCTGTTCTTCTACCAATCCTAGGTTTTGGTAACTACACCGCTCAGGTGGATATCCAAATGGATTTCAGCACTGTTGAGCAAACTCGTAAGAACTTCGATCCGAATACTCCAGCAACGCGCAGTGAATACGCGCTAGAAGATTACAACAACGGCAATATGGTTGCGGGCATTCCTGGTGCTCTGAGTAACCAACCGCCAGCCGATGCGTCGATTCCTCAAGATGTGGCGCAGATGAAAGACGGTTCGCTGACTGGCCAAGGTTCAGTACGTAAAGAATCAACGCGTAACTTTGAACTCGACACCACTATCAGTCACGAGCGCAAGCAAACGGGCACATTGGCGCGTCAAACCGTTTCGGTTGCGATCAAAGACCGTCGCACCGTAAATCCTGATACGGGTGAAGTGACTTATACGCCGCTGTCAGAATCAGAAATTAATGCCATTCGACAAGTGCTGATTGGTACCGTTGGTTTTGATCAAAACCGTGGTGACTTGCTAAACGTTCTGAGCGTGAAGTTTGCTGAGCCAGAGCTTGAGCAAATGGTTGATCCACCAATTTGGGAACATCCAAACTTCAACGATTGGGTTCGTTGGTTCGCGAGTGCGTTGGTGATCATCGTGGTTATCTTGGTTCTGGTTCGCCCAGCAATGAAGAAACTGCTTAACCCTGCGAGCACCGACGAAGACGAAATGTACGGACCAGATGGTTTGCCAATTGGTGCGGATGGTGAAACCAGCCTAATTGGTAGCGACATCGAAAGCGGTGAACTGTTTGAGTTTGGTTCAAGCATTGATTTGCCTAACCTTCACAAAGATGAAGATGTACTCAAAGCAGTACGTGCTCTGGTGGCAAACGAACCAGAACTTGCTGCTCAAGTTGTGAAAAACTGGATGAACGAAAATGGCTAACGATATCGTACCTCAAGATGAAAACGGCGTAGGTGTTCCTGCGGAGTTTGATGTCTCTAGCATGACAGGTGAAGAAAAAGCGGCGATTTTGCTGCTCAGCCTGAACGAAGGCGACGCCGCTGGCATCATCCGTCACTTGGAACCAAAGCAGGTTCAACGTGTTGGTAGTGCAATGGCGCGCGCTAAAGATCTAAGCCAAGACAAAGTGTCTGGTGTGCATCGCGCGTTTTTAGAAGACATCCAGAAATACACCAACATAGGTATGGGCAGCGAAGACTTTATGCGTAATGCGCTGGTGGCTGCTCTGGGTGAGGACAAAGCAAACAACTTGGTCGACCAAATCCTATTGGGTACTGGCTCGAAAGGTCTGGATTCACTGAAGTGGATGGACCCTCGCCAAGTGGCAAGTATCATCGTCAACGAACACCCGCAGATTCAAACTATCGTGCTTTCGTACTTGGAAGCGGATCAGTCCGCGGAAATTCTTTCTCAGTTCCCAGAGCGTGTGCGTCTGGATCTGATGATGCGTATTGCCAACCTAGAAGAAGTTCAGCCATCGGCACTGGCAGAGCTGAACGAAATCATGGAGAAACAGTTCGCAGGTCAAGCGGGTGCACAAGCAGCGAAGATTGGCGGCTTGAAGGCAGCAGCAGAAATCATGAACTACCTAGACAACAACGTCGAAGGTATCTTGATGGAGCAAATCCGCGACCAAGACGAAGACATGGCAACACAAATCCAAGATCTCATGTTCGTATTCGAGAACTTGGTGGAAGTGGACGACCAAGGTATTCAGAAATTGCTGCGTGACGTTCCTCAAGACGTTCTGCAACGTGCACTTAAAGGTGCCGATGACTCTCTACGTGAGAAAGTCTTCAAGAACATGTCTAAGCGTGCAGCTGAGATGATGCGTGACGATATCGAAGCAATGCCACCAGTTCGCGTTGCAGACGTGGAAGCAGCGCAAAAAGAAATCTTGGCGATTGCTCGTCGTATGGCCGACGCTGGCGAAATCATGCTGTCTGGCGGCGCAGACGAGTTCTTATAATCCTTTCTTATTCCTCCTGCGTAAGTGGGAGGAATACACTTCCTTAGTCGCGCATTTTTCAAAGCACTTTATTTTTAATATCAATTTCAACATAGACAGATTGTAGGTTAAGCATGGCTGGCGATAGAAAACGTGGATTTATCCGTCCTGATGAAGACGATGCGATGATCGAACCGCAGCGCTGGGGTTTGCCTGATTATGGTGAGCCGAAAGCAAAGCAAGCCAAACAAACCGCGTTTAACTACGATCCAGGTTGGGTGCCAAATTTTGACGAACCGGAAGAAGAGCAAGCGCTTGAACTGACAGAAGAACAGATCGAATTGATCAAGCAAGGTGCTTATCAAGAAGGTCTGTATCAAGGTCAAGAAGCAGGCTTTAAACAAGGCTACGACAAAGGCAAAGAAGAAGGCATTCAAGCCGGTCATGCAGAAGGTCTTGAACTCGGTAAAGCGGAAGGTGTGACCGCTGGGCAAGAGTACATCCAGCAACAAGTGGAAACCTTTATGAACTTGGCCAACCAGTTCGCTCAACCTTTAGAGCTGATGAACGCTCAGGTTGAAAAGCAGCTGGTGGACATGGTGCTGTGTCTAGTTAAAGAAGTTGTGCATGTGGAAGTGCAAACCAACCCTCAAATTATTCTCGATACCGTAAAACAATCTGTCGAAGCGCTGCCAATTTCTGGTCACCCAATCACCTTACACTTGAACCCAGACGATGTGGCGATCATCCGCTCTGCGTACGGCGAAGAAGAACTTGATTGTCGTAATTGGACATTGGTTGCAGAGCCAGCATTAAATCGCGGTGATGTACAAATTGCTGCTGGCGAATCGAGCATTAACTACCGCATGGAAGAGCGCGTGAAAAGCGTGCTGAACAGCTTCTGTGGCGCAAACCGCCATCAAGGGGGCGAGTAGTCCATGCAAGCCTTGGCCGACCGTTTAAAAAACTACAAAGTTGAAGGCTTAACTACGCGTCCGGTTGCTTCAGGCAAGCTTGTGCGTGTTGTTGGCTTAACCTTGGAGGCGACAGGTTGTCGTGCTCCGATTGGCAGCTTGTGTTTGGTCGAAACCATGTCCGGTCATATGGAAGCGGAAGTGGTGGGCTTTTCTGGTGATAACCTTTTCTTAATGCCGAGTGAGCAAATCACGGGCATCTTACCGGGCGCGAAAGTGACGCCCTTGACCAGTGAAGCGGGTTTGCCCGTTGGTATGGAACTGCTTGGGCGTGTGATTGATGGTGTGGGTAACCCACTTGATGGCCTCGGCCCGCTTTATACCGATCATCGCGCTTCTTTCAACGCTGAGCCAATTAACCCATTAGCGCGTAAGCCGATTTCTGAGCCACTTGATGTGGGTTTAAAAGCCATCAACGGCTTATTGACGGTCGGTAAAGGTCAACGTATCGGTCTGTTTGCGGGGTCTGGTGTGGGTAAATCGGTCACCCTTGGCATGATGACGCGAGGCACGACGGCGCAAGTTGTTGTCGTTGGTCTGATTGGTGAGCGTGGACGCGAAGTAAAAGAATTTATTGAAGAAATTTTGGGTGAAGATGGACGCCGTCGTTCTGTGGTGGTAGCTGCTCCTGCTGATGCTTCGCCTTTGATGCGCTTGAAGGGCTGTCAAACTGCATTGACGATTGCCGAATACTTCCGTGACCAAGGATTAGATGTTCTTCTACTGATGGATTCACTGACGCGTTTTGCTCAAGCGCAGCGTGAGATTGCGTTGTCTGTGGGTGAACCGCCTGCAACCAAAGGTTATCCGCCTTCAGTATTTGCTAAACTGCCAGCGCTGGTGGAACGTGCAGGTAACGGTGGCGATGATCAAGGTTCGATCACCGCGTTCTTTACCGTTCTGACCGAAGGTGACGATCTGCAAGATCCGATCGCCGATGCGTCACGTGCGATCCTCGATGGTCACATTGTCTTATCTCGTGAAATGGCGGACGCAGGTCACTACCCAGCCATCGATGTCGAGAAATCGGTGAGTCGTGTTATGCCGCAAATCACCACAGAAGAGCACGTGTTGATGTCGAAAGCGGTGCGTCAGGTGTTGTCGATTTGTCGTAAGAACCAAGATCTAGTGTCGATTGGCGCTTATAAACCGGGTACTGATCCTGCTATCGATGGCGCATTCACCCTCAAGCCAAAACTGGACGAATACTTGCAGCAGCGCATGAAAGAGTCTGTGCCTTATGACATGTGCGTCAACATGTTGAAGAGTATCTTGGGTGGGTAATAGCGTATGAATAACGCCATGGAGTTCCTACTTGATCAGGCAAAAGAGCGCGAAGACCAAGCCGTACTCGCGCTCAATAAAGCTCGCTCGGAGCTTGAAGATTACTACCGCCAAGTAGAGCAAATAGAAAAGTACCGCTTAGATTACTGTCAGCAGTTGGTAGACCGTGGTATGGCAGGACTCACCGCAAGCCAATATGGCCACTTAAACCGCTTCTTAACCCAGCTTGATGAAACGCTTTCCAAGCAAAAGCAGGCAGAAAACCACTTTAAAGAGCAGGTGGTGAACTGCCAAGATTACTGGTTAAACATGCGTAAAGAACGGATGTCTTACGAGTGGATGATTGAAAAGCGCGAGAAAGAAAAGCAAATTGCGGAAGCGAAGCGTGAGCAAAAGCAGATGGATGAGTTTTCTACCTTGCTGTATAGCCGGAAACCGCAACGTTTCTAAGCGTTTCTCATCGTTATATTGCGTTAGTGCTGTTTGCTACATCTCTACTGATTCAAGCAAGGTTACTTTGACGGAGTCTTGCTCTATCAACTCAAACACTTTTGGTCGAATCTCGCGAATCCACCATTCATTGTAGGTCTCTGCGTATATCGTTTGTCGCGCTTGTTCACTGTCGAACTCACGCAACCAGACAAAGTAATCGTGCCCATCTTCACCCGTGTGAACATAAGTGTTTAAGACACGCATGCCTTTGGAGTTTTGGTAGGGCAGCAACTCGTCTTTCATCCACGTTAACCATTGCTCTGTTTTGCCAGTCTTGATTTTATATTGGCGAAGTTCTGTGACTTTCAAAGCGATTCCTTATTGATTGAGCAAGGCTTCTGTTTACGCTCCCACCAATGAATAGTCAAATTATGATGATGGTTTACGCATCTTTGATGCTGCTTAGGGATATCGCAAAGTTGATCTTTGTTCCACTGATGCCGTCTCACTTAACCGTCAGAAATTCCACACTATGCGTTGGCGTGATTTTTGCAATTTAGCCGTCAGTATCGGGTCTTTTGACCTAAGTTTGCCGCCTATGTGCAATCTGGCAGTGAGTTGCTCAACGCTGCCGATGACGAGAGTTTCTATATGAATGTGAATTTATCCAATGTTTCTGCAACCAATAAGACGTCGGTTTCCGATTCTTCAAGTAAAGTTGCTGCAGAAAACCCTGAAAGCAAAGGTTTTTTTGAAACCTTAGCCGGGGTATTTACTGATTCACAAAAAGCCGAAAAACCGGTGGCAAAATCTGATGCGCCAGACGTATCGGCAGAAAACACAAATGAGGCGACAAAAGTCGCATCGGCAAACTCAGAAGGTGAGAGCCAAGAAAAAGTCGCTGAAGCTGTGGATGGCGAGAAAGTGGCATCTGCAGAATCAACCGATGAGCTACTTGCTCAAGGTGACGGTAAACAAGTTGCGAGCAGCAAAGCGGGTGAGCTTTCAGATAGCGAATCGACTTCTAGCGGTGCTAAACAAACCAATTCATCACAAGGCGATGCAACCCAGTCAGAAGCAAATGGTGCTTCAAGCCAAGTTACACAAGGCGCGATAGCAAACCAAACGCAACCTAATGATGCAGACGCTTCTGAACAGGCGCCCAATGCTCAAGTGAAAAGTGCGATGGGCGAAGGTCAACAATTGTTGGGTCGTATTGAGCAAGCAAACCAAACGCTTAAGCCTAATGAGCAATTAGTTGATAGCGGCAAAGCATTGCCACCTGAGGCAGTATTGGCGCAAAGCGTTACTCAACGGGAAAAAGACACCCCGCTGACTCCAGAACAACAAGCGATGCTTTCTGCTAAGCAATCCGGCCAGCAAAGCGACGCGGCGCAACCTGTTGGCAGTGACAAAGTAACGTTGGATGCCAATGGCAAACCCGTTGTATTGACGACGGAATCAGCCTCGAACGTACAAGCAGCAAACACAAATCAAGCGGCTCCAGTTGCTGCGCAAATTGACTGGAACTCGCCAAGTACTCAAGCTGTTCACGCAGAAGCAACGGTGAATGCGACAACTCAAGCCGCGGTTAACGGTCAAGTTGTGGCTCAAGGTGCTCAGTCGATGGTTGGTGGAGAAGCATTGCAAGCGGCATTACCTGTTGATACTGAAATCTCTGAAGTAAAAAGTGTTTCTCTTGATGAGCTGCACATCATTGATACCAAGTTGGCGCAGGGTAAGCCTCTTTCTCAGCAAGAACTTGATGTGATTGAAGGGCTAAAAACGGGTGAAATGGTTGCGGATATTCCTGTGCAAGAATTAGCGCATTTCGCGGCTTTGCCAAGTGATGTAAAAGTGGCGATGGCAGAGCATCAAGCTGCTCATAACCAAACTCGTGTTGCGGCGTCTTCAGTGGCGGCTCAACAAGCTCATCAACTAGCCACACAGGACATGAAGCACGCTGCAGCTCAAGCGAGTGCGCAGACAGTCGTATCTTCAAATGCCGACAAAGCCGCGTTATCTGCAATGCCAGAAGCGCTAGTGGCAGCAAATCTGAACCCAGCAGCGCAGGCTGCTTCTAGTGCAGAGCTAAGCAAGAAAGTGATGAACGCAGGTCTTGCTGCCGGCGCATTGAAAGGTGCTTCAAGCAAGCAAGACAAGCCGGAACCACAACATGGTTTAGCGGGACAAATTCAAGCGGCAGCAGGTCAACAAGGCGTGACAGCTCAGCAGCAAGCTCGTGTCGATGCTGCGCAACAGGCACAGTTACCGTTGCAACTAACCAAAGAACTGGCCAATGACCAAGTGGCAGAGAAAGTACAAATGATGATGTCGAAGAACTTAAAGAACCTTGATATCCGTCTTGACCCGCCAGAGCTTGGTCGTATGCAGATCCGCATGACAATGAACAACGACCTAGCCAACGTTCATTTTACGGTGGCAAACCCGCAAGCTCGTGACTTGATTGAACAAACTTTACCTCGCCTGAGAGAGATGTTGGCTCAGCAAGGTATGCAATTGGCGGATTCGTCGGTTCAACAACAGAGCAGTGGTCAGCAACAAAGTGGCTACGCCAATGCGGAACAAAACGGTCAAGGCTCTCAAGGTCGTGGATTTTCTGGTCAGTCAGATGAAAACTTTGATGCCGACACGAATCTTGATTTGAATGTGGTTTCAAAGCGTGATGGAATTAGTTTTTACGCATAAAATAGCGGCCTAAAAAAGCAGAACAATAAGAGACAGTAATGGCAGAAGAACAGCTACAGGGTGCGGATGCACCAAAAGGAAAAAGTAAGTTACTGATCATCATTATCGCAGTGGTGGTTTTGCTTATCGGTGGTGGTGCGGCAGCTTTCTTTTTGATGGGTTCTGATGAACCTGCGCAAGCAGCACAAACCGAGCAAGCACAAGCGCAAACGGCAGCAGCGCCAATTGCGTACGTGAACATTGCACAACCGTTTATTTTTAACGTGACGGGAGATCGTCGCGATAGACTGGTACAAATCAAAGCGCAACTGATGGTGCGTGGCAGCGAGAATGAGCAATTAGCTCGTTACCATTCTCCACTGATAGAGAGTTCACTGCTATCGACATTTGCGTCAGCGACCGTGGAGCAACTTCGTTCTCCAACAGGACGAACTGAACTGCGTGATCGCGCTTCTGACGATATCAAAGCCGCACTGAACGCCGCTGTTGGTAAGCCAGTGATTGAGAAAGTACTGTTTACAGATTTTGTAATTCAATAGGTATAACGTGACCGATCTATTAAGCCAAGACGAGATTGATGCGCTTCTGCATGGGGTTGACGATGTTGATGACGTCGATGAACCCATAGATAACGACACCGAGGGTGCCGTCAGTTTCGATTTCTCGTCTCAAGACAGGATTGTCCGTGGTCGAATGCCGACGCTCGAACTTATCAATGAGCGTTTTGCCCGACACATGCGAATCAGCCTGTTTAACATGTTACGTAAAACCGCTGAAGTGTCGATCAACGGCGTGCAGATGATGAAGTTTGGTGAATACCAAAATACCCTGTACGTTCCGACAAGTTTGAACATGGTGCGCTTCCGTCCACTTAAAGGTACGGCGCTGATCACCATGGAAGCACGCTTGGTGTTTATTCTGGTAGAGAACTTCTTTGGTGGTGATGGTCGTTTCCACGCCAAAATTGAAGGTCGTGAATTTACCCCAACTGAGCGTCGCATCATCCAGCTTCTGCTGAAGATTGTTTTCGAAGACTACAAAGAAGCGTGGTCGCCAGTAATGGGTGTGGAATTTGAATACCTCGATTCTGAAGTAAACCCAAGCATGGCGAACATCGTCAGCCCGACCGAAGTGATCGTCGTGAGCTCATTCCATATCGAAGTCGATGGTGGCGGTGGTGATTTCCACGTGGTCATGCCTTATTCGATGGTGGAACCAATCCGCGAACTGCTTGATGCGGGTGTTCAATCCGACAAGATGGAAACTGACGTCCGTTGGAGCTCGGCACTGCGTGAAGAGATCATGGATTGCCCAGTCAACTTCCGTGTGAATCTGTTAGAGAAGGACATCTCTCTGCGTGATTTGATGGAGCTGCAGCCTGGCGACGTGATCCCGATTGAAATGCCAGAACACGCAACCATGTTCATCGAAGACTTACCAACTTACCGTGTGAAAATGGGTCGCTCCGAAGACAAGATGGCGGTGCAGATCTCTGAAGAGATCGAACGCCCACATGTAGTAAAAACAGATTTAGCGTTCTTGGGTAAAGACATCATGTCTGAACTTGAAAACGACGACGATACAGACGATTAAAACCCTTACTCATTACAATCGCCTCGCTTTGTTCTCTGTTATCGACAACAAAGAATGAAGCCAGAAGTATGGCGCAGTAAGGTTTAACACAGGACAGAAAAATGGAACCAAGTGACGATCAAAAGCTAGCAGACGAATGGGCAGCCGCTCTTGGCGAAGACCCGTCTGCACCTTCAATTGATGTTGATGAAATATTGGCAGCGCCACTGGAAGAGTTAAAAGACACCTCGGCTCCAATTACGGAAGATGAGCGTCGCAAACTCGACACCATCATGGATATTCCAGTGACTATTTCAATGGAAGTAGGGCGCTCACAAATCAGTATCCGTAACCTACTGCAATTGAACCAAGGTTCGGTTGTAGAGCTTGATCGCCTCGCAGGTGAATCGCTCGATGTACTGGTTAACGGTACTTTGATTGCGCACGGCGAAGTCGTTGTCGTCAACGATAAGTTTGGTATTCGTCTAACTGACGTGATCAGCCAAACTGAACGCATCAAAAAGCTGCGTTAATATGAGCAGTTCAATCAAAACGCGATTGAAGCAAATTACAGGAGCACTCGGCTTAATGCTGAGTGCTCCTTATGCATTTGCTGCCGCGCCAACGAGTTTGGATCTTGCGACTACGTTAGGTTCTTTAGTGCTGGTTATTGGTGTGATTCTATTTCTGGCTTGGTTGCTAAAGCGCATGCAAGTACCAGCAATGGGTCAACAAAAAGGGCTACGAATTGTTAGCCAGTTACCAGTCGGTACCAAAGAGCGCATTGCGGTTGTGCAAGTCGGTGAAGAACAGTTTTTGGTGGGCATTACCAGCCAATCTATCCAAACCCTAGCCAAGCTTGAAAAGCCATTGAAAGAGGAAGAGTTGGCGACCAGCGCCTTCGCGAGTCAATTTAGCCAACTGATAAAAAAACATGACAAAGGATAATTCAATCCGCCTAATGCTGAGCACTTTTATGCTGCTCGTTGGCGTGCTGTTTTCTTCACTTTCGTTTGCGCAGGCAGAGGAATCGCCATTGCCTTCTAACCTTGCACAAGGTGATAGTGTGACGGTTCAGGCGATGGAAAACGAGTCGGGCTCAAGCCGAAGTATGTCAGTGGGCAATGGTGGAGGGATTCCTGCCTTTACCATGACGACCAATGCCGATGGCAGCGAAGACTACTCGGTTACTCTACAAATTCTTGCGCTGATGACCATGCTTGGCTTCTTGCCAGCCATGGTGATTTTGATGACGTCGTTTACCCGTATCGTGGTGGTGATGTCCATCTTGCGACAGGCTATGGGTCTACAACAAACACCATCTAACCAAGTCATCATTGGTATCGCGCTATTTTTGACGTTCTTTATCATGTCGCCTGTTTTGAATGAAATTAACGATCAAGCGGTACAACCTTATTTGAACGAGCAAGTGACAGCACGTGAAGCCTTTGATGCGGCGCAAGCACCGATGAAAGCGTTCATGCTTAAACAGACTCGAATTAAAGATTTGGAAACGTTTGTCAATATGTCTGGTGAAGAGGTAACAAACCCAGAAGACGTTTCGATGGCGGTGTTGATTCCTGCTTTCATTACCTCAGAGCTTAAGACTGCGTTCCAAATCGGTTTCATGTTGTTCTTGCCGTTTTTGATCATCGACCTGGTTGTCGCCTCGGTATTGATGGCAATGGGTATGATGATGCTATCACCAATGATCGTATCGCTACCATTTAAGCTGATGCTGTTTGTGCTGGTGGATGGTTGGAACTTGATATTGTCGACACTCGCCGGCAGTTTTGCCCTTTAGATTGGCACAGAGAGAAGAGGGTAAGACATGACTCCAGAAATGTTTGTCGAGCTTTTCCGTGATGCACTTTGGATGGTGCTGATCATGGTCTGTGCCATCATTATCCCAAGTTTGCTTATTGGTCTTGTCGTCGCTATTTTCCAAGCGGCAACCTCTATCAACGAACAAACGTTGAGTTTCTTACCACGTTTGATTGTTACCTTGTTGGCGTTAATGTTGTTTGGCCACTGGATGACCCAAATGTTGATGGAATACTTCTTCGGCCTGATTGAACGCCTACCACAGGTGCTCTACTAGAGGCGCGTATGGAGTATCCGACCCATATCGTCCTCGACTGGATCGCAAACTACTTTTGGCCCTATACCCGTATTTCTGCCATGTTGATGGTGATGACGGTAACCGGGGCACGCTTTGTCTCGCCTCGAATTCGTCTCTACCTCGGTTTAGCTATTACCTTTGCGGTTGCCCCTGCGATTCCTGCGGTGCCTCAAGATATTGAGCTGCTCTCTTTTCGTGGTTTTATGACCATTGCCGAGCAAATTATTATTGGTGTTGCGATGGGCATGGTGACCCAGTTTATGATCCAGACCTTTGTACTTTTAGGTCAGATCCTAGGTATGCAATCGAGCTTGGGTTTTGCCTCTATGGTCGACCCTGCTAACGGCCAAAATACCCCTTTGCTTGGTCAGCTATTTATGTTCTTGGCGACCATGTTCTTCCTCGCTACCGATGGGCATTTAAAAATGCTGCAATTGGTGGTGTTCAGTTTCAAAACCTTGCCGATTGGGTCTGGCTCGCTCAATGCGGTCGATTTCCGTGAAATGGCGAGCTGGCTTGGCATCATGTTTAAGACGGCATTGAGTATGTCGTTGTCGGGCATTATCGCGCTGCTCACGATTAACTTGTCATTCGGTGTAATGACACGTGCCGCACCACAGCTGAATATCTTCTCACTTGGTTTTGCGTTTGCCTTGATGGTGGGCTTGTTACTTTGTTGGTACATTCTGGCTGGTTTGTACAGTCATTATGAATTGTTCTGGGCAGTGGGTGAGGAGCAGATTTGTAACCTCATTCGCTTGGATTGCTAGGAGGCTGGATTGGCAGAGTCAGACGGTCAGGAACGCACCGAAGAAGCCACGCCCCGACGGTTACAACAAGCCAGAGAGAAGGGGCAGGTTGCTCGGTCTAAAGAGCTCGCATCGGCATCAGTGCTGATTGTGGGGGCTATCGCCTTAATGTGGTTTGGCGAGTCTTTGGCGCGCTCGCTGTTTTCGATCATGAGTCGTTTGTTTGATCTCAAACGCGATGAAATCTTCGATACCGCTAAGTTATTCGACATTGCGTTTGGTGCGATGACGGATCTGCTGTTCCCACTGTTCCTTATCCTCATCACCTTGTTTGTTGCCGCCATGATTGGTGCTGCGGGTGTTGGTGGTATTAGTTTTTCTGCTGAAGCGGCAATGCCGAAGCTTTCCAAGATGAACCCGCTCAGTGGTCTAAAACGCATGGTGGGCATGCAGAGTTGGGTCGAGCTGATCAAATCGATTTTAAAAGTTGCGCTGGTAACAGGGATGGCAATCTACCTGATTCAAGCGTCGCAAGCGGACTTGATTCAGCTAAGCATGGATGTGTATCCGCAAAATATCTTTCACGCTTTGGATATCTTGCTCAACTTCATCCTGCTGATCAGTTGTTCTTTGCTCATTGTTGTGGCGATTGATATACCGTTCCAGATTTGGCAACACGCTGATCAGCTTAAAATGACCAAACAAGAGATCAAAGACGAATACAAAGAGACCGAAGGTAAGCCTGAAGTGAAAGGTCGTATTCGTATGTTGCAACGTGAAGCGGCGCAACGTCGAATGATGGCCGATGTGCCGCAGGCCGACGTTATCATTACCAACCCGGAGCACTTCTCTGTCGCGTTGCGCTATAAGCAGAAAACCGACCGTGCGCCTGTGGTGATCGCCAAAGGTACCGACCATATGGCGATGAAGATCCGGGAAGTAGCGCGCGAACACGACATTACCATCGTACCTGCTCCGCCATTGGCGCGTGCGCTCTACCACACCACAGAGTTGGAGCAGGAAATTCCAGACGGCTTGTTTACCGCTGTAGCGCAAGTTCTGGCGTTCGTTTTCCAACTTAAGCAGTATCGTAAACGTGGCGGTCAACGACCGAAAATTCAGGACTACGACCTACCAATCCCACCTGAACATCGTCACTAGTGAAAATAATTGCATGGTGTGATTAGACAAAAATTCACATTAGATCAAAGGATTGTGATTTCTTTGAGCAACTAGTCATTATTTTGGCGTTAATCATGGTACACACATTGCTTAAATCGCGCTAATCAACAACAATACCTAAACTTTTAGGCGAAAGCTGTCGCGTAATACTAGTTACATGTGTGTACTTGCATGCCTCTGTTACGTGATGCTCCAGACCGATTGAGACACCTCGCAGTATGAAGTTAAGCCTGCCATTTGCAGATAAATTACCCAAAATTCCACAGCGTTCCATGCCTGCCATTGGTGCGCCTGTTATGGTATTGGCCACCCTTGCAATGGTGGTGTTACCTATACCTGCATTCCTGCTGGATTTATTCTTCACCTTTAACATCGCCTTAGCCATGGTGGTGTTGTTAGTGACCGTTTACACACGTCGTCCACTCGACTTTGCGGCGTTCCCTACGGTACTGCTTATCGCGACGTTATTACGTTTGGCGTTGAACGTTGCTTCAACCCGTGTGGTACTTCTGTACGGTCACGAAGGGGGCAATGCGGCCGGTAACGTAATCGAAGCCTTCGGTAACGTTGTTATCGGTGGTAACTACGCCGTCGGTCTGGTGGTTTTCCTTATCTTGATGATCATTAACTTCATGGTTGTAACCAAAGGTGCGGGTCGTATTTCTGAGGTAAGTGCTCGCTTCACCTTGGATGCCTTGCCGGGTAAACAGATGGCGATCGATGCAGACTTGAACGCTGGTTTGATTGACCAAGACCAAGCGCGTTTACGCCGTTTTGAAGTGACCAAAGAAGCCGACTTCTACGGTTCAATGGACGGTGCGTCTAAATTCGTAAAAGGTGATGCGATTGCGGGTATTTTGATCCTGTTTATCAACATCATCGGTGGTCTATCGATTGGTATGGCGCAATACGGTTTGGGCTTCTCTGAAGCCATGCAAATCTACACCTTGCTGACCATCGGTGACGGCTTGGTGGCACAAATTCCATCGCTATTACTTTCTATCGCGGCTGCGATGATGGTAACGCGTCAAAATACTGATGAAGACATGGGCGAACAGCTGATTTTCCAGATGTTCGACAACCCGAAAGCCCTCATGATCACCGCCGCGATTCTTGGTGTTATGGGTATCGTGCCGGGGATGCCTCATTTCTCGTTCTTATCATTAGCGGTTATTGCTGGTGGTGCAGCTTACTGGCTCGACAAGAAGCAAAAACAAAAAGCCAAAGAACCCGCCTTACCAGCCAAAGCGGAAGATGGCAGTGAACCGATTTCTCAACGTGAGTTGTCATGGGATGACGTACAACCCGTCGATATCATCGGTCTAGAAGTAGGCTATCGCTTGATCCCGTTGGTGGATCGTGACCAAGGTGGTGAACTGCTGGAGCGTGTCAAAGGGGTGCGTAAAAAGCTTTCTCAAGACTTTGGTTTCCTTATTCCTGCGGTTCATATCCGTGACAACCTAGAACTGACGCCAAACAGCTACCGCATCACCTTAATGGGTGTTGCAGTTGGTGAGGCCGAGATTCGTCCAGATCAAGAACTGGCAATTAACCCAGGTCAGGTTTACGGCATGATTGAAGGCGAGCCAACTATGGATCCGGCATTCGGTCTAGAAGCGGTTTGGATTCGTGAAGAGCAGCGTGAACATGCCCAAGCATTAGGCTATACCGTAGTGGACTCATCCACGGTACTAGCTACCCATTTGAGCCAACTGCTGACCAACAACGCGTCACAACTGATTGGTCATGAAGAAGTACAGAACCTATTGGAAATGCTCGGCCGTAGTGCGCCTAAATTGGTGGAGAACTTTGTTCCTGATCAGTTGCAACTTGGTGTGGTGGTGAAAGTGCTGCAGAACCTGCTTAACGAAGCTATCCCAATTCGCGATATTCGAACCATCGTGCAAACCTTGGCGGAGTACTCGAGTAAGAGTCAAGAACCTGACATTTTGACTGCCGCAGTTCGCATCAGTTTGAAACGTCTAATTGTTCAGGAAATCAATGGTATAGAGCCTGAACTACCAGTGATAACACTCATTCCTGAGCTGGAACAAATCTTGCATCAAACCATGCAGGCATCAGGCGGCGAATCCGCTGGTATTGAACCGGGATTAGCTGAGCGACTTCAGTCCTCTCTGAGCCAAGCGACACAAGAGCAAGAACTGAAAGGCGAGCCTGCGGTTCTGCTGACATCTGGCGTATTGCGTTCCACATTAGCGAAGTTCGTTAAGAACACAATACCGAACCTCCGTGTACTGTCTTACCAAGAAATACCGGACGAAAAGCAGATCAGAATTGTGCAAGCCGTGGGCAACTAAGCCTGCGCATCATTAATGGATTTATAGTTTGAAAATTAAACGATTTTTTGCCAAAGACATGCGAACAGCGCTGCTCCAAGTGAAAGAAGAGCTTGGTGCAGAAGCGGTGATCATGTCGAACAAGAAAGTGGCAGGCGGTGTAGAGATCGTAGCGGCAATCGACGGCGAGTCCAATGCAGCTCCGACTTCACAGGCGCACTCTCTTCCTAACCGTGGCGCAGCTCAACCAAATCGTTATAGCGAACAACGTCAATTGCCGTCATCTGCAGCAGAGCGTTATCAAGATCGCCGTTTGGATGAAGACAGAATTAGCCTAAACGCGAACAATGAAAAATCAGGCTCAATGACGCAACGTTTCGCGAACATGCTCAAGCAATACAGCAATGGTGCTGCTGAATCAGATGACCATGTGGCAGAGAACGAAGATTCTTTGTCGGCATTACTGCAGCGCCAAAACAAGCATCGTGAAAGCTATAACCAAGAAAAGCCAGCGCCATATCAACCCGATTCGCCACTGGCGAAGTTGATAACACAAGACAACCGATTTGAGCGCCCAACACCTAAGTTAGATCCAACACGCTATGACCGTCGTCGTCCGTCGGATGAGCGAGAAGAGTCTAGTAGTGAATTAGAGAACATGCGCGAAGAGATGACATCAATTCGTCGTTTGTTGGAGCACCAAGTTTCCGGTTTGATGTGGCAAGAGGTAGAACGCCGTGAACCATTGCGCGCGATGCTGATTAAGCGTCTAGAGCGAATGGGCGTTTCACCGGAGTTGGCAGATCAAATGGCTTGCTACATTCCAGAAGACACTAAGCCGGCGCGAGCGTGGAAGGCACTGCTTTCTCTCGTGGCGGATCAAATTAGCATTCCAAAACAAGACATCTTAAAGCGTGGTGGTGTGGTTGCACTACTTGGGCCGACAGGTGTTGGTAAAACCACCACGGTTGCAAAGCTTGCAGCGCGTGCGGCAATGGAGTTTGGTGCCGACAATGTCGCCCTTGTGACAACAGATACATATCGCATAGGTGCACATGAGCAGCTCTCAATTTACGGAAGAATTATGGGTTGTCCTGTAAGAGTTGCTAAAGATTCTAACGAGTTAGCCGATGTTATATATCAGCTAAGAAACAGAAGACTGATTTTGGTCGATACGGCAGGGATGGGGCAGCGAGACGTAAGACTCTCTGAGCAGCTCGATACCCTGATGCAAGAGAGCGGTGAAGTGATTCACAGCTACCTTGTTTTGCCAGCTACCGCACAACGTCGTGTTCTACAAGAAACACTGGATCATTTCCGACGCATTCCGCTGTCGGGCTGTATTTTGACTAAGCTTGATGAATCATTAAGTCTTGGCGAATTCATCAGCGTGGTGATTCAGAACGCGATGCCAGTGGCTTATATTGCCAATGGTCAACGCGTACCAGAAGACATTGTGATAGCACAACCAAAATACATGATTGCGAAAGCAAATGAACTGTTAGAGAAGTCGACAGAGAACGAACCTCACTTTTGGAACAGTGACAGCGAAGGACTCTAGGGCGGCGGACTACTATGACTGAGAATATGATACACGATCAAGCAAGCGGCCTCCGTCGCTTAACACAACCATCATTGACTAAGGTAATTGCTGTTACTGGCGGTAAAGGTGGTGTGGGTAAATCAAACGTAACACTGGGTCTGGCGATCTGTATGGCGCGCCAAGGCAAAAAGGTGATGGTTCTCGACGCAGACTTAGGTCTGGCGAATGTGGACGTTATGCTCGGAATCCGTTCAAAACGTAACCTAGGGCATGTCCTTGCGGGTGAATGTGAGCTAAAAGATGCGATTGTTGAAGGCCCTTATGGTATAAAGATAGTCCCTGCAACTTCTGGCACACAAAGCATGACCGAGCTGTCTCACGCTCAACATGCTGGACTCATCCGTGCATTTGGTAGTCTTGAAGAAGAAATGGACGTACTGCTGATTGATACAGCAGCGGGCATTTCTGACATGGTAATTAGCTTTTCACGTGCAGCTCAAGATGTTGTGGTTGTGGTTTGCGATGAGCCAACTTCAATCACCGATGCCTACGCATTAATCAAGCTGTTGAGTAAAGAACACCAGGTTCAGCGCTTCAAAGTTGTTGCAAATATGGTCAGAAGCTACCGTGAAGGCAGAGAATTATTCGCAAAGTTGACTCTAGTCACAGAGCGCTTCTTGAATGTCAGCCTCGAACTCGTAGCATGTATTCCATTGGATGACAAAGTACGTCAAGCCGTGAAAAGACAGAAGATCGTTGTGGATGCCTTCCCTCGCTCTCCTGCGGCTTTAGCGATCAGCTCATTAGCGAACAAAGCACTGACGTGGCCACTGCCTAAGACACCAAGTGGACACCTAGAATTTTTCGTTGAAAGGTTGCTAAATCGTACTGAATTGGCAGAGGACCCTTTTGGTGAATAAAGCGATTACCTATGACCAACATGGCAAATTTAATAGCCAGCAGGCGTTCATTGAACGTTACTCGGTGTTGGTTAAGCGTATTGCTCATCACCTGTTAGGCCGTTTACCGCCGAGTGTTCAGGTAGAAGATTTAATTCAGGCCGGCATGATCGGCCTTATCGAAGCTCAGCAGAATTATGATGGTTCTAAAGGTGCGAGCTTTGAAACTTATGCAGGTATCCGAATTCGCGGTGCAATGTTAGATGACATTCGCAAAGGCGACTGGGTACCTCGTTCTGTTCATAAGAACAACCGCGAAATTAACCAAGCGATCGCAGAGCTGGAAGGTGTACTAAATCGTGATCCATCGGACTCAGAAGTAGCAGCACATCTCGGCATGACACTAGACCAATATCATAGTGCGCTTACCGACATAAACTGTTCAAAACTGGTGGGAATTGAAGATTTAGGCGTCTCTGATGATGTGATTTCACCGGCTGATGAAACCGATGACAGCAACCCATTTAAGGGCGTTGCTGATGAATCGTTCAAAAAAGCACTGGTTGAATCAATAAAACAGCTTCCAGAGCGTGAAGCGCTAGTACTTTCGCTTTATTATGACGAAGAACTCAATTTGAAAGAGATTGGCGATGTGTTGGGCGTAAGCGAATCTCGCGTAAGTCAAATACTGAGTCAATCGATGCAACGTTTACGCACCAAGCTCAGTGCGTGGACACAAAATGACTAAACACACTGATTTTACGATTCAGTGGAGGCAATTTTGAATAAAAACATGAAGATCCTTATTGTTGATGATTTCTCAACAATGCGCCGTATTGTTAAAAACCTGCTTCGTGACTTGGGTTTCAATAACACTCAAGAAGCGGACGATGGTTTAACTGCATTACCTATGCTGAAAAAAGGTGACTTCGACTTTGTTGTAACTGACTGGAACATGCCAGGTATGCAAGGCATCGACCTGCTTAAACACATCCGTGCGGATGCTGAACTTAAGCACCTACCTGTTCTAATGATCACAGCTGAAGCAAAGCGTGAGCAGATCATCGAAGCAGCTCAAGCAGGCGTTAACGGTTACATCGTTAAGCCGTTTACTGCTGCAACACTAAAAGAAAAATTAGATAAAATTTTCGAACGTTTATAACTCTCTCTTTCTCTTTGTTAATCGAGTCATCACTCCTAATACCTAATACTAAAGGGTGGCTCGTTTGACGCTAAAAAAGCGAAAAGAAAGAACTAAACGTAAAAAAGGGTCTATTCAGGATGATCTCACTAGAGCAGGCGAAGTCGCTCGTTCAGATGCTAGAAAGCGGGGAACAGGACCAAGCTAATGCGCTTGTTGCCTCGATATATGAAAGCGATGGGAATCCGATGCTAAAAGAAATCGGAACATTAACCCGCGACCTTCATGATTCACTTAAGCACTTCAACATCGATCAACGCATGACAGAAATTGCCAGGGCGGAAATCCCTGATGCAAGAGACCGTCTGCAATATGTGATTGATAAAACTGAGTTAGCAGCAAATAAGACGATGGATGCGGTTGAGTGCTGCTTGCCTATCGCCGATAACCTGCATGAGTGCCTTCAACAAGTTCGTCCTCAATGGAACGAACTCATGCACGGACGCATTGAATTAAGCGATTTCAAAGCGCTTTGCCATCGTATCGACGAGCTGTTAGTTCAAGTCGAAGGTGATAGCACTGAATTGCGCGGTCAGCTGACCGAAATTCTTATGGCACAAGACTTCCAAGACTTAACGGGTCAAATCATTCGCCGCGTGATCACGCTTGTCAATGAAGTGGAAGATCGCCTGGTTGAGATCTTGACCGTCTTTTCTGGCAATAAACCAGAAGAACAGACTCAAGTTTTGCCAGAACCGTCAGATAAAAAGATTAAACAATCAAGCGAAGCAGAAGGCCCAATTCTTAACCCTGAGCAAAGGGAAGATGCGGTCTCGTCGCAGGACGAAGTCGACGACTTGTTGTCCAGTCTTGGATTTTAAAGGTAACGTATGAGCTACGATTTAGACGAAGATATTCTTCAGGACTTTCTAATTGAGGCTGGGGAAATCCTTGAGCTGCTGTCTGAGCAGTTAGTTGAACTGGAAAATAATCCAGAAGACAAAGATCTCCTAAACGCGATTTTCCGCGGTTTCCACACGGTGAAAGGTGGTGCTGGTTTCCTATCATTGGCAGAACTGGTTGATACCTGTCACGGTGCTGAGAACGTGTTCGACGTGTTGCGAAACGGCCAACGTTCAGTGACGCCAAGCCTAATGGACACCATGCTGAAAGCGCTTGATACGGTTAACCATCAATTCCAAGCGGTTCAAGATCGTGAGCCACTAGATGCGGCGGATCCTGCGTTGCTAGAAGAGCTTCACCGCCTATGCAAACCAGAGTCTGAAGACGAAGTGGTCGCTGCTGTTGAAGCGCCAGTCGTAACACCAGAACCTGTGATTCCTGAGCCAGTCATCGAACAACCTGCTGCGCCAGTTGAGTCTGCTCCTGCATCTTCAAGCGTTGGCTCTGTTGACGAAATCACTCAAGACGAATTTGAAAAGCTATTGGACGAGCTGCACGGTAAAGGTACTGCTCCGGGTGCGTCTGTGTCAGCGCCAGTAACTCCAGCTGCGCCTGTTCAAGCAAGTGCGCCTGCGGCAGATAGCGGCGACATTACTGATGATGAATTTGAACGTCTATTGGACGAGCTACACGGTGTAGGCAAAAGCCCATCAGCATCAGATGTTGCTCCAGTAGAACCACCAAAAGCACCAGAGCCGGTTGCGCCGGCGGCATCTTCATTCTCAAACGACAGCGACTTAATGACGGATGAAGAGTTTGAGAAGTTACTTGATGAACTACACGGTGCTGGTAAAGGACCGACTCTTGAAGAGTTAGACTTTGCAACTAAACCTGCATCGGCAAACGTGGCACCAGAAGCGCCAAAAGCAGAACCAGCTCCAGCGCCTCAACCTGCTCCAGTAGCGGCTGCGCCTTCTCCTGCACCTGCTCCAGCTCCTAAGCCAGAAGCAAAACCGGTTGCGGTAAAAGAAGAAGCGAAAGCGCCAGCGGTTAAGAAGCCACAAGCAGAAGCAACTGTACGTGTTGATACTTCGACACTAGACACCATCATGAACATGGTTGGTGAGCTTGTATTGGTACGTAACCGTCTACTAAGCCTTGGTTTGAACAGCAACGACGAAGAAATGTCGAAAGCGGTAGCAAACCTAGACGTCGTGACTGCAGACCTTCAAGGTGCAGTGATGAAAACGCGTATGCAGCCAATCAAGAAAGTATTTGGCCGTTTCCCACGCGTTGTTCGCGATTTGGCGCGTAACCTAAATAAAGACATCGTGCTTGAAATGCGCGGTGAAGAAACCGACCTAGATAAAAACCTAGTAGAGGCGCTTGCGGATCCATTGATCCACTTGGTGCGCAACTCGGTTGACCACGGTATCGAAATGCCAGACGACCGCGCGAAAGCAGGTAAATCTCGTACTGGTAAAGTGATCCTGTCTGCATCACAAGAAGGTGATCATATCGAACTGGCTATCGTCGACGATGGCGGCGGTATGGATCCGAACAAACTTCGTGGCATCGCGGTAAAACGCGGCATGATGGACGAAGATGCGGCAGCACGCCTGTCAGATAAAGAGTGCTTCAACCTGATCTTTGCACCAGGCTTCTCGAGTAAAGAGAAGATTTCTGATATCTCTGGTCGTGGTGTAGGTATGGACGTGGTTAAAACCGCGATCAACACCCTAAACGGTTCTATCGATATCGACTCTGAGCTAGGCAAGGGCACTAAGATCACCATCAAAGTTCCACTAACACTGGCGATCCTCCCAACACTGATGGTTGGGGTAGGCGGTCATCCGTTTGCTCTGCCACTGGCGTCGGTTAACGAGATCTTCCACCTAGATCTAAGCCGCACTAACGTGGTGGATGGGCAGTTGACAATTATCGTACGTGATAAGTCTATCCCACTGTTCTACCTACAAAATTGGTTGGCTTCTAAGTCTCCACGTGTACAAGAGCGCACAGGCCACGGTCATGTTGTTATCGTACAGATCGGCAGCCAACGTGTTGGTTTTGTAGTGGATACATTGATCGGCCAAGAAGAAGTGGTGATCAAGCCGCTAGATAACCTATTGCAAGGCACGCCAGGTATGGCAGGTGCGACGATCACCAGTGATGGTCACATCGCATTGATTCTTGATGTGCCAGACCTACTTAAGCAATACGCTGCAGCTTCGCGCATCTAAGCGAAGCTGGAGTCGATAAAAGGAATAAAATGGCGATTAAAGTACTAGTCGTTGATGATTCGAGTTTTTTCCGTCGTCGCGTTAGCGAAATCATCAACTCAGAATCGCGCCTAGAAGTGATTGACGTTGCGGTTAACGGCAGAGAAGCGGTTGAGAAAGCCAAAACTCTCAAGCCTGACGTCATCACGATGGATATTGAAATGCCAGTCATGGACGGTATCACTGCCGTTCGTGAAATCATGGCTGCGTCTCCTACGCCAATCCTGATGTTTTCATCCCTGACTCACGATGGGGCGAAAGCAACGCTTGACGCACTAGATGCGGGTGCGTTGGATTTCTTACCGAAAAAGTTCGAAGACATTGCTCGCAACCGTGATGAAGCGGTGTCACTGCTTCAACAACGAGTGATTCAAATTGCGTCTAAGCGCGCGTTTATGCGTCGTCCAATTGCACGACCTGCGACTGCAGCGACCAATTCGACAGCGCGTCCTTTGGCTTCTCGCACTGCTGCGCCGACTGCATCTGCGCCAAGCCGTCCGATGGCAGCGAAATTCCGCGCATCAGGTAAGAAGTATCAGCTAACAGCGATTGGTACGTCGACTGGCGGCCCTGTTGCGCTACAAAAAATTCTGACTCGTTTGCCAGTTAACTATCCGCATCCAATCGTGCTTATCCAGCACATGCCAGCGACATTCACAGCGGCATTTGCAAGTCGTCTAAATACGCTATGCAAAATCCAAGTGAAAGAAGCGCAAGATGGTGATGTATTGCAAGCCGGTGTGGCTTATCTTGCCCCAGGCGGCAAACAGATGATGGTTGACGGTCGTGCTGGTGCTGCTCGCCTTCGTATTATCGATGGCGGCGATCGCATGAACTACAAACCGTGTGTTGATGTAACCTTCGGCTCTGCTGCAAAAGTCTACGGCGACAAAGTGTTGTCGATGGTACTGACAGGCATGGGCGCTGATGGTCGTGAAGGTGCACGTATGCTGAAATCAGCCGGTTCTACCATTTGGGCTCAAGACGAAGAAAGTTGCGTCGTTTATGGCATGCCACAAGCGGTTGCGAAAGCGGGCATCTCTACTGAAGATTTACCACTTGAACGCATTGCAGAGCGCATGCTGGTGGAAGTGGGCTTAGCGTAGGAAAGATCATGATCGTTTGGAGTGTAGCAAACCAAAAAGGTGGAGTAGGTAAAACCACATCAACCGTGACATTAGCTGGTCTATTGAGCCAAAAAGGTCACCGAGTGTTGATGGTGGATACCGATCCGCACGCGTCGCTGACGACTTATCTTGGTTATGATCCGGATGCCGTAACAACAAGCTTGTTCGATCTTTTTCAGCTGAAGACGTTTTCACGTGAGACGGTAAAGCCGTTGATCTTAGAAACGGATCTTGAAGGTATGGACATCATTCCTGCGCACATGTCGCTTGCTACGCTAGATCGCGTAATGGGCAACCGCAGCGGGATGGGTTTGATCTTGAAGCGTGCGTTACAAGCGGTTGCGCAAGACTACGATTATGTGTTGATTGACTGTCCGCCGATTCTTGGTGTGATGATGGTTAACGCATTAGCAGCCAGTGACCGCATCTTGATTCCGGTTCAAACTGAATTCCTTGCGATGAAAGGTTTGGAGCGAATGATTCGCACTCTGACCATCATGCAAAAGTCTCGTCCGGGTGGCTTCAAAGTGACTATCGTTCCGACTATGTACGATAAGCGCACGAAAGCTTCGTTGCAGACACTGACTCAGCTTAAAAAAGACTACCCGAATCAGGTTTGGACTTCAGCGGTTCCAATTGACACCAAATTCCGTGATGCGAGCTTAAAGCATCTGCCAGCTTCGCATTTTGCTTCTGGCAGTCGTGGCGTGTTTGCTTACAAGCAACTGTTGATTTACTTGGAGAGGTTAGCGTTCGATGAGCAATAACGACGTACTTTCCAGTGAACAAGCACTCGATGATTACTTCAGTGCTTTGCTTGGCGAAGAGGTCGAAGTTATTGAGCAAGAAGAAGAGCTTGACTTGCTCGCTCAAGAACTATCATCTGCAGAGCCAGAGCCAGAGCCA
>NZ_JAHGAC010000004.1:0-101253 GCF_030248355.1 Vibrio sp. B172a | reverse complement strand
GTCCGCTCCGCCACTTATTCGAGAGTCGTCTCATTAAACACGAACAACAGGGGTGTAGCTCCAATTGGCAGAGCAGCGGATTCCAAATCCGCGTGTTGGGAGTTCGAATCTCTCCACCCCTGCCATATTCAAGGCTCTAGTCGAAAGACTAGAGCCTTTTTCGTATTTGTATCTCAAGACCAAAGCAACGGATCCCCTGATACTCAAAACAGCGCGTGTTGGGATCTTGGGTGCCAGCTCAGTCGAACCTCTGGATCGTCAGGTCCACCCCTGTCATATATTAAACTCAGACTACGCGTCCCGGCAGCAATGCTGGGGCTTTTTCGTTTCTGCGGCCTTTTCAAATTTCTCTCTGAGAGAAGGTATTTAAAGTATTTGAAGTGCAGGCTGCTCCGTAGGCCTATGAGTCATCTCTTCTCAAGTAACCTAGCAACAGTTGTGTGCCTTAAGGTATTTAGGCTTATGCATGCCTGCAAGCTCTCAGCGTGATAAGAGAGCGAGTTCCTGTTATTATCGGCGCTGAATTCTAATAATTAGGAAGCAAGTCTATGCCACATCTTCGATTTAGAGCTGTTGAACCTCAAACGGTTCAAGCGCTATCAAAACCTCTTACCGATGAACTGCAACCATTGATGGATTGCCCTCGTGAAGATTTCACTTTCGAATACATCTACAGTACATTTTTTAGCGAAGGTGAAGTAAGTGCTGCTTATCCTTTTGTTGAGGTGTTGTGGTTTGACCGTGGGCAAGAGACACAGAATAAAGTGGCTAAAGCGATTACTGAGCAAGTTCGTGGTATTGTCGGTGAAGATATCGATGTTGCGGTAATTTTCTCTGCACTCTCTCCTAAAGGCTACTATGATAATGGTGACCACTATTAAGGAATGAGCGTGATGAAGCTGAGTCTTTCTTTTTGTTTAAGTTTTCTATTCTCAGCTTCTCTTTATGCTACTCCGTGGGAGCAGGTCTCTGGTCCCACAAATAACACATCCTCTTCAATCGGCAGTTATGCGAATGGCTGTTTAGATGGAGCTTCTCCTCTCCCGCTTGATGGTATTGGTTATCAGGTTTTACGCAGTAAAACGAAGCGTTACTATGGGCACCCTCACACGATTAGCTTTGTTGAAGAGTTAGCGAAAAAAGCCAATCAAGATCTCAACACAACGTTACTTATTGGGGACTTATCCCTCGCTCGCGGTGGACGTTTTTCTACTGGCCACTCTAGTCATCAAACCGGCTTGGATATTGATATTTGGCTGCGCTTGGCTGATGAACCGCTTTCTTACAATGAGCTTCAACTTCCAAAACCCATGAGTGTCGTCGATCTTAAAAAATACAAGATTCTAGAACACCGTTGGGAAGATAGGCACTTTGAACTGATTCGGAGTGCAGCGAAGAGTCAGGATGTTGCTCGTATCTTTGTTCATCCAGTGATTAAAGAGCAATTATGTAAGCAAGAAGGTGAGAAAGACCGAAACTGGTTACGTAAGGTTCGCCCTTGGTGGGGGCATCATTACCACTTCCACGTAAGATTAACTTGCCCTGAGTCGAGCTCTAATTGTGTTAACCAAGCGCCGCCACCTGCAGGAGATGGCTGTGGAGCAGAGTTAGCAAGTTGGAAGCCGAAAGCAACGCCTCCTCCTGTGACAAAAAAAACGAAGGTGACGCCTAAACCTAAGAAGAAAAAGATACTGCCTGCACAATGTCAGCCGCTTATTACGCAGAAATAAGTGGCGAGTCCTACCAAGGAAATACCAAAGATGCTTTCTCTGGATCTCTATTATGAAACTGGAGAAAGATCATACTTTTGTCTACAGTGAATAATACCAGTACAAAAACTGACCTTTTGGGTTTTTGTGACATATTATAGAAATCTCATATAAACAAAGAGTTGCATGGTTTTTAAGTGTGGTAGCAATTCAATATTAAGAAAGATCTTTTCGTCGCGATTCTCTGATTTCTTAACAATATGTCTGTTGGTTGGTGAAGGACAAACGACAACGCAGACAAGTGTATTGAGATGGGTAAGGAGGCTTTTCCCCATCGAGAGTTAATCAAGGATAAAACCATGACTATGATTTGTGCAAAAGAGTTTGCAGAGTGGTTAAGACACAGATTTAGCAGTGATACTAAAGGAGTCTTTTTGACTCGAGAGGATGTTAATCACCTGACTGGGCGCCAACGCCTTGACCCAGGCTTTGTTAATGACGTGCATTACGAGCTGATGCAATATGGAATGGCTTTCGTTACTGATACAAGTAGGGAGAACTTTTATCTGATCCCTGTCTCGCAAGCTGAAAATTGGCGTGAGAGGCTAGAGTATCACTTCGAGAAAGAGCTGTTTTGTAATATCTATCCTATCGAAAAATCGGGTTAAAAAAAGGTTCAACTTTGTCGGCAAAGTTGAACCTCTTTCGATTACGCTAACCCTTGAATAATCACAAACTTCTCTAGCAATTGCTCTTCAGTCTCTACATGATTTGGGTCGGTAATAATGCACTTCGTAATTGGACACACTGACTGACATGTTGGTTTTTCGTAGTGACCTTTACACTCTGTACATAGAGCAGGGTCAATTTCGAAAATGCTGTCACCCATAGTAATTGCACCATTAGGGCACTCTGGGTCACACATATCACAGTTGATGCACTTATCGGTAATAAGTAGTGCCATGATTACTTACCAGTTGGGTTACGGGTATCCTGACCTGCATTTAAGTTACGCATTAACAGACCGTATTCTAGATCCATGTCTTCTGGAACTGGGATAAATACGAAGTGACCGTTACCTTTTGCGTCTTCAATTGATTCTGACTTACGGTTTTCCATCGCTTCTAGCGTGAAGATTACGTTGCCTTTTGGCGTCATTAGTTCAAGGCTGTCACCAACGATGAACTTGTTCTTCACTTCAACTTCAGCCATGTCACCACGACGTTTGCCAGTGAATTCACCAACGAACTGCTGAGCATCAGATACAGAGTAGCCGTAATCGTAGTTTTGGTAGCTGTCGTGAGTGTGACGACGTAGGAAGCCTTCTGTGTAACCACGGTGAGCTAGGCTTTCTAGCGTACCCATTAGGCTTTCATCAAATGGACGACCAGCAACTGCGTCATCAATCGCCTTACGGTAAACCTGAGCCGTACGTGCACAGTAGTAGAAAGACTTAGTACGGCCTTCAATTTTAAGAGAGTGAACACCCATCTTAGTTAGACGCTCTACGTGTTGGATTGCACGCAGGTCTTTCGAGTTCATGATGTAAGTGCCGTGCTCGTCTTCGAAAGCCGCCATTTTTTCTTCTGGACGGTGACTTTCAGAAAGCAATACCACTTCGTCAGTTGGTTTGCCGCGACCGATAGTCGTTTCAGGGCGTTCGTCAGCGACTTCGATTGCTTGAGCTTCGTTTGGATCGAATGCTTCAACAATTTGGCCAGCGTCGTTTTCTTTGCCTTCTTCTACTTTGTATTCCCAACGGCATGCGTTAGTGCAAGTGCCTTGGTTAGGGTCACGTTTGTTGATGTAACCAGACAGTAGGCAGCGACCAGAGTAAGCCATGCATAGAGCACCGTGAACGAAAACTTCTAGTTCAGTTTCAGGACAGTGCTCGCGAATTTCTTCGATTTCTTCTAGAGAAAGCTCACGAGAAACGATCACACGCTCAACACCGTTAGCAGCCCAGAACTTCACAGTTGCCCAGTTTACTGCGTTCGCCTGTACAGACAGGTGAATTGGCATTTCTGGGAACGCTTCGCGAACCATCATGATAAGACCTGGATCAGACATGATAAGTGCGTCTGGGCCCATTTCTACCACTGGCTTAAGGTCACGGATGAAAGTTTTAAGCTTAGAGTTGTGCGGTTGGATGTTACATACCACGTAAAGCTTTTTGCCTAGGGCATGCGCTTCGTTGATACCGATTTGTAGGTTTTCGTGGTTGAACTCGTTGTTACGTACGCGAAGGCTGTAGCGAGGTTGGCCAGCGTATACTGCATCTGCGCCGTAGGCGAATGCGTAACGCATGTTTTTAAGGCTACCTGCAGGAGACAGTAGCTCTGGTACGAATGCTTTCTCTGTTGTCATTGCTCAATTCTCTTAGTATCTGATCACAAGTCAGGCCAATTCCACCTCATGGAAATGGGGCGCAAATTTTACGTCAAAATGTGACCTGTGACTAGGAGAATTATGGTTTAGATAAACAAACACCCTCAAAAAAAGTGAGGGCATTATGATTAATCTTTGTACGAAATTAAGCGTTAGGGTTTGGCAGACCGCCCAATGCTTCGTATAGATTTGGTAGGAAAGCGCTGAATTCGCCACACATTAGAGAGAAGTCTGCGTCGAAGCGAGCAGCCTGATCTTCGCGTGGGATATCATCGTTTTGGTCTTTTAGTTCATCAGAGAACTTCAGACGTTTGATGCCAGAATCTTCTGCCATGATGAATTCGATACGATCTTGCCAGTTCAGTGCTAGCTTAGTCACCACTTTATCTGCTGCGATGTGGTTACGGATTTCATCAGTTGTAAGCTCTTGCTTCTTACAACGAATCACGCCGCCTTCTTCTAGCACAGACTTAAGCTCAGCTTCGTCCATCATTGTGATGCCTTGTGGCGTTTCACCGGTTTTCACCCATTCAGTCAGAGTCGTTTCGATCGCAACTTCAGGAATTGCTGGTACAACAGGTAGGCTACCCATTGTTTTACGCAATAGTGCTAACACGTCTTCTGCTTTTTTGTAGCTGCTTGCATCAACAAGGATGAAGCCTTCTTTTGGCATGATAAGTACGTAAGTGTGGCTGCTGCGGCTGAATGCACGTGGCAGTAGGTCCATTACGATGTCATCTTTCAGGTTGTCTTTCTCTTTCTTCTTAAGAGGACGACCTTCTTGTGCTTCCATTGCTTCTACTTTTGCGTTTAGTGAATCTTTGATCACTGAAGCAGGCAGCATCTTCTCTTCTTTCTTAGCGCAAATCAGAATGCGGTTTTCAGAAACGTGCGTCATCATGTCGCCATTTCTACCCATCGCGCTAACCCAGCCAAACTTTTGTTTATCTTGGCTGCCACAAGGGGTGAATCGGAACTCGGCTAGTTGAGTTTCCAGTTGATCGGCGTTGAAGTTAACCTCGCGGTTAACGCGGTATACCAGACAGTTTTTAAACCACATAAATCTTCTCTAGGCTTGATGACAAGGGACTAATCATAGGGAATTTTCCCGGCGTTGTCCTAATTGAATTGAAAAAGATCATGATGAATCTCAAAAGAAAGTTATATGAAAATTTGTTTTCAAAGGTCACAAAAGTGTCATAATTGGTAGTAATAATGCTTATGCATAGAGGGGCGCTTTGTCCTTTAAATTCATTAGCTCAACTAACATAAGGTTATTCAATTATGTCTAGAAGGATTCTGGTTGTTGAAGACGAAGCTCCGATTCGCGAAATGCTATGCTTCGTGCTTGAACAGAAAGGTTATCAAGCAGTAGAAGCAGAAGATTACGACTCTGCGGTAACCAAGCTGGCTGAACCCTTCCCGGATTTAGTGCTACTAGACTGGATGCTACCAGGTGGCAGTGGTATTAACTTCATCAAACACATGAAGCGCGAAGAGTTAACTCGCAACATTCCCGTTGTAATGCTGACAGCTCGTGGTGAAGAAGAAGACAAGGTTCGTGGCTTAGAGGTTGGCGCGGATGACTACATCACCAAACCTTTCTCACCAAAAGAGTTGGTTGCTCGCCTTAAAGCCGTTATTCGCCGCGTAACACCGACTGCGCTTGAAGATGTGATTGATGTACAAGGTCTGAAATTGGATCCTGTTTCTCACCGCGTGACTGCAAATGATGAAGCGGTTGATATGGGACCAACAGAGTTCAAAATGCTGCACTTCTTTATGACGCACCAAGAGCGCGTTTACAGTCGTGAACAACTGCTAAACAACGTTTGGGGTACTAACGTGTATGTAGAAGACCGCACCGTTGACGTACACATTCGTCGTCTGCGTAAAGCGCTTGAGGCGGCAGGTCACGACAAACTCATCCAAACTGTTCGTGGCGCAGGATACCGTTTCTCGACGAAGGCATAACATCGCTAGCAGCTTATCAATACCATTTCTGGAGTAATGAGTGGTTGAAAGATTAACTTGGAAAAAGCTGGCCTGGGAGCTGGCTTTTTTTTACACCCCTTGGGTGATAATAGGTTGGATATTCGGTTATATGCCGTGGTTGCTTTTGGCGGCTACGGCTTTGCAGCTTGTATGGCATTTGCATAACCAGGTGCGCTTGTCGGCTTGGTTGTGGGATGAAAAGCGTCTTACGCCACCGTCAGGTAGTGGCAACTGGGAATCGTTATTCAACGGTTTATACCGATTGCAACAACGTCAGCGTCGCAAGCGTAAAGAGCTTACCAATTTGATTCGCCGTTTCCGTAATGGTGCTGAGTCGCTGCCGGATGCGGTGGTGGTGTTTCGTGCTGAAGGTAACATCGTATGGTGTAACAAGCTCGCACAACACCTTTTGGGTTTCCACTGGCCGGAAGATTCTGGGCAGCCTATTTCTAACCTTATTCGTACTCCAGATTTTATTAAGTACATCAACAAGCAAGACTTCTCAGAGCCGTTAGAAATGCGCTCACCTTTGAATGTCGAGCGAATGTTGGAACTGCGTATCGTGCCTTACACCGAAGGGGAACACCTGATGGTGGTGCGTGATGTGAGCCAACTTAAACAGCTTGAAGGTATGCGTCGTAACTTCTTCGCTAACGTATCTCATGAACTTCGTACACCGATGACAGTACTGCAAGGCTACCTTGAGATGACGGAAGATCCAGACATGATTGTTGGCCCGATGTGGACTAAAGCGCATGGGGTGATGACAGAGCAGCTCAACCGCATGAACAGTTTGGTGAATCAGCTTCTGACGCTGTCTAAGATTGAAGCGGCACCAATGCATGAGTTGGAAGATGTGGTCAATGTCCCTAGCATGTTAGAAGTGCTAGAGAAGGAAGCGGTAAGCCTAAGTGGTGATGATCAGCATCAGTTGAAGTTCGACGTGGATTCTAGTCTGCGCGTGCTCGGCGATGATGACCAACTGCGTAGTGCGATCTCTAACTTGGTGTACAACGCGGTGAAATACACCCCACCCGGTGCACACATAAACGTACGTTGGTATCAAACCGCACAAGGTGCTTGCTTAGAGGTTGAAGACAGCGGTGATGGTATTGAGCCACAACACTTACACCGATTGACCGAGCGTTTCTATCGCGTCGATAAAGCTCGTTCACGCGATACCGGTGGCAGTGGTCTAGGCTTAGCCATTGTTAAGCACGCGTTGAGCCACCATGATTCTCATCTCGAAATTTACAGTGAAGTTGGTGTCGGCAGTAAGTTCTCCTTCATCCTACCAAGTCGTTTGGTGGTGAAGTAATGAGTGTTGTATCCAAAGCTATCAAGAAGATCACTCTAGCCACGTTGATGCTTTCCTGCGTGGCTGTTGCACAGGATAAACCGCTGCCGAATTATCAAAAGACGACTGGCATAGCCGGTAACTTATTGTCTGTCGGCTCAGATACGTTAGCAGGCATGACTACGCTTTGGGTGGAAGAGTTTAAATCTATCTACCCGAACATTAATGCTCAGGTACAAGCGTCTGGCTCATCGACTGCGCCACCGGCGTTAACAGAACAAACTGCGCAATTCGGTCCAATGAGTCGCTCAATGCGTATGCGTGAGATCGAAGCATTTGAGCGGGTGCATGGTTACAAGCCAACGGCGCTTCGTGTTGCGATTGATGCGATTGGTATTTTTGTACATCAAGATAACCCGATCAAAGGGCTTAATTTCCATCAGTTGGATGCGATGTTCTCCGCGACTTTACGCTGTGGCGAAAGTGAGTTCATCACCAACTGGCGTGAGTTAGGCATCAAAGCCGAGTGGGCAAAACGTAACTTGCAGCTGTTTGGGCGTAACTCGGTGTCGGGTACGTACGGTTATTTTAAAAGTAATGCCTTGTGTGGCGGCGATTTTAAAACTCGTGTGAACGAGCAACCGGGATCTGCCTCAGTGGTACAGTCTGTGGCCTCAACGATCAGTGGTGTAGGCTACTCAGGTGTGGGTTATCGCGTGGCGGGTGTTCGCTTAGTACCTATTGCGAAAACTGGCACAGATTACGTTAGCCCTGTGCGTGAAAATATCATTTCAGGTAAGTACCCACTATCGCGTTACCTCTATGTATACGTGAATAAACATCCGGATTATCCGTTAAGCCCAATTGAAGCTGAATTCATTCGCTTTATGTTCTCAGCCCAAGGGCAAGCACTGGTTGCGAAAGACGGTTATGTTCCTATTACTGCCGATTTCGCTGCAGAGGAATTAAAAAAGGTCGGTTTATAAGCCGACCTTTTTCTTTATCTCATTGAGTTCGTAGTTAGAAGTTCAATGTCCATCCTGCGCTTTCCCAGCGTTGCTGCTCTTCCTGCAAATCGGCATCGAGCAGTTTGTTATTCTCTAACCAATCTTCTTCTACGCAGGTAAGTACCCACTTATCTTCTTCTATCGATAATGTCAGCTCGGGCAGCGGATCATCATTGCGTTGACCGTTGACCACAATGGCTAGACGCAGAACCTTAATTAAGTTGATGATGTCACTCTCTTTGTAGAGATTGAACTCTGGGAACTCATTAAGCTTGAGGGATTTACGTTGGAAGCGAGCTAAAGTCGCCAATACCAATTGCTGTTCGCGGTTAAAGCCGGGTAAGTTGGAGTGCAGCAGAATGTAGAATGAGTGACGATGGAAACCGCGCAGACTGATGCTCAAGCCGACTTCATGTAGCAAAGCCGCCCATTCCAGTAAATCAAACAGCTCACTCTTCTTCTTGATACCAAGTTCAGAACGAACATTGCACAGCATCTCTCTTGCATGACCTTTTACGCGTGCTGCGTGTTCGATATCAACGCGATGCTGTTTTGCGAGGTTTTCTGTCGTGCGCATACGAATATCAGAACGAGCGAAGCGTTCTTCCATTTCGTAGAGCAGACCTTCACGCAATGCGCCATCCGAGAAGAACATCTGGTTGATTTTTAGTGATTGGAAAATGGCAGACAAAATGGCCACACCAGCGGCAAAGACTGGCTTGCGTTCATCGGTCAGACCAACAAGCTCGATATCATCAATGGACTCAAATTCGCACAATGTATCGATGAGCTTACCCAAACGCTTATTGGTGATCAGCCCGTCTTCATGACCTAAACCAATCAAGACTTCGCGAATCGCTTTAATCGTACCAGAAGAGCCGAGGGCAATATCCCAACCTTTCTTACGATATTTTGCAGCAATGGATTCCATGCGTTGCTCTGCGGCGAGAATCGCTTTGCTGAAGTTCTTGCGCGACAGTTTGCCGTTATTGAAGAACTGCTCTGTAAAACTCACACAGCCCATTTGCTTACTGTTGAGAAGCTCTGGCTCAAACTCTTGACCAATGATCATCTCAGTACTGCCGCCACCGATATCGACAACTAACTTGGAGTTAGACTCCGCTTGGGTATGCGCGACGCCGAGATAGATGAGGCGAGCTTCCTCTTCACCCGGGATTATTTCAATTGGGAAAGGCAGCACCTCTTTGGCTCGTTTGATAAAGAGGTGGGCGTTGTTGGCGCGCCTTAAAGTGTGGGTGGCTGCAATTCTTACGTTTGAAGCTTCAAAGCCTTGCAAGCGTTCTGCGAACATCGCGAGGCACTCAAGGCCTCGCTCCATTGCAGCATGGCTTAGGTTGAGCTCTGAATCGAGTCCGGCAGCTAAGCGCACTCGCTGTTTATGGCGGCTGACTAATTGCAGGTCACTTCCAACAACTTTCGCCACCACCATATGGAAGCTGTTCGACCCAAGGTCAATGGCTGCGATATGGCGTACATCTTGTTCAAGTATTTGAGGCATCTGCTTTTTGTTTTCTTGTTTGCTTCTCTATATTTTTAAGATAGTCGTAGATGGCAACTTGTGAGCGAACTTTTTTACGATTACCTCGCGGTACGTAGCTGTTGCTCATCTCTTTATCTATCAAACGAGCCTTTACTGTATCGGTAAAGTGAATGTTAGTTATATCAATAATTCGCTGTTTCAAACGTGGATCACGAACCGGAGCGGCAACTTCTATACGATGATCGATATTTCGCGTCATCCAGTCCGCTGATGAGATATAAACCTGAGGGTCGCCATCATTGTGGGTGATCACGACACGAGGGTGCTCTAGGAAGCGGTCAACAATACTGATGATGCGAATGTTCTCGCTCACGCCTTCAATACCCGGGACGAGTGAACACATACCGCGGATGATCATATTAATTTTCACCCCCGCATTGCTTGCCCCATAGAGTTTATTGACGATGCCTTTGTCGACTAAGTTATTCACTTTGATCGTCAGTGCTGCTTTCTTGCCGGCTTTTGCGTTGGCAATCTCCCCATCAATCAAACGGTAGAGTTGTTTACGCGAATTGCGTGGTGAAACGATGAGGTGATTAAACCTTACTGGACGGTATGGGTTCTCGATATAGCCAAAGACGTTACGAACCTCATTGGTAATTTCTTGATCTGCAGTTAGCAGCGCGAAGTCGGTGTAGATGCGTGCGGTTTTCTCATGGAAGTTACCTGTACCGATATGCGCGTAACGTACGATTTCACCTTCTTCGCGGCGGCTAATCAGGAGCAGTTTGGAGTGAATTTTTAGACCCGGCGCACCAAAGATAACGTGCACGCCTGCATCGGTGAGAACCTTTGACCACTCGATATTGGCTTCTTCATCGAATCTGGCTTGCAGTTCCACCACCACTGTTACGCTTTTGCCATTGTGCACCGCATCGATCAGTGAGTTCATCAAGCGCGAATCTTTAGCAACGCGGTAGATATTAATCTTGATCGCCAATACTTTAGGATCGAAGGAAGCTTGGCGAACCAGTTCAGAGATGTGATCAAAGGTGTGATAAGGGTAGTAAAGCAAAATGTCTTTGGCTTTGATCGCATCGAAACTGTTGGCATAGCCTTCGAAGTCCGCACACTTCATCGGTGGCATGGGTTTGTTTTCTAGGTACTCACGACCAACATTTGGAAAGCCAATGAAGTCTTTAAAGTTGTGGTAACGACCACCGGGAATCAAACTGTCGTAGTTGGAGATTTGCAGTTTGCTGCACAAGAAATCGAGCATCTCTTGCGGCATTTCACGCTCGTAAACAAAGCGCACTGGCATAGCGGTTAAGCGTTGGTTCACTCCTTCAGACATCTGTTCGAGCAAGCTGTATTCGATCTCTAGGCGCAAATCGTATTCGGCATCGCGGGTCATCTTCATCGCGTAGCCATTTAGCTCGTCATAATCGAAGAAGCCTTTAAACAGTTCATCCAGACAGTAACGGATAATGTTGTCGAGTAGGATGATGGTCTTGCGACGTTTGCCTTTTTGCTCCGGAACCATAACGAAGCGGGGGAGATGGTCAGTTGGGATTTCGAGTAAAGCGTATTGGGAATGATCGTCTTTGCGCAGATCGACGGTAATGTAGGCGTATTCGTCTTTAAGAAACTGCAACACATCGATGTCATCTTTAATCAATAGCGGAGTGATGTGTGGCATGACTTCTTTGCGAAAGTACTTGGTGATCCAGCGCTTTTGGGTGTCATCCAGTTGGTTTTCATTAACCAAGAAAATGCGGCGTCGCGCCATTTCTCGGATCAAATCACCGTACAGTTCATCAAATTGTTCGTTCAGCCTCAATGCTTTGGTTTGCATCTTAGTTAACAAGTGCTTAGAGTTATCGCTTCCACCTCGTTCTTGGCTGATCAAGATCCGACGTTTTACGTCTGCAAAGCGAACCTTGTAGAACTCATCTAAGTTATTGGAAAAGATCCCCAGAAAGCGAATACGTTCGATTAGGGGGACGGTTTTATCAGCGGCTTCTTGTAATACTCTCTCGTTAAAAGACAACCAACTAAGTTCTTTTTCTATATAGAGTTTTTCTGCGCTCATAACCTTACCTAGCCTAAAATGAAGTAAATCCGCACTCATCTGTGGGATAAAAAAGATGAGCCTGAACATTATGAGGTTTACGTTACAGATTTATTTCATAACACGGTCTGCATAAGAGTTGTATTCTTTTCAGTTGTTTAATGTGATCTGTAATATAATTGTCATCTTAACGACATATTCTAGTACTAAGTCAAAAAGGGTAGAGAGATCAATGGCACAAGCCGAGTTTTCATTGCAGGAAAAAGATAAAAAACGATTGATCAAAGATCGTTTGGTTCGATTTGCAGTGACATCCGGTGGTGTAGGCGTTCTTGCTGCTCTTGTGTTGATCTTTGTTTACCTTGCGATGGTGATCATTCCTCTGTTTTCTGATGCAGAGATTGAAACCAATTATGCTGCTCGTGCTACCCAAAGCGGGAAGCCACTCGCAATTTCCGTTGATGATTACTCTCAAATCGGTTTGGTGTTAACCCAATCCGGTGAAGTGCGTTTTCTTCCTCTCGATGATTCCAGTAAACCTGCGCTGTACACTCAGCAAATAGCTAACAACCCAGTGGCATTTTCTCAGTCTGCGCCGGGATTAGGTTGGTATGGTTTGGTTGATGACCAAGGCAAAGCGCACATCTTCAAACCGGAATTTAACGCGACGCTGCGAGAAAATACTCGCCCACCAGAAGTAGTGCCGTTTCGAACTTCAATGGACATGCAACTGACAGATGCATCCGATCCAGTTAAGAAGTTTGTTTTTAGTACTTCCACGCAAGCTCCAACCCTTGTTTGGCAAACACAAAGCGGCGTAATAAAAGCGCGTTGGCAGGTTCCTCAACTATTAGATGCATCACCTGTTACCCATGATTACACCTTCTCTTCAGGTTTTGATGCGCCAGACCAAATGTTGCTGACGCCAGATGGCAATAACCTTTACTTGCGCAATGGATCAGAGCTGATTGTCTTGGTGAAAGGCGACAACAAGTTCTCAGTGCGTGAAGTGATCGATCTGACTCAGGGTGATAAAAAGCACTCAGTGAGAACGATGGATTTGTTGGCTGGGGCGTATTCCCTGCTCGTTACACATAACGATGGTCGTGTATCGCAGTGGTTTGATACCTTGCAGGGCGACCAGCGAACTTTGACTCACATTCGTGACTTTAAGTTGGCGTCTGAGCTGAAGTATTTACTTCCCGATTCACACCGCAAAGGTTTCTACAGCTTTTACACCAACGGTACGTTGCAAAGCCACTACACCACCAGTGAGAAGTTGGTGTTGTTTAAGCGTGCTTACAAACAAGCGCCAGTGATGGCGGGGATGTCGAATAACGAGCGCTATCTGATTACATGGCAAAATGACGAATTGAATGTCGCGTTTGTTGATAACCCGTACCCAGAAGTCTCTCTGTCTTCCTTATGGCAAAAGGTTTGGTATGAAGGTTACCCAGAGCCCGAATTTGTGTGGCAATCTACCTCAGCCAGTGATGACTTCGAGGCGAAATTCAGCTTAGTGCCAATTGCGTTTGGTACCATCAAGGCGGCGATGTTCGCAATGTTGTTCTCGGTACCACTGGCTGTACTGGGCGCAATTTATACCGCTTACTTTATGTCGCCACGTATGCGTCGCGTGGTGAAGCCATCAATCGAGTTAATGGAAGCTTTGCCTACGGTTATCATTGGTTTCCTTGCCGGACTTTGGTTCGCCCCGATTGTGGAAGACCATTTGATTACCGTTGTGGTGATGTTGTTTGTTTTGCCTCTGAGCACCATGGTGATGGGCGGTCTATGGGCGCTGATCCCACAACCGATACGTAACCGCCTTCCTAACGGGTGGCATGCTTTGGTATTGATGCCTTTGCTTCTGCTGTTGATCGGTTTGGGTGTGTGGATATCACCAATGCTTGAACAAGCCTTCTTTGGTGGGGACATGCGTTTGTTCCTGACTGACCATGGTATTGGTTTTGACCAACGTAACGCGCTGGTGGTTGGTTTGGCTATGGGCTTTGCGGTTATTCCAACGATTTTCACCATTGCCGAAGATGCGATTTTCTCTGTGCCGAAACACTTATCGGATGGTTCATTAGCACTTGGCGCGACGCCATGGCAAACGCTGATTTATGTGGTCCTGCTGACAGCCAGTCCGGGGATTTTCTCGGCAATCATGATGGGACTTGGGCGCGCTGTGGGCGAAACAATGATTGTATTAATGGCGACGGGTAATACGCCATTAATGGATTGGAACGTACTAGAGGGCTTGCGTAGCTTGTCGGCGACCATTGCGGTTGAATTGCCAGAGTCGGAAGTAGGCAGTTCGCACTACCGATTGTTGTTCCTATCGGCATTAATTTTGTTTGTCTTCACCTTTGCGGTGAACGCCTTGGCGGAATGGGTTCGTCAAAGACTAAGAGATAAATATCGTGCGTTGTAATCAGTTAACGAAAGAGCGAGTAATAGCGTGTTAAATTGGATTCGTTCTGGCGCACCTTGGATTTGGTTAACTGGGGGAGCGGTAAGCATCAGTCTGCTTTCTGTCCTCGGGTTATTGCTATTGATTGGCTGGAAGGGGCTTACTTACTTCTGGCCTGCGCCACTTTATCAATGGAATGTTGCTGCGCTGACTCCGGTGCAGGGCGAAGTGCTGCATGAAAACTCGATTCTGGTTGGTCAGGTATACGAGCGCAGCTTTGTGCCAAGAAGTTACCTGCCAAAAGAAGCAGCAGATAAACTCGCAGAAGACGAAGAGTTTGCGACGCGCCTAAATATCAAAATTGCCAACCGTGAATTGTATCCAGCGGACTTTATCTCTGTGTTGAGAATGCAGTTGGATGACCCAACGACGCCGGGCGAATGGGCAGTGATTGAACGCAGTAGCGGTGGCTACTTCTTCGGTAAGTTTGTTGCCTTCCAAGATGGTAAAACGCGTTACGAAAACAACATTCAAAAGCTTTTGGATCAAAAACTCGAAGATGCCGAAACCTTGCATCATGAAATCGACATGCTGGTGGATGACCAAGTAAAAGACTTGGGATGGCAATTGGAGCAGCTTCGTTTAGACAAACGTAAGCATGAGCTTAACGACACCATCACTGAAGACTTTTTAGCAAACAACAGCAAGCGTAAGGCAGAAATTGAAGCTGAGTTAGCCAAGCTAGACATGCAGCTTGATGGACTGCGTCTGGGCTTCTCTGATTATGCGCTGATTGTCGAAGACATGACTGGGACTCAAGTTTCGATTCCATTAGAAGACATTTTGGACTACTGGTATCCAAACCAAATGTCACTGCCTGAAAAGGTTGCCCATTGGGGGAAACAGGTTTGGAAGTTCTTATCCGAAGACCCTCGTGAATCGAACTCTGAAGGTGGTGTTTTCCCAGCGATTTTCGGTACGGTTTTCTTAGTTATCATCATGTCGATCATCGTGATGCCATTGGGTGTGGTTGCGGCGATTTATTTGCATGAATATGCTAAAAACAATGCCCTAACTCGAGTGATCCGTATTGCGGTGATTAACCTTGCCGGTGTTCCTTCTATTGTTTACGGCGTATTTGGTTTGGGCTTTTTTGTTTACACCATTGGTGCCTCTATCGATAACCTGTTTTACGCTGAGAGATTACCCGCTCCAACCTTTGGTACGCCGGGTCTGTTGTGGTCGGCATTGACGCTAGCGGTCTTGACTCTACCAGTAGTAATTGTCACCACAGAAGAAGGTTTAACCCGTATTCCGAGTTCAGTTCGTCATGGCTCGTTAGCCTTGGGTGCAACACAGTTTGAGACCTTGTGGCGTGTGGTTTTGCCTATGGCAACCCCTGCGATAATCACTGGTTTGATTCTCGCAATTGCTCGCGCTGCGGGTGAGGTAGCACCATTGATGCTGGTGGGGGTCGTGAAGTTAGCTTCTAGCTTACCGGTGGATGGGCAATTCCCTTATGTGCATTTGGACAGAAAGTTTATGCACCTAGGCTTCCACATTTACGATGTTGGATTCCAGACCTCTAATATCGAAGCTGCGCGTCCGTTGGTTTACGCCACTTCCTTCTTACTCGTAACGGTTATTGTCGGACTAAACTTAACAGCAATCAGTATTCGTAATAATCTGCGAGAGAAATACCGAACTTTAGGACAAGATTAAGCATGTTTAACTTTGATAATACATTAGGTTATGAGCCGCCATTGGATGTGCACAACCTGACGGATGAACAAACGGCTATCTCGATCGAGAACCTTAATCTTTTCTATGGTCAGGCTCAGGCGCTGCATGATATCTCCATGCGTATCCCTAAAGGACGCGTAACCGCATTCATCGGACCGTCCGGCTGTGGTAAATCCACATTGCTGCGTTGTATCAACCGAATGAACGATTTAGTCGAAGGTTGTAAGGTGACAGGAAAAGTACGTTTGCACGGTAAGAATGTGTATAACCCAAGTGTGGATGTTGCCACGCTGCGCCGCCGAGTAGGCATGGTATTCCAGCGTCCAAACCCATTCCCTAAGTCGATTTACGAGAACGTGGTTTACGGTCTTCGTCTACAAGGTGTGAAGAACAGTCGCATGTTGGACGATGCGGTCGAGCGTTCACTGCGTTCTGCGGCATTATGGGACGAAGTAAAAGACCGTCTACATGAAAACGCATTTGGACTTTCTGGTGGTCAGCAACAACGTTTGGTGATTGCGCGCGCCGTTGCGATTGAGCCAGAAGTACTATTATTGGATGAACCGACATCAGCGTTGGATCCAATCTCAACTTTAACTATTGAAGAGCTTATCAACGAGCTCAAGACTCAATATACTGTGGTTATCGTTACCCACAACATGCAGCAAGCGGCGCGCGTCAGTGACCACACTGCGTTCATTCATATGGGTAAGTTGATTGAATACTCGGATGCGGATTCGATCTTCACTTCTCCAATGAAGAAACAAACCGAAGATTACATTACCGGTCGTTACGGTTAAGCCGCGACCTTTCAAGGATTAAAAGGAAAGCCATGCACTTTGGACGTCACATCTCAGGACAATTTAACGTAGAGCTAGAATCGATTCGTACCCATGTACTTACCATGGGAGGCTTGGTAGAACAGCAGTTGTCGTATGCTATTCAGGCCTTGCACAAGGAAGACATCGAACTGGCGCGTAAAGTTGTGCGTGATGATCACAAAGTTAATGCGATGGAAGTGTCGATTGATGACGCTTGTACTCGCATCATCGCTAAGCGTCAGCCTACGGCAAAAGATTTACGCTTAATCATGGCTATCATTAAGACCATCACAGATCTTGAGCGTATTGGTGATGTTGCAACGCGTATTGCCTACGTGGCGATTGAAAGCCCATCATCGAAAGAGCGCCAATTCCAAGTCTCGTTAGAGCCTTTATGTCGGCAAGCAATCCAAATGCTTCACCAAGTGCTCGATGCCTTTGCGCGCATGGATGTCGAAGCAGCAGCAGAAGTGCACAAGCTTGATGATAAGTTGGATGCGGAATACGAAGCGGTGATTCGTCAGCTGATGACTTACATGATGGAAGATCCGAAAAACATTCCACACATTCTGCAAGTGATGTGGTCTGCACGTGCTATTGAACGTGTAGGTGACCGTTGCCAGAACATCTGTGAATACATTATCTACTTCGTGAAAGGGAAAGACGTACGCCATCTAGGTGATCAAAGCATCGATGACGTACTGAAATAACCTTATAACCGCAGACCAAAACCCACAGAGAAATTAATTGCCGTATCGGTAAACGTGTGGGTTTTGTCGTCTTTAAAGATATCCAAATCCGCTCCTGCCCTGACTGAGAGAATCGGATTCACCTGATACACATAAGCACCACCGATGCTCAGTCCAGTGGTATCTCTTTTCTCTTCTTTGTAAGTCCCATCATAACTGGCTATACCAAGACTGGCTTGAAAGCCCATTTGTGGCTGGTGGTCAAACATGTGTTGAAAACCAACGCGATAGGCATCGATGGTTTCATCAAAGTTCCCACTAGTGTAGGTCACTCGAGAGTAATCAAAATAGAGCGCATCAAAGCCAGCGACATCATTGGTGCCAAATTGAATACCAGCGCCACGAAACGAGCCAACTTTCACTTCTGGAGAAATAAATACACCAGAAGCTTGGGCTGAAAGCGGTGTGATAATCAGGGCAATAAGAGAAAGGGTGCGTTTCATAGTTCTACCTAAAAAGATGCCTTCCTTGGCAAATGGACTTACTGAATGAACTTGTGCTTACTTAAAGCTGATTTGGACACCAACGCCGCCAGCAACGTCAGAGGAAGAGTACTTACCCGATGATTCGTAGTGGAAGGTGCCTGATAAACTAACTTGGTCTGTTAGGCCGTAAGCACCGCCAACCGCGACCGCTTCTTTGCTACCTGAGAAGCCAACACCTGCACCGATTGCCAGTTCGCCATGAGTCGCATAAGGACGAGCGTTGGTGACAGCATGTAGACTTGCGCGAATACCATCCATTTGTTCTGCTTGTTGGTTTAGGCGGTAATCGTATTCTGCTGCCAAGCCTTCTAAGTGGTTGAGACGATCATCCGTCGGATTATTTTCGATAGGGTTTGATGGCAGTTGTGGCGTTGGGCGGTCTGGAACATGAGGAACGCCATTATCGACTTCTGGAAGCGTTGGATGTTCCGGGGCTGCTTCAATTGGTGGTGTTGGCGATAAATCTGGGCGTGGACGATCTGGCACACCAGGAACACCGTTATCAACTTCAGGCAGAACCGGTTGCTCTGGTACACCTTGAATTGGGTTAGTTGGAGTACCTGGGTTTGGGCGATCTGGAATGTGGCCTGCGAATGAGCTGAAAGAAGCAAGAAGGGCACTAGCAGCAGTAAGCTTTACAAGTTTATGTGTCATGTCTGAACTCTCAATAAGTAAACGAGGAACAGCATCCTTACTGTAAGCAATCGCTCTTTCTAAATTCCCTTTGAAGCAGGGCTATCTTATTGAGAAGTATTTTTTATGACTAAGTAGGTCTAATTATTTTGGTGATAATAATTTCTTATCAGGTTAAGGCTTGTTAGCTTGTATTGTTAAACCTTGTTGGATAAGGCCAACGAGCCAACTGACGAGTGGATTATTGCGGTTTCTCACATGCATATGAGCGTGAATAGACTTCATTTGTGGTTGACCATCAATCGTGACGTCAACGGCTCTTAATCCCGGAAATTGCTCAACCGGAAGTAAATTGGAGTGAGGCAAATACATGTCAGTGTGTTTGACGACATCAAGTATTGCAGAGATCATTTCTGAGCGAAAGCCAATGCTGTGTTCAACGCCCATTTCGGTAAGAAGCTCAGACGCGTAACTGAACTTGTCGTTCCACCCAGGGGAAATCAAAGAAGCAATTGGGTATCCGCCAAGATCATGTGGTTCAACATGAGGTTTGGTGATTGGGTGATCTTCTCGGACAAAAATACGCCCTTTCAAATCCAGTAGCTTCGGCGTGTAGATCTCTTTGTTGGTTAGAAGTAACTCGTAATTTACTCCCATCAGTGTTTCACCTTTCAAGATCTCATCAACCGTACTGTTCGACCAACCAACTAATTCAAGTTGAGCGTTAGGGGCTAACGCTCTCATTTGTTCGAAGAGGAAACCGGGCAAGCAAGTCATCGTAATTGGTGCTAATGCAATTCGAATTTTGTTGTCCACTTCAGCAGGATCAAATTGATGAGAGCGATTAACTGCGGCAGCTAAACCATCGAGGTGCGGCGTAATATCGTTGGCGAGAGATTCGGCGAAAGGTGTCGGTTCAAGACCTGTTTTTACTTTCACAAACAGCTCGTCATCGAAGTGATTACGTAGCTTTTGTAGCGCTTGACTGATGGCGGGCTGTGAGACGAACAAGCGCTGAGAGGCTTTACGCATGTTCTTCTCTTGCATCAAAATCATAAAGGTCTTGAGCAGATTCAGGTCAAGGGTGTGAAACAGGTCTTTCGCCATGGTACATCTCTAATATTTATCGGGTACGAAGGTTTGATCGTCGATAGGTGCACGAACATACCCTTCTTTGTTCAGTTCTGGCAGTTCAATCACCGGATGTTCGAGCTCTTCGTATTCTACTTGGCTGAGCAAGTGGCTGATACAATTCAAACGTGCTTTCTTTTTATCATCAGAAGGCACTACCCACCAAGGACAGTGTTTGGTGTCTGTATAAGCAAACATTTTGTCTTTTGCCTCTGAATATTCTGCCCAGCGATTACGCGATTCTAAATCCATCGGGCTGAACTTCCAGCGTTTGATAGGAGTATTGATACGTTCTAGAAAACGCTTTTCTTGCTCTTCATATTGATCTGGGGTACAAAAGCCCATGACTTTCTCTACGCCAGCACGGTTGTACCAACTGCGGTCAAACAGCACGATTTCCCCAGCAGCAGGTAGGTGTGCCACATAGCGCTGGAAGTACCATTGTGTTTTTTCTTTCTCTGTTGGGGCGGGAAGGGCTGCGATACGGCAGACACGAGGGTTGAGTTTTTCAGTGATGCGTTTGATGGTGCCACCTTTGCCAGCGGCGTCACGTCCTTCAAAAAGTACCACGACTTTAAGCCCTTTGTGTTTGACCCACTCTTGGAGCTTAACCAACTCAATTTGCAGCTGTTCTAGTGCTTCTTCGTATTCCTTTTTCTTTAGTTTCGCCATGTTTCCTCCCGTCCTTAGTTATCAATATGTTAGCACTCAATAACTAAAGACGGGATTTGAAAGCGCTTAATTGAGAGCTGTTACCATGTTCGCGATAGCGTCGGTGTTGGTGACAGGAATCGAAAAATCATCCACATCGGCAGCGCCCATTTTACTTTGCTCGGCAATAAAGATCATGTGACTAGGGCGAGTTGTCTTGCCCGATAAATGCACTTCGGTGACTTTGGCTTGTTCAACGATCTGACTAACATTGTCCGCATTCACTCCGGCGCCCGCCATGATCGCAATGCGTCCTTGCGCTTGCTCAACTAAGGCTTTAAGCACATCGATACCTTGCGGTGCAGAAGGCGCAAGGCCGGAAGTCAAAATACGTTCACAGCCTAAGCTGATCACTTCTTCCAAAGCTTTTTCAGCGTCACGACACTGGTCAAAGGCACGATGGAAAGTCACGCCTAAGCCAAGCGCTTGAGCAAATTCACACAGTGCCGTTGCGTACGGCATATGAATGTCGCCGTCTTGAGTGAGCACGCCGAGCACGACACCATTCAAGCCAGCTTGTTTAGCGGCTTCAATATCCCAACGCATCATTTCGATTTCTTCCTCACTGTAGAAGAAGTCACCTTGGCGAGGGCGAATCATCGCGTAAACCGGAATAGTAGAGCGTTTAGCGGCTTGCTGCATAAAGCCATAGCTTGGGGTTAAGCCACCCAAAGCAAGTGAAGAGCAGAGTTCGATGCGGGTTGCACCACCGGCAATCGCGTTGTGGAGAGATTCAATGTTATCAATACAGACTTCAAGTTGAGTGTTCACGAGGTTGTCCTGAATTATTGTAATTACAGCAAATACTAGCAGGACGAAAGGGGAGAATCTGTACTAAGACCGAGGGAAATAGAGGTAAACTTTTTACGTGATGCTTGCCTCTTTTACTTTTCAAAAGTGCAGATAAAAAGAAAGCCCAGAGCGAACTCTGGGCTTTTTTATGACTTTACTTAGACTGATTGGCGTTTGCGGTTTTTCCGCTATAGCTTTTTGCTTTATATATACATCCAACCAACACACCCATTGAGCTTGGGTGGCAGTGTCTATTACTTGCTTAGGTCGTCTGCGTGCTCAGATAGGAACGCTGCAACACCTTTTGGAGATGCGTCCATACCTGCTTTACCTTCTTCCCATTGTGCAGGACATACTTCGCCGTGCTTCTGGTGGAAGTTTAGTGCATCAACCATGCGTAGCATTTCGTCGATGTTACGACCTAGAGGTAGATCGTTAACTACTTGGTGACGTACAAGACCGTCTTCGTCGATTAGGAAAGAACCACGGAAAGCAACGCCTGCTTCTGGGTGCTCTACATCGTACGCTTTACAGATTTCGTGCTTAACGTCAGCAACTAGAGGGTATTTAACTTGACCGATACCGCCATCTTCGATAGCAGTGTTACGCCATGCGTTGTGAGAGAACTGAGAATCGATAGAAACACCGATTACTTCAACACCTTTAGCTTGGAAATCAGCTAGACGGTTGTCGAATGCGATTAGCTCAGATGGGCAAACGAAAGTGAAATCTAGTGGGTAGAAGAATACTACTGCTTTCTTACCTTTAGTGAATTCTGCAAAGTTGAAGTTTTCAACGATTTCGCCGTTACCTAGAACAGCTGCTGCAGTAAAGTCAGGGGCTTGACGACCTACTAGTACCATTTTTTTGCTCCTAAAAATTTTGGTTTGCTCCAAACCTACATTCAGTTATTTAGGTTTGGTCCGTGTTTGTGCGAGACAAACTATAGTACAGATTGTAGTATTGAAAAAAGCGAAATAAATAGATTGAGTTCATCGAAAAAAGCGATAACACCGAAACTATTATCTCGATCACTGGAACAGCAATAGATACAAATAGAATTATGAATAAATGGCCTAGCTTGAAGCAGTTACACTATTTGGTCACTCTGCACGAAACTCGACATTTTAGTGATGCTGCTGAGCGTTGTTTTGTCAGTCAATCTACCTTAAGTAAAGGCATCCAAAACCTTGAAGAGTTGATTGGTTGCCCGCTTTACGAAAAGAAAGATAAAAAAAGCCCATTGGTTTTCACCCAAGCTGGTGAGATGGTGGTGCAGCATGGTCGAGAACTTCTCGCCAAAGGGCAAGATCTTGTTGAGCTGGGGCGTTTATGCCAAGGCGATGATATGGAAGGGCAGCTTAAAGTAGGCTGTATTCCGACCATTGCTCCTTTCTTATTGTGCGACCTTGTTCAAGAGGTGAACTACCGCTTCCCTCAATTAAACCTTCTATTAAGAGAAGATACGACGACCAACTTGCTGCAAGCACTTCGCCACGGTGAGTTGGACGTGTTGATTCTGGCTCTGCCAGTAGAAATAGAAGGAATGGAAAGCCGAGTGGTGGGGCAAGACCCGTTCCGCATGGTTATCAGCGCCAATCAAGCGGATTCCGTACCTGTGCCGATCCGTTATGCAGACTTGCCAGATGAATCCGTCTTCTTATTAGAGAAAGAGCACTGTCTTACAGAGCACGCGGTTTCAGCATGTAAGCTAACGGACAAAGAGAAGATCAACCCATTCACCGCAACCAGTCTTCATACATTGGTGCAAATGGTGGCGAATGGTCTGGGCACCACGTTTATTCCGCAAATGGCGATTGATCATGGTTTGCTACACAACCAGAACTTGGTGGTGATCGACCCTCCTGGTCAGCAAGCATATCGCGATATTGGTTTGGTTTGGCGTCCGAGCTCGTCACGATCAAACACTTTCAATCAATTGGCAGAAGTCGTCTCTGAACTGCTTTAGCTATTAGTATTAGCCTGCTACTCCCGATCTAATATCAAAAAGCGCACTAGAAATAGTGCGCTTTTTAGCATTTTATTCTGCGCGTGAACTTTGACTTGTAAAATTTTACAGATGAACTTTCATGAAGCTTTCATAAAATAGTGAAATTTCACAATGTTAATTTTACACAACTGCCTGTGTAACGCGTTTAAGTCGCGTTTAATTTCCTCTTCCTAGCCCTTGTGAATACAAGGATTTTTCTCCTGCCTCACTATTCATACGCTTGTTTGAATTTAAAAATAACCTGTAAATTTAATGTAATTTAATTACGTAATAACTTACAAATTGAACTCAAAAATCAAACACTTGTTTGATACCGAATAAAACTTTGAATTTAACGTTTTGTTTACTTGAGGGGTTTCGCTTAAACCTTTGTTGAGTTAGCTTAATTAAAGGCTTGTAAGACTTATGTCTAGATTGAAAAAGCAATTCAGGTTGCGCAAGGTATAGACACAACGAAGCGAAGTGAACACCAAATCGAAGGATGTAATTTGTTGTTCATAACTTACAAATGTAGCTTTAGGCTGACTGCCCAAGATGGATAAAGCACGTTAAGGATGAATGATTATGCTTGCTCAGACAGAACAAAAAACACAACAACTAAAGCAAACCCAAGGCATGCTTGAGGTGAATGGAGTCGTTGCTCCTGAACATCAAGCAATTTTCCCTGTTGAAGCCCAAACCTTTTTATCTCTACTGTGTGAAAAATTTGCCGGACGTGTTGAACAGTTGCTGGAAGCACGAGAAGAGAAGCAAGCACGCATCGACGCTGGTGAATTGCCAGACTTTCTACCAGAGACACAAGACATTCGTGAAGGAAGCTGGAAGATCCTTGGAATCCCGCAAGATCTGCAAGATCGCCGAGTGGAGATTACAGGACCGACTGATCGCAAGATGGTGATTAACGCACTGAATGCGAATGTAAAAGTGTTCATGGCAGACTTCGAAGATTCGATGTCCCCTGCGTGGAGTAAAGTGCTGGATGGTCAAATCAACCTGCGCGACGCTGTTAATGGCACCATCAGTTACACCAACCCTGGCAATGGCAAACACTATCAGCTGGCAGAAGACCCAGCGGTGTTGATCTGCCGTGTTCGCGGACTGCATCTAAAAGAAAAACACGTAACGTGGCACGGTCAGATCATTCCAGGTGCGCTATTCGATTTCGCTCTGTACTTCTACAACAACTACAAAGCGCTACTGAAAAAGGGAAGCGGTCCTTACTTCTACATTCCAAAACTGCAATCGCATCATGAAGCGAAGTGGTGGAGCGAAGTATTCCATTTCACCGAAGAATATTTCGGTTTGGATACAGGCACCATCAAAGCGACTGTGCTGATTGAAACCTTACCAGCCGTATTCGAAATGGATGAGATTCTGTTCTCTCTGAAAGAGCACATCGTTGGTTTGAACTGTGGTCGTTGGGATTACATTTTTAGCTACATCAAAACACTGAAAAACCACCCAGATCGCGTACTTCCGGATCGCCAAGTGGTGACCATGGAAAAGCCATTCCTCAACGCTTACTCAAGATTATTGGTGCGCACTTGTCATAAGCGTGGCGCATTTGCGATGGGCGGCATGGCAGCCTTTATTCCGGCTAAAGACCCACAAGAAAACCAAAAAGTACTGGATAAGATCCACAACGATAAATCGCTAGAAGCCAACAACGGTCATGACGGCACTTGGGTTGCACATCCAGGTTTGGCAGACACCGCAATGGAAGTGTTCAGTGCCACACTGGGGCAGCGCACCAACCAATTGGACGTGAGCCGCTCAGAAGACGCACCAATCACCGCCGCAGAGCTGCTTGAACCGTGCGAAGGTGAACGCTCAGAAGAGGGCATGCGCCATAACATCCGCGTTGCGTTGCAATACATCGAAGCTTGGATCTCTGGCAACGGTTGTGTGCCGATTTACGGACTGATGGAAGACGCAGCAACGGCAGAAATCTCACGTGCTTCTATCTGGCAATGGATTCAACACGGCAAGTCGCTCGACAACGGATTGAAGGTCACTAAAGAGCTGTTCGAACTGTATCTGAAAGAAGAGATTGAAGTCGTGAAGCAAGAAATTGGTGAACAGCGCTACCAAACTGGTCGATTTGAAGAAGCGGCAGACTTGATGGCAAGGCTCACCACCAGTGATGAACTGACCAACTTTTTAACCATTCCAGGTTATGACTACTTGGATTAAACCAAAGATTTAGAACACTCAATTTATTTAACTAATACATGTTTATTTAACCAATACGTGAAGGATTCGAGGCAGATAAGGATGTACTGCCTGAGAACGGAAAACTCAACGCACATGCACAAGTGCACATTATAAGAGGGATAGACCAATGACTAACTTAACTCGCCGCCAACAAATTGAAGCTCTGGAAAAAGATTGGGCAACCAACCCACGCTGGAAAAATGTAAAGCGTACATACACAGCAGAAGAAGTGGTAGAACTGCGTGGCTCTATGGTGCCAGCGAACACAATCGCACAACGTGGTGCTGACAAACTTTGGTCATTGGTCAACGGTAGTTCCAAGAAAGGCTACGTAAACTGTCTTGGTGCACTAACGGGTGGTCAAGCAGTACAGCAAGCAAAAGCAGGTATTGAAGCGATTTACCTATCTGGTTGGCAGGTAGCGGCGGACAACAACACCGCTTCGACGATGTACCCAGACCAATCTCTGTACCCAGTAGATTCTGTGCCGTCGGTAGTAAAACGCATCAATAACTCATTCCGTCGTGCAGACCAAATTCAGTGGTCAGCAGGCAAGTCACCAGAAGACGAAGGCGGTATTGATTACTTCCTACCAATCGTAGCGGATGCGGAAGCAGGCTTTGGTGGCGTACTGAACGCCTACGAGCTAATGAAATCGATGATCGACGCAGGTGCGGCAGGTGTTCACTTTGAAGACCAACTGGCATCCGTGAAGAAGTGTGGTCACATGGGCGGTAAAGTACTGGTTCCAACTCAAGAAGCAGTGCAAAAACTGGTGGCAGCTCGCCTAGCAGCGGACGTTGCTGGCACGACAACACTAGTAATCGCACGTACCGATGCAAACGCAGCAGACCTACTAACATCTGACTGTGACCCATACGATAAAGATTTCATCGAAGGTGAGCGTACTCAAGAAGGTTTCTACCGTGTACGTGCAGGTATCGACCAAGCTATCTCTCGTGGTCTAGCTTACGCGCCATATGCGGATCTAATCTGGTGTGAGACAGCAACGCCTTGTCTAGAAGAAGCACGTAAGTTTGCAGAAGCGATTCATGCAGAGTACCCAGACCAATTGTTGGCATACAACTGTTCGCCTTCATTCAACTGGGAGAAGAACCTAGACGCAGAAACCATTGCTAAGTTCCAACAAGAGCTGGCTAACATGGGCTACAAGTACCAGTTCATCACGCTAGCGGGTATTCACAACATGTGGTTCAACATGTTCGAACTGGCACACGCTTACGCACAAGGCGAAGGCATGCGTCATTACGTTGAGAAAGTTCAGCGTCCTGAGTTTGAAGCGGCAGAAAAAGGCTACACGTTTGTAGCGCACCAACAAGAGGTTGGTACGGGTTACTTCGATAGAATGACCAACACAATCCAAGGTGGTAACTCATCAGTGACAGCACTGACAGGTTCTACTGAAGAAGACCAATTCTAATCAACATAGAGTCCACAATTACTACGTTAGTAATGACATCTTTGAGCGGCGATTGAGCCGCTCTTTTTTTTGCCTGTAATCTGGGCAACTAACGTTTCGTTGCTTATTACTCTGCTTCGATTTCTTCTGGTTCTGTTTCTTCTTGCAGCTCTAACAAGTTAATCGCAATGGTTACAAAGTCTGTATCGGTGATGATGCCCACCAAGTGACCTTTATTGACCACTGGCAAACAGCCGACCTTGTGCTTTTGCATATAGATTGCGCTTTCCTTTAAACCTGCTCTTGGTTCAGCGGTCATGATGTTGGTGTGCATCATTTGGTAAAGCGGCGTGTCGAGGGTAAAAGATTGTTCAGCCTCATCTGGGTGCAAGCAGGATTCTTGTGCGGCAAGAATATCGCGTTGAGTCACCAAGCCTTTTAGGTGTTTATTGGCATCAACAACCGGAATATGTCGAATATCAAGCGCTTCCATCATGCTTTTTGCGTCACGTAATGTGTGTTCACGCAGCAAGGTATGAGGGTTGCGAGTCATCATGTCTTCAACCTTGATCATAGAGACCTCCAGCGGCATTGTCCTTCTCTTAAATATAGAGAATATTTTGCTGTATATCTGGGAGCTAACTCGTTTTTCACTAATAAAATAAAACGATTAGATGGAGATCAATCAGAGGTGAAAATGAACTGGTGTTTTCCATAAATCCAGCTACTAATTTAGGACGAATCTAGGATGTAAGCGCTATCATAAATAACCAAAGCTAAGGCGTTAAAACCTTAGCTTTGGTTACTCTTAACGTTGCTTGAAATGCACACAGATAAGACCATAAGCTTTCGCGTCTACACAGCGACCGATGTAGCTTTTATCTGGCAGGTTGACGGCACATAAACGAGGGACCTGCTTTAAGTCACACGCTTGTTGCATCGCAGTGATTTTCTGGTGGTTAGAGTTTGCGAGTGTACCGGAAGAAAACACGAGTACGGCAGCACTTAACGCCATAGTTAACATCTTCATACTTACCTCAATAAATGTTCAAAGAGCAAATGCTCACCTTCACTATAGTTCAAAGAAATTATTACTGATTAGTTTGTTAATTATTGCTATTTGCTGTTGAAAAACTCAATGCGAGTCAGTTTGCATTTTTCACTGATAAGGGATGTGGTCAGAATGTAATCTAATGAGTTGAATCGCACATTTTTACTTGCTTGATTTTCCAAGATAAGCCTCTGGAAGAAGATACGCTCAGGCTTACCAGATTGAAGATTACAACCTAAATGGAACGAACGACGTGTAACAAGCTCATTGCTTTGGCAGTGGCGGCATTCAGTGTGCAATCCGCTCAAGCGATTGTGTTAGGAGATGAGCAAACCGACCCGGTTGATCGTGTGACTTTACGCGCAAGTAACATGGCAGAGTTTCCGCTTTGTGGCGGCACCATGCTGACAGAACAGTGGGTATTAACTGCGGCACACTGTGTGGTGATGGGGCAGGGAACCAACGAAGCGAGCTACTATGTTACCCCGCCGGGAGAACTGTCGGTGAATGCCAATGTGTATGAACTTAACTCTGCAGGGTTGGATAACTTTTATCCTGTGTCTCATGTGGTGGTTCACCCTAACTACACCCGAATTTCAAAAGCTGAGATGGATAGCAACGGCAACGTGAAGCCTATCCAAACTGGTTTAGATTCAGACATCGCGTTGTTGTACCTCACTCGCCCAGTGGCGAACGCGCGCTTTGCTGATTTAGCAAATAAAGCCGATATGGAAAATATCGAAGCGCGTTTGGCAGCGGATTGGAACGATAATTATCTGACTAATCAACGTGTCGAAAACGTACAAGTTTTTGGCTGGGGAACCACTCAGCCCGATGCTTCTGAATCTTCCAATACGCTCAAAACCACCATCAGCACATTTTTGCCTATCGACAAATGTTATGAGCGTCTAGAAATTGGCAGCAGTTTTCCGGGAATCATTGATTCAAGAGAAAACCAAACCAAAATTTGCACGCTACCAACGGAGAACCGCGTGTTGGAGCCGGATAGTAATACTCAATATGGTAACTCCGCGTGTAAAGGTGACAGTGGTGGCCCCCTCATTGATGTCGCAACGGGGAAGCAGATTGGTATCGTAAGTGGTGCGCCTCTTATTCTGCCAACGTGCGGCTCTTTAACGATCCCAAGCTTCTACACTAAAGTGGGCCAATATTACGATTGGGTGCAGTCCTATATCACCGCCGATGGTCCACCGGGCAGTTACATTATTGAGCCGAACTTCATCAAAGAAGCGAGTAGTGGAAATGGTGGTGGGGAAGAAGAGTGCCATGATGGCATTGCGACCAACAATTGTGATTTCAGAGGTTCTGAAGACGACGGCGGTAGCTTAGGCGCTTGGTTGTTTGGCTTGTTGGTTCCAGTGGCTTGGATGCGCCGACGCAAAAGTTAAACTTTCAGTATCTGTTAAACGCATTTAGACATTTTAAAAAGCAGCGCACTTCGCTGCTTTTTTTATGTGTGCTTATCCTGCACCTTTCACGTTTTATTACACTCTTAGTGAAAGCTTTTACAGTCAATCTAAGGGGATTTGCTTGCTATTGCAGCATGTAAACATATACTAGTCTGCTGCGAAAAACTCGTCGCAATTTTATCGTCGTCTTTGACGTGATTTGACCAATAGATAAGACAAGTAACATGCAAGTATCAGATTTCCATTTCGACCTTCCAGATGAACTCATCGCTCGCTACCCTCAACCAGAGCGTACCGCTAGCCGACTGCTGCAAATGGACGGCAATACTGGTGAACTTATTGATGGCACGTTTACCGATGTGCTGGAGCAAGTTCAAGCCGGTGACCTAGTGGTTTTCAACAATACTCGCGTTATTCCTGCGCGTTTGTTTGGTCGTAAAGAATCAGGCGGTAAGCTAGAAGTGTTAGTGGAGCGCATGCTCGACGAGAAAAGCATTCTGGCACACGTTCGTTGTTCTAAATCGCCAAAACCAGGTACAACGATCTTGGTTGGTGAAAACGATGAATACTCAGCGCAAATGGTCGCTCGTCACGACGCACTGTTTGAGCTGAAATTTAACTCTGATAAGACGGTACTCGAGATTCTGGAAGAAATAGGTCACATGCCACTTCCACCATACATCGACCGCCCAGATGAAGACGCGGATAAAGAGCGTTACCAAACGGTTTATAACCAAAAGCCAGGTGCGGTTGCAGCACCCACGGCGGGTCTTCACTTTGATGATGTTCTACTTGATAAAATCAAAGCGAAAGGTGCTGAGTTTGCATACGTTACTCTGCATGTAGGTGCGGGTACGTTCCAACCAGTTAAAGTGGATGATATCAACGATCACCACATGCACGCAGAATACGTTGAAGTACCACAAGACGTAGTGGATGCGATTAACGCAACTAAGGCGCGCGGCGGTCGTATCGTCGCAGTGGGTACTACGTCAGTGCGTTCACTAGAAAGTGCAGCGCAAGACGCGCTCAAGAAAGGCACAGAACTGGTTCCATTCTTTGGCGATACTGAAATCTTTATCTACCCTGGTTACGAGTACCAGCTGGTGGATTGCTTGATCACCAACTTCCACTTACCTGAATCAACCCTGATCATGTTGGTAAGTGCGTTTGCAGGTTATGAGAACACCATGAATGCTTACAAGCACGCGGTGGAAAACAAATACCGCTTCTTCTCGTACGGTGATTCAATGTTTATTAAAAAGAAGACCGCATAATGTTTTAACCCCTCTCTCTAGCCCTCCCCTCAAAAAAGGGGGAGGCTAGGAGGGGGAGAAAGTTAACGATTTACGAGTGCTAGCAGTAAGCTAGGAAATAAAGCGGAATCTCTGCTTTGTCTCTCGCACGGAAAAGCGACCGCTCCTTAAAATAGGGTTTATCACCCTGGATACATAGTCAGACTGTTTCTCTGACACCCGGAGGCATCGTGAAATTAAAATTCGATCTTAAGAAGAAAAACGGCAATGCGCGTCGTGGTCAACTGACCTTCGAACGTGGCACTGTTCAAACTCCTGCGTTCATGCCAGTAGGTACTTACGGTACCGTTAAAGGCATGACACCAGAAGAAGTGAAAGGTACTGGTGCAGAAATCTTGCTAGGTAACACTTTCCACCTATGGCTACGTCCTGGTCAAGAAGTGATGAAAATGCACGGTGACCTGCACGATTTCATGAACTGGCACGGTCCTATTCTTACCGATTCAGGCGGTTTCCAAGTATTCAGCCTAGGCAAAATGCGTAAGATCACTGAGAAAGGTGTTCACTTCCGTAGCCCTGTAAACGGTGACAAGATTTTCATGGACGCTGAAAAGTCGATGGAAATCCAAAAAGACCTAGGTTCTGACATCGTAATGATCTTCGACGAGTGTACGCCATACCCAGCGACACACAACGAAGCGAAAAAATCGATGGAAATGTCACTACGTTGGGCACAACGCTCACGTGATCACTTCGATAAGCTAGAAAACCCGAACAACCTATTTGGTATCGTTCAAGGTGGTGTTTACGAAGATCTACGTGATGTGTCTATCAAAGGTCTGACAGAAATCGGCTTTGATGGTTACGCAGTTGGTGGCCTTGCAGTAGGCGAACCGAAAGAAGACATGCACCGTATTCTTGAGCACACATGTCCACAACTTCCAGAAGACAAGCCTCGTTACCTAATGGGCGTAGGCAAACCGGAAGATTTGGTTGAAGGTGTTCGTCGTGGTATCGACATGTTTGACTGTGTAATGCCAACGCGTAACGCGCGTAATGGTCACCTGTTTGTGACTGGTGGTGTGATCAAGATCCGTAATGCGAAACATAAAACGGATACAACTCCGCTAGATCCGCATTGTGACTGTTACACTTGTCAGCACTACAGCAAATCGTACCTTCACCACCTAGAGCGTTGTAACGAAATCCTAGGTGCTCGTCTGAACACTATCCACAACCTGCGCTACTACCAGCGTCTGATGGAAAGCATTCGTAAGGCGATTGATGAAGATCGTTTCGATGAGTTCGTTACTGAGTTCTATGAGCGTCGTGGTCGTGAAGTGCCACCGCTAGCAAAAGAGCAGTAATTGACAGATTAAAAGAATTAAAGCCTTTGGCATGTTGCCAGAGGCTTTTGCTAATAAAGTAGGCTAACGTACGTTATTTTTGAGAAGGTGATCTCTATTACTCACTCTCAAACTTGAATCTAAATTACGAAAGCCCAACTTGTTGGATTATCAATAAAATATAATGAGGATGTTTTAATGTTTATTTCTCAAGCTCACGCAGCAGCAGAAGGCGCACCAGCAGGCGGCGGTTTTGAAATGCTAATCATGCTAGGCATGTTCGCGGTGATCTTCTACTTCATGATCTACCGCCCACAATCTAAGCGTGTTAAAGAACACAAGAACCTAATGTCTTCTATGGGCAAAGGTGATGAAGTTCTAACAAGCGGTGGCCTAGTGGGTAAAATCACTAAGATCGCTGAAGACAACGATTTCATTTCAATTGAGCTAAACGCAAACAATGAAGTTGTAATCAAGAAAGACTTCGTAACTGCAGTGCTACCAAAAGGTACGCTGAAGTCTCTATAAAACAGCTAAAGGATCCTCGCTGTGCTAAACCGTTATCCATTATGGAAGTACTTGATGGTATTTTTTGCCATCATCACCGCTGCGTTGTACGCACTTCCAAATATCTACGGTGAAGATCCGGCTATTCAAGTTACAGGGGCGCGTGGCGCCTCTGTAGATATGTCAACGCTGGATGCTGTCACCAAAGCTCTTGATAAAGAGCAACTCTCTCATAAATCCATTGCTCTCGAGAATGGATCAATCCTTGTTCGTTTCAATGACACTGACACTCAAATCAGTGCCCGCGATATCATCAGCGAAGCGCTTGGCCAAGATAAAATTGTTGCACTAAACCTTGCTCCTGCTACGCCAGATTGGCTAGAAGCAATCGGTGCGTCGCCACTTAAACTAGGTCTTGACCTACGTGGTGGTGTTCACTTCCTAATGGAAGTCGACATGGACGCGGCGATGGAGAAGTTGGTTGGTCAACAAGAAGAAGCTTTCCGTAGCGAACTTCGTGAAGCTAAGATCCGTTACCGTGCAATCCGTCCTTCTGGTACAGAAGGTGTGGAAGTATTGCTACGTAACGAGGAGCAACTAGCGGAAGCGAAAGCAACGCTAGAAAAGAATCACCCAGACATGAACTTTGTCGACTCTGATTCTAATGGTCGTTACGCGTTGATTGCCACCTTTACCGAGCAACGTTTACAAGAGATACGTAACTACGCAGTTGAACAAAACATCACGATTCTTCGTAACCGTGTTAACGAACTGGGTGTTGCTGAACCATTGGTTCAACGTCAAGGTGCTAGCCGCATCGTAGTTGAGCTACCTGGTGTTCAAGACACAGCTCGTGCGAAGGAAATTCTAGGTGCTACGGCAACACTAGAGTTCCGCGAAGTTGACGATAAAGCTGACCTATCAGCGGCGGCAAATGGTCGCGCGCCAGCAGGTAGCGAAATCAAGATGGACCGTGATGGTCGCCCAGTTGTGCTTAAGAAGCGCGTTATTCTTGGTGGTCAAAGCATCACGGATGCAAGCTCAAGTGTTGATGAATATGGTCGTCCACAAGTTAACATCTCGCTAGACAGCGAAGGTGGTAACAAAATGTCTGCGTTCTCTAAGAAGAACATCGGTAAGCTAATGGCTACCGTATTTGCAGAATACAAAGACAGTGGTCGTCGTACGCCTGAAGGCAAAGTTATCCTTGATAAGCATGAAGAAGTCATCAACCAAGCAACGATTCAATCGGCTCTTGGTCGTAACTTCCGTATCACAGGTATCGACTCTGCTGCAGAAGCGCACAATCTAGCACTTCTACTACGTGCTGGTGCACTGATCGCACCTATCTCTATCGTTGAAGAACGTACCATTGGTCCATCAATGGGTCAGCAAAACATCGATATGGGTATCCAAGCATGTATCTGGGGTATGGTTGCCGTAATGCTGTTTACGCTGCTTTACTACCGTGGTTTCGGTCTGATTGCTAACATCGCGTTGATGGCCAACTTGGTTCTTATCATTGGTGTTATGTCGATGATTCCAGGTGCAACCATGACGCTGCCAGGTATTGCCGGTATTGTATTAACCGTCGGTATGGCGGTCGATGCAAACGTGCTGATATTTGAGCGTATCCGTGAAGAACTTCGAGATGGACGCAGTCCACAACAAGCGATTCACCAAGGTTACGCTAACGCATTCAGTACCATTGCCGATGCGAACATCACAACACTTATCACTGCAATCATTCTATTTGCAGTGGGTACAGGTGCGGTGAAAGGTTTCGCGGTAACACTATCTATCGGTATCTTAACTTCAATGTTCACCGCTATTGTAGGTACACGTTGTATCGTGAACCTGATTTACGGTGGCAAACGCGTTGATAAATTGTCGATCTAAGGCTGGGAATTAATATGTTTCAAATTCTAAAAGCAGAAAACACGATCGGCTTTATGCGTTGGTCGAAAGTCGCGTTCGTATTCTCTATTGTTATGATCGCTGCTTCTATCTTCACGCTATCAACCAAATGGTTGAACTGGGGCTTAGACTTTACTGGCGGTACGCTTATCGAGGTGGGTTTTGAACAACCAGCAAACCTTGAAGAGATTCGTGCTGCACTAGATTCAAAAGGCTTCGGCGATGCGACAGTACAAAACTTTGGTAGTGCTCGCGATGTAATGGTTCGTCTTCGTCCTCGTGATGATATGTCTGGTGAAACACTAGGTAACCAAATCATTGGTGCAATCAAAGAAGGTACGGGCGAAAGCGTAGAAATGCGTCGTATTGAATTCGTAGGTCCAAACGTTGGTGATGAGCTGACAGAAGCGGGTGGTCTAGCGATTCTTGTATCGCTGATCTGTATCCTGATCTACGTATCGATGCGATTTGAATGGCGTCTAGCGGCTGGTGCGGTAATGGCACTAGCACACGATATCATCATCACGCTGGGTGTGTTCTCGTTCCTACAAATCGAAGTTGACCTTACCATCGTAGCGGCGCTACTAACGGTAGTAGGTTACTCGCTCAACGATACCATCGTTGTATTCGACCGGATTCGTGAAAACTTCCGTAAGATGCGTAAGGGTGAACCTTCGGACATCATGGACGCTTCAATCACTCAAACATTGAGCCGTACATTGATTACGTCGGGTACAACCTTGTTCGTAGTTATTGCACTGTTTATGCAGGGTGGTGCGATGATTCACGGCTTCGCAACCGCACTTCTACTTGGTATCACGGTAGGTACTTACTCTTCTATCTACGTAGCATCAGCACTAGCGCTGAAACTGGGTATCCAGAAAGAGCACTTGATGCCACCTCAAGTAGAAAAAGAAGGTGCAGAGTTCGACGAGATGCCATAAGGCAGATTGAGAACCGAAAACAAAAACCGCTGAGCAGTCAGCGGTTTTTTTATGTCTGAAGAAACTTGTATAAGTGCCGTTTGAATCGGTTAATGAATTTCAGATATAAAAAAGCCCCGCTCAATGAGCGGGGCTATTCAAAAGTCATCAGCGTGACGGGCTTAGTATGACTTTAGAATCTTACTTAAGGATCGCGCTGTTGCCGTTTTCGCGAACGTGCTTAAGAAGAGATTTCACGCCACGAGCGCTAGAAGCAACAATGTTACCAGACTTCATGTAGTCAGTACCGCCAGCGAAGTCAGTTAGGATTGCGCCAGCTTCACGAGCGATAAGCTCGCCTGCAGCCATTTGCCAAGGTTTTAGACCTAGCTCGAAGTAACCATCTACACGACCAGCAGCCACGTAACATAGGTCAAGAGCAGAACAACCGCTACGACGGAAATCGGCACACTCAGTGAATAGAGAACCTACGATCTTGATGTAAGACTCAGAGTGTTGCTTCTGTTTGAATGGGAAACCAGTCGCTAGAACAGTACCGTGTAGGTCTTTAAGTTGAGTAACACGGATACGAGCGTTGTTTAGTTGAGCGCCAGCACCACGTTGTGCAGTGAATAGCTCGTTTTGCATTGGATCGTATACACAAGCTACTTCAGTTTTACCTTTGAAGCGAACCGCGATAGACACTGCGAAAGTTGGGTAACCTTTTACAAAGTTATTAGTGCCATCCATTGGGTCGATGATCCATTGTACGTCTTTATCTTTACCTTCGATAAGACCAGCTTCTTCAGAAACGATACAGTGCTCTGGGTAAGAGTGCTTGATAGTATCGATGATGATAGCTTCTGCTTCTTTGTCTACGTTAGTAACAAAGTCATTAGTGCCTTTTAGCGTAGATTCAATTTTATCTGTGTTTTCTAATGATTTAGCAATATGATTGCCTGCTTTTCGCGCAGCGCGAATAGCAATGTTTAGCATTGGATGCATACGAATTTCCCAACGGATGTTAAAGAACAATTTAAAGCGGCGGCGAGTATACCAGAGTCAAGGGAAAAGGGAAGTGGTTATTTTTTGTTCGCAAGAAGAGTTCGCCGTGATATCTCTCTCGCTAGAGAAGAAAACAATTGATGAGAATGCGAATAGAAACCTGCTTCACCCTAGGGTGTGTAAAAAAATTATGGTAACATCCTCCGGTTTTAATTTAGGTAGCAAATACAGATGTTGGATCAAGTAAAAATCGTACTCGTCGGAACTTCTCATTCAGGCAACATTGGCTCCGCTGCACGAGCAATGAAAGTTATGGGTTTAAGCCAGCTTGTATTAGTTGATCCGCAATGCGAAGTGGATGAGCAAACACTTGCTCTTGCCGCTGGTGCTGGTGACATTGCACAAAATGCAGCCGTAGTAAGTACGCTTGAAGAAGCCATTGAAGATTGCGGTCTTGTGGTCGGTTCAAGTGCTCGCTCACGCACACTTGAGTGGCCGATGCTTGAGCCTCGTGAATGTGGTGAGAAGTTCGCTGTTGAAGGTCAAAAGCACCCTGTAGCGCTGGTATTTGGCCGTGAAAGAACTGGTCTAACTAACGATGAATTGCAGAAGTGCCACTACCATGTTTGTATCCCTGCTAACCCTGAATACAGCTCGCTAAACTTGGCGATGGCGGTTCAAACCTTGAGTTATGAAGTGCGCGTTGCACATCTCAACTTGGAGCAAAGCCAATACACACCAAGTGAGCCTGAAGAATATCCACGTCATAAAGAGCTAGAAATGTTCTTTGAACACCTTGAAAAGGTGATGGTGGAGACCCAATTTATTAACAAAGAACAGCCAGGTCAGGTGATGAATAAGCTACGCCGCTTGTACTCACGAGCAAGACCAGAGGCTCAAGAGTTGAACATTTTACGCGGTGTTTTGACTGCGATTGAAAAGAAACTCTGAACAAATAATAACCACTTTAGGTGTAAGGATGAATACCCGACTAAATTAGTCAAATAAATACTTGACCAAAATAGTCAGGTATGGGAATATCCTTGTCATTACAAACCATGTGGATACGGTGTGGAATGAAACTTACATCTAAAGGAAGATATGCGGTGACAGCCATGCTGGACGTGGCACTGCACTCGCAACAAAACCCAGTCCCTCTAGCTGATATTTCAGAGCGTCAGGGTATCTCGCTCTCTTACTTAGAGCAGCTCTTTTCAAAACTGCGTAAAGCAGGTCTTGTAGCCAGCGTTCGTGGCCCAGGTGGTGGTTACCGTCTAGGAGCAGAAGCGCATAGCATCGCGATTGGTACAGTAATCGCAGCGGTTGATGAGTCAGTTGATGCAACGAAATGCCAAGGTAAAGGAGATTGCCAAGGCGGTACACGTTGCCTTACTCACACCTTATGGCGTGACCTAAGCTCTCGCATTAGTGACTTCTTGAATAACATTACGCTCGGTGAGTTAATGACAGACAACGAAGTCTTACAAATTTCTGATCGTCAGGACATTGATCTGGCGGTAACTCATGGGTTATCAAACAAAAATACAACCGCCGCGCCCATCGGTGTAAACGTCCGCTCTTAGCGGTCTGCATTTTACATTGGAGTAGAGAATGAAACTGCCGATTTATCTTGATTATTCCGCTACATGTCCAGTAGATCCACGTGTTGCTGAAAAAATGGTTCAGTACATGACAATGGATGGCACATTTGGCAACCCAGCTTCGCGTTCGCACCGTTACGGCTGGCAGGCAGAAGAAGCTGTAGATACTGCTCGTGAGCAAATTGCTGACCTTCTAAATGCAGATCCACGCGAAATCGTATTTACATCAGGTGCGACTGAGTCTGACAACCTTGCAATTAAAGGTGCTGCTCATTTTTACTCTAAGAAGGGTAAACACGTAATCACTTGTAAAACAGAGCACAAAGCCGTTCTTGACCCATGCCGTCAACTAGAGCGCGAAGGCTTTGAAGTGACTTACCTAGAGCCAGAATCAAACGGTCTGATTGACCTAAACAAACTTCAAGCAGCAATGCGTGAAGACACTGTTTTGGTTTCAATCATGCACGTTAACAACGAGATTGGTGTGATCCAAGACATCACCGCAATCGGCGAACTATGTCGCGAACGTAAGATTGTATTCCATGTGGATGCTGCACAGTCTGCAGGCAAACTGCCAATCGACGTTCAAGAAATGAAAGTTGACCTTATTTCACTGTCTGCGCACAAAGCTTACGGCCCTAAAGGTATCGGTGCACTTTACGTTCGTCGTAAACCTCGTATCCGTCTTGAAGCTCAAATGCACGGTGGCGGTCATGAGCGTGGCTTCCGCTCTGGTACACTTCCAACTCACCAAATCGTGGGTATGGGTGAAGCGTTCCGTGTGGCAAAAGAAGACATGCAAAAAGATTACGATCACGCGCTAGCACTTCGTAACCGTCTTTTAGATGGCGTTAAAGATCTAGAAGCAGTAACGGTAAACGGTGACCTAGAACAGCGTGTTCCACACAACCTAAATGTGAGCTTTGCATTCGTAGAAGGCGAATCACTACTGATGTCACTGAAAGACCTAGCAGTATCTTCTGGTAGTGCTTGTACATCAGCGAGCCTAGAGCCATCTTACGTTCTTCGTGCACTTGGTCTAGACGACGAATTAGCACACAGCTCAGTACGTTTCTCATTTGGTCGTTTCACGACTGAAGCAGAAATTGATTACGCAATTGAACAAATCCGCGTTGCAGTGACTAAGCTACGCGACATGTCTCCTCTATGGGATATGTACAAGGAAGGGGTTGATCTGAGCACTGTTGAATGGGCTCACCATTAATCTCACGGACTGAATAGAGGATTCGAGGTAATTTATCATGGCATACAGCGAAAAAGTAATTGATCACTACGAGAACCCACGTAACGTTGGTTCGTTCGATAAAGAAGATCCATCAGTAGGCAGCGGCATGGTTGGCGCGCCAGCTTGTGGTGACGTAATGAAGCTTCAAATCAAAGTGACACCAGAAGGCATCATTGAAGACGCGAAATTCAAAACATACGGTTGTGGTAGTGCAATCGCTTCAAGCTCACTAGTAACTGAGTGGGTAAAAGGCAAGTCTATTGACGAAGCGGCATCTATCAAAAACTCTGAGATTGCAGAAGAGCTAGAGCTTCCACCAGTGAAAGTACACTGCTCAATCCTAGCGGAAGACGCAATCAAAGCAGCGGTTGCTGACTACAAGAAAAAACACCAGGAATAATTATTCCGTATATAATGGGAGCCCTTAAACGCTCCCATTCCAAAACGTAATTTAGACAGACTAAGGTGCAGTATGGCCATCACAATGACAGAATCAGCGGCGAGTCGCGTAAAAGCATTCCTAGATAACCGAGGCAAAGGTATCGGTTTGCGTCTTGGAGTGAAGACGACAGGCTGTTCCGGCATGGCTTACGTTCTTGAGTTTGTGGATGATCTAAACGAAGAAGACGAAGTCTTTGAACTGTCTGAAGTGAAAATCATCATCGATAAGAAAAGCTTGGTATACCTAGACGGTACTGAGTTGGATTACGTTAAGGAAGGGTTGAATGAAGGTTTTGAATTCAACAACCCTAACGCAAAAAGTGAATGTGGTTGTGGTGAAAGCTTCAACGTCTAATTGACTGTCCTTCTGGGCAAACGAGTCCAGAAGGCTTTACTAGGACCCGATCTTAATGAATCACTTTGAATTATTTGGGCTACCAAGTCAGTTTCAGCTGGATGGTAGCCTTCTTTCTTCTCAGTTCCGAGAACTACAAAAACGCTTCCACCCAGATAACTTTGCTACTGCCTCAGAGCGCGACCGTTTGATGGCTGTTCAAAAAGCAGCACAAATCAACGATGCATATCAAGTGCTTAAGCATCCTATCTCTCGCGCTGAATACATTCTGGCAGAAAACGGCACAGAAATTCGTGGTGAGCAACAAACCATGCAAGACCCAATGTTCCTAATGGAGCAAATGGAACTGCGTGAAGAATTGGAAGACATTGCTGGCAGCTCTGATCCGGAATCAGCGCTTTTTGACTTCGACTCTAAGGTCAGCAAAATGTACAAACAGCATTTGGCGAGTGTAGAGCAAGAACTTGACCAAGGTCTTTGGGCTGAAGCCGCTGACCGAGTTCGTAAACTCAAATTCATTGCCAAGCTAAAAAATGAAATTGAACTGGTTGAAGACAAGCTCCTCGGCTAGTTAGCGCGACAAGGACCCATCATGGCACTACTTCAAATCGCAGAACCGGGCCAAAGCTCGGCACCTCATGAGCACAAGTTAGCAGCGGGTATCGACTTAGGTACCACCAACTCTTTGGTTGCTTCTGTACGCAGTGGCGACGCGACCACGCTGAAAGACGAGCAAGGCCGTAGCATTTTGCCGTCAGTAGTGAACTACACGCAAGATTCAGCGTCAGTCGGTTACGATGCCAAAGCAAAAGCAGAGCTAGAACCAGCAAACACCATCATCTCGGTAAAACGTCTGATCGGCCGTTCATTGAAAGACATTCAAGCTCGCTACCCATCTTTGCCTTACCAATTTAAAGAAAGCGACAACGGTCTGCCAATTCTGCAAACCGCTCAAGGTGACAAAAACCCGATTGAAGTGTCTGCCGACATTCTTAAAGCGTTAGGTAAACGTGCTGAAGATACGCTAGGTGGTGAGTTAGCTGGCGTGGTTATTACTGTTCCTGCTTACTTTGATGACGCTCAACGTGCTGGAACAAAAGATGCAGCGAAATTGGCAGGTCTTCATGTGCTGCGTCTGCTTAACGAGCCGACAGCTGCAGCGATCGCCTACGGGCTAGACTCTGGTCAAGAGGGCGTAATTGCGGTTTACGATCTAGGTGGTGGTACATTCGATATCTCTATCCTACGTTTATCAAAAGGCGTATTTGAAGTATTAGCAACCGGTGGCGACTCTGCACTAGGCGGTGATGATTTTGACCACCTACTAGCAGATTACCTAATGGAGCAAGCGGGACTAGAAGCGCCGCTTTCTGCTGAGAAAAACCGCGCATTATTGAACATTGCAACGGCGACGAAGATTGCTTTCTCTGAGCAAGACAGTGTTGATGTGGATGTATTTGGCTGGAAAGGTTCAGTGACTCGCGAGCAGTTCGAAGATCTGATTCGTCCGCTAGTTAAGAAAACCCTGATGTCTTGCCGCCGTGCGCTGAAAGATGCGGATGTAGATGCGGAAGACGTACTTGAAGCGGTCATGGTTGGCGGTTCAACACGCACATTGCTTGTACGTGAAATGGTAGGCGAATTCTTCGGCCGTACACCACTGACAAGCATTAACCCAGATGAAGTTGTTGCAATCGGTGCCGGTATTCAAGCAGATATCCTAGCGGGTAACAAACCCGACTCGGAAATGCTGCTCCTTGACGTCATTCCACTGTCTCTTGGTATCGAAACTATGGGCGGCTTGGTTGAGAAGATTATTCCTCGCAACACCACGATCCCAGTGGCTCGCGCACAAGAATTTACGACGTTCAAAGATGGTCAAACAGCCATGAGTGTGCACACTGTACAAGGTGAGCGTGAGATGGTTGAAGACTGTCGTTCACTGGCTCGCTTCTCATTAAAAGGCATTCCACCTATGGCTGCGGGTGCTGCACACATTCGTGTGACGTACCAAGTGGATGCCGACGGTCTATTGTCTGTTACGGCAATGGAAAAAAGCACTGGTGTTCAATCTGAGATTCAAGTGAAGCCATCTTACGGCCTAAGTGATGATGAAGTAGCAAATATGCTGCGTGATTCGATGACTTACGCGAAAGAAGACATGCAAGCTCGCGCTTTAGCTGAGCAGCGTGTAGAAGCGGATCGTGTAATTGAAGGTTTGATCGCAGCAATGCAAGCGGATGGCGATGAACTGCTGTCTGAGCAAGAAAAGCAAGATTTAATCAAAGTAATTGAAGCGCTGATTGAACTGCGTAATGGCGAAGATGCCGATGCCATCGAGCAAGGCATTAAAGATACCGACAAAGCAAGCCAAGATTTTGCGTCGCGCCGTATGGATAAATCAATTCGAGCTGCACTGTCAGGTCAGTCAGTTAATGATATATAAGAGATAAGTAGTTATGCCTAAGATTATTGTATTACCGCACGAAGATTTGTGCCCAGAAGGTGCAGTGTTGGAAGCAAACACTGGTGACACTGTTCTAGATGTTGCACTAAAAAACGGTATCGGTATTGAACACGCATGTGAAAAATCATGTGCATGTACAACTTGCCACGTGATCATTCGTGAAGGTTTTGACTCGTTAGAAGAGAGTGAAGAGCTAGAAGATGACATGCTTGATAAAGCATGGGGTCTAGAGCCTGAGTCTCGTCTTGGTTGTCAGGCTAAAGTTGCAGACGAAGATTTGGTTGTAGAGATTCCAAAATACACACTAAACCACGCGTCAGAAGATCATTAATACTATCTCCCCAATATAGGGGCGAAGCATAAGGAAGATGAGCAATGAAATGGACAGATTCTCGCGACATCGCGATTGAGCTTTGTGACAAGTTTCCAGATGTCGATCCTAAAACCGTGCGTTTTACCGATCTTCACCAATGGATCATGGAGTTAGATGAGTTTGACGATGAGCCAAACCGTTCTAATGAAAAGATTCTTGAGGCGGTTATCCTATGCTGGATGGACGAAGCGGATTAATGCTCGATTCGGCGGTAAAACGCAGCAGAGTTAACAATTCTCACTAAAAAAAGCGGACCTTTAGGTCCGTTTTTTTATCAAGTTGACATTTTTACCCTACATAATGCTAACATCCGTTAGTTATCAAAAAAGAAGAGGCGTAGGCAACGCCGTTATAAGACAAGGAGAAACCATGTCTACACAGATGTCTGTATTTCTAAGCCAAGAACCAGCGGCACCACATTGGGGCGACAAAGCACTGCTTTCTTTCGCTGAGAATGGCACAACCATTCACCTAGGTGAAGGTCACGATCTTGGTGCGATTCAACGTGCAGCGCGTCAACTCGATGGCCAAGGAATTCGTTCAATTTTACTTGCTGGTGATAACTGGGATTTGGAAAGCGTTTGGGCATTCCACCAAGGTTACCGCAACCCGAAAAAACACGGCACGCTAGAGTGGGTTGAGCTTTCTGAGCAAGACCAAGCAGAGTTGCACGCTCGCATCACCTCTACGGACTTTACTCGCGATATCATCAACAAAACAGCCGAAGAAGTGGCGCCACGTCAATTGGCAACCATGGCGGCTGAATTCATCAAATCAATCGCACCACAAGGCACAGTAACGGCTCGCATCGTTAAAGATAAAGATTTGCTTTCAGAAGGTTGGGAAGGTATTTACGCAGTAGGTCGTGGCTCTGAGCGCACATCGGCAATGCTGCAACTTGATTACAACCCAACAGGCGATGAAAACGCACCAGTCTTTGCATGTCTAGTAGGTAAAGGCATCACCTTTGATTCAGGTGGTTACAGCTTGAAGCCATCAAACTTCATGACAGCAATGAAAGCGGATATGGGCGGTTCAGGTACGATTACTGGCGGTCTTGGTCTTGCTATTCTTCGTGGTCTTAATAAGCGTGTGAAGCTGATCCTTTGTTGTGCGGAGAACATGGTTTCTGGTCGTGCACTTAAACTTGGCGACATCATCACTTACAAAAACGGTAAGACCGTTGAGATCATGAACACCGACGCAGAAGGTCGTTTGGTTCTTGCTGATGGTCTTATCTACGCAAGTGAACAAAACCCTGAGTTGATCATTGACTGTGCAACCCTAACGGGCGCAGCAAAGAATGCACTGGGTAATGACTACCATGCACTAATGAGCTTTGATGATGAGCTGTCACACCAAGCGCTAACGGCGGCGAATCAAGAGAAAGAAGGTCTATGGCCACTGCCTCTTGCTGATTTCCACCGTGGCATGCTGCCATCAAACTTTGCAGACCTATCTAACATCAGCTCTGGTGATTACTCGCCAGGTGCAAGTACAGCAGCGGCATTCTTGTCTTACTTCGTAGAAGATTACAAGAAAGGTTGGCTACACTTCGATTGCGCAGGTACGTACCGCAAGTCAGCGTCTGATAAGTGGGCGGCAGGTGCGACAGGCATGGGTGTTCGCACACTTGCTCGTTTCCTGAACGAACAAGCCGCAAAATAAGACTTTTACCAGTGCAGACACCCCGTCTGTACTGGTATAACTAAGAGAGACGCAAGTCACTCATATAAAACTATTATTACAAGTACAAAAAGGAAACCTTATGGCTCTAGAAAGAACGTTTTCAATTGTTAAGCCTGACGCTGTAGAACGCAATCTGATTGGTGAGATTTACCACCGCATTGAGAAAGCAGGTCTACGTATCGTTGCTGCAAAAATGGTTCATCTGACAGAAGAACAGGCGAGCGGTTTTTACGCAGAACATGAAGGCAAACCTTTTTTCCCAGCACTGAAAGAGTTCATGACATCTGGTCCTATCATGGTTCAGGTTCTTGAAGGTGAAGATGCCATCGCTCGTTACCGTGAGCTTATGGGTAAAACAAACCCAGAAGAAGCGGCATGCGGTACAATCCGTGCGGATTACGCACTGAGCATGCGTCATAACTCTGTTCATGGTTCAGACAGCCCAGAATCAGCAGCTCGTGAAATCGAGTACTTTTTCCCAGAGTCAGAGATTTGCCCTCGCTAATCTTGTATTAATTTGATTTTTAAGCCTCGGACTTTTCCGGGGCTTTTTATTATCTGCTTGCCAGTGGGAAAGGGTGATAAATTGTTGGCTAAAATTTAATCATTAAGATTTTAATGCCTTAGCAAACTCAAGGTTTTAGAACCCTTGTTGTGACTGCATAAAGGCTGTACAATTCGCGCCCTTATTCTTGTTTCAGTCATTGAGAGGCAACATGACCACTGAAAAAATCAATCTACTCGACTTTGATCGCAAAGGCATGCGTCAATTTTTCGCGGAAGAGCTAGGCGAAAAAGCGTTCCGTGCGGATCAGGTTATGAAGTGGATCTACCATTTCGGTGTTGATGACTTCGACAATATGACGAACATCAACAAGAAGCTACGTGAAAAACTGCAACACAAGTGTGAAATCAAAGCACCGACGGTAGCAGAAGCGCAACACTCTTCAGACGGCACGATTAAGTGGGCGATGAAAGTGGGCGATCAAGACGTAGAAACGGTCTACATCCCAGAAGATGATCGCGCGACATTATGTGTGTCTTCTCAGGTAGGTTGTGCATTGGAATGTAAGTTCTGCTCAACTGCTCAACAAGGCTTCAACCGTAACCTAAAAGTATCTGAAATCATCGGTCAGGTATGGCGTGCTGCACGTGAAATCGGTTTGCAAAAAGAAACCGGTCGTCGTCCAATCACTAACGTCGTGATGATGGGTATGGGTGAGCCACTTCTTAACATGAAGAACCTTATTCCTGCGCTTGAAATCATGCTTGATGATCTTGGTTTCGGTCTTTCTAAGCGTCGCGTTACTGTATCAACGTCAGGTGTGGTTTCTGGTCTTGATCAGATGACAGGTAAGATTGACGTCGCATTGGCGATCTCTCTACATGCGCCAAACGATAAGCTGCGTAGTGAAATCATGCCAATCAACGACCGTTGGGATATCCAAGATTTCCTAGCATCTGTACGTCGTTACATTGCGTCTTCAAATGCGAACCGCGGTAAAGTAACGGTTGAATACGTACTGCTTGATCATGTGAACGATGACATGGACCACGCACGTGAACTTGCGGAGCTAATGAAAGATACGCCATGTAAGATCAACCTGATTCCGTTTAACCCGTACCCAGGTTCTCCTTACAAGAAACCAAGCAACTCGCGTATTGACCGTTTCCAAAAAACATTGATGCAATATGACCACACCGTAACGGTTCGTAAAACACGTGGTGATGATATTGATGCTGCGTGTGGTCAGTTAGTCGGTGATGTTATTGACCGAACCAAACGTACAGCAGCGCTAAAAGCGGCACGTGGTGCAGAAACCATTGACGTGAAAGCGGTGTAATTCACAGAGAATAGAAAAAATAGCCAGAGCCTTATGCTCTGGCTATTTTGTTTGTTACGTGCGAATTGTAATCCGATGGTTACAGACTTATTGGCGCTAATTTCGTTTTGTTGTGTCAATTTTTGGACAAAAGCTTGAGCTATCTGTTAATTTGAGAGCAAAGAGTTTTTGTCTTCGTTAAACATTCGCTTATCATGGTAAGTGAAATATAACTACGACACTGACAATTCTCAGTATTTTTTCCAATACGCTTTGCTGAACCATTGCAAAACGAGCATTCTTACTTTGTACACTGAGAATTTCTAAAAGATTATTTTGGTTAACACGTTTAGGCTAGCTATCTTTAAGTTAGGCTTGATTAGAACAAAAACGAAAATAAATAACCGTGTTAGCCACCAAACAGATTAAATACCGCCATTATGACAGAACACGAAAAAACCAATGAAGTGCCGCTTTCGATGGAAGCAGGCACGTTGCTAAAAAACAAACGCGAATCTCTAGGCATGACTCAGAAGCACGTTGCTGATCGCCTTAGACTTCGCGTTTCTGTTATTGAAGATATTGAAAACAATCGATTTGAGGAACAACAAGTCACCACATTCACTCGTGGCTATTTGCGTTCATATGCAAAACTTGTTGGTCTCGATGAAAAGATTGTTTTGGCAGCTTTAGAGCAAACATCTGAAGTGCATGTTAAGCCACAAGAAACAGAAATGCAGAGTTTCTCTCGTAAAACTAAACACGAGAAACATAACAGCCGCATTATGCTGCTAACTTGGGCGATTGCGATCGTTATCACTGGTATTTCTGGTGCGTGGTGGTGGCAAAACCAACAAGAGAACAGTCTTGCTCAGTTAAGTGCAGAGACCGCAGAAACCGAACAAGTTGCTGATGACGCTGACATCGATCAGATGAGCGCAGATGAACTTATCGCAAGCACGCCTGCAGAGATTGCTCCTGTATCGGCTGCGCCAGCTGTAGTTTCTCAAGCGGATACAGCAATGAGCGCTGCGGGTGATGTGACAGAGCCTGTTGTTGCCGCGACAGAAGAAGTGACTGAGGAAGCGGCTCAAGAACCGGTAGCGGTGATTGAGGATGCACAAGAGACAGAAGAGCCTGCGGCTCCAGTTGTACCAGAAGGTATGACGCTGCTAACGATGAAGTTCAAAGCAGACTGTTGGATTCAAGTAAAAGATGCAAACGGCAAAACTCTGGTGAGCGGCACTCGTAAACCGGGTCAAGACGTAGAACTTGCCGGAAAAGCACCTTTTAAAGTGATATTAGGCGCACCTGAAGGCGTAACAATGACATTTGCAAGTGAACCTGTCGACCTTTCTGGGTATACTTCAGGCAAAGTAGCTAGATTCACTTTACCGTTATAAATATTATGCAACACGAATCTCCAATTATTCGTCGTAAATCGACGCGTATTTATGTGGGTGATGTGCCAATTGGTGATGGTGCACCAATTGCTGTACAGTCAATGACAAACACTCGCACGACTGATGTGGAAGCCACAGTCGCACAAATCCGAGCATTAGAAAAAGTGGGTGCAGACATTGTACGTGTTTCTGTCCCTACCATGGATGCTGCGGAAGCCTTTAAGCTCATCAAACAGCAAGTGTCTGTACCGCTGGTGGCGGACATTCACTTTGACTACCGTATTGCCCTGAAAGTGGCGGAATACGGTGTCGACTGTTTGCGCATTAACCCAGGCAACATCGGTAACGAAGAGCGTATTCGCTCGGTTGTTGATTGTGCCCGTGACAAAAACATCCCAATCCGTATTGGTGTTAACGGCGGTTCTTTGGAAAAAGATCTGCAGATGAAATACGGTGAGCCGACGCCAGAGGCATTGGTAGAGTCGGCGATGCGTCACGTGGATCATCTAGATCGTCTTAACTTTGACCAGTTCAAAGTCAGTGTGAAAGCGTCGGATGTGTTCCTAGCGGTGGATTCATATCGTCTATTGGCAAAACAGATTGACCAACCACTACACCTCGGTATCACCGAAGCAGGTGGTGCAAGAGCTGGTGCTGTGAAGTCATCGGTTGGCCTTGGTATGCTTTTGGCAGAAGGTATCGGTGATACGCTACGTATCTCGTTGGCGGCAGATCCGGTAGAAGAGATCAAAGTTGGCTTTGATATTCTCAAGTCTCTGCGTATTCGCTCACGTGGTATCAACTTTATTGCTTGTCCAAGCTGTTCACGTCAGGAATTCGACGTGATTAACACAGTAAACGCACTGGAAGAGCGCCTAGAAGACATCATCACACCTATGGATGTGTCTATCATCGGCTGTGTCGTAAACGGCCCTGGTGAAGCTGAAGTTTCACACCTAGGTCTAGCAGGCAGCAATAAGAAGAGCGCATTCTACGAAGACGGCAAACGTCAGAAAGAGCGTTTCGACAACGATGATCTAGTGAACCAGCTAGAAGCGAAAATCCGTGCGAAAGCGTCTGTATTAGACCAAGCTAACCGCATCGATATCAAACAAGAAGATTAATCTCATAGCTTGAGCACGCTAAGTGTGCTCGGGTTACTAAGCGACGGTAATAATTGTGGCAAAGAAAATCCAAGCAATCCGAGGCATGAACGACTGCCTTCCAACTCAGTCTCCGCTGTGGCAGAAACTTGAAAACGCAGTAAAAAGTACTGTGAGCGCATACGGCTACAACGAAGTGCGCATGCCAATCGTTGAAGAAACAAACCTATTCAGCCGCGCGGTTGGTGAAGAGACAGATGTCGTTTCAAAAGAAATGTACACCTTTGATGATCGTAACGGAGACAGCCTAACACTTCGCCCTGAAGGTACGGCGGGTTGTGTACGTGCATGTATTCAAAACAGCCTGATTAACCGTGACGAACAACGTCTATGGTACATGGGGCCTATGTTCCGCCACGAGCGTCCACAGAAAGGTCGTTACCGTCAATTCCACCAGTGTGGTGTTGAGGTGTTCGGTCTAAATGGTCCAGATGTTGATGCTGAGCTTATCATGATGACAGCACGTCTATGGCGTGAGCTGGGTATCAACGAACATGTTCGTCTTGAGCTTAACTCTATCGGTTCTCAAGAGGATCGCGCGGACTACCGCACGGCACTGGTTGCATTCCTTGAGCAACATATCGATGTGCTAGACGAAGATTGTAAGCGTCGCATGCACACGAACCCACTGCGAGTTCTGGATACGAAGAACCCTGACGTTCAGGCTATTTTAGGTGATGCCCCTCGTCTTTCTGAGTACTTAGGTGAAGAATCTAAAGCACACTTCGCAGGTCTATGTGAACTTTTAGACGCTGCAGGTATCGAATACACAGTTAACGAGCGTCTAGTTCGTGGTCTGGATTACTACAACCGCACGGTATTTGAGTGGATCACTGAGAGCCTAGGTGCTCAAGGCACAGTATGTGGCGGTGGTCGTTACGACGGTCTTGTAGAGCAATTGGGTGGTAGTGCAACACCAGCAGTTGGCTTTGCTATGGGTCTAGAGCGTCTTGTTCTGATGCTAGAAACACTAGAGCTAACAGACGTTCGTCGCAGTGTAGATGTTTACGTTGTGACAGCAGGCGAAGGCACAATGATGGTTGGTATGAAGCTAGCAGAACAGCTTCGTGAAGCTATTCCAGGCGTTCGTGTTATGAGTCACTTTGGTGGCGGTAACTTCAAGAAACAGTTTAAGCGCGCAGATAAAGTTGGTGCTGTAGTAGCATTGGTTCTGGGCGAAAATGAAGTTGCAGAAAACACAGTAGTACTAAAAGACTTGGTGGGTGGTGAGCAAGAGACTTACAACCAAGCAGAAGTTGCTGAGAAGATCGCAGCACTGATTTAAGTCTTTTAATAAGCTAAAGATTAAATCCTAATTCGTAATACTAAGGCTCCCAAGATAGGAGCCTTTCGACGAAATAGGGACAATGGCAGCCTCGCTGCCATTTACATGTTTTAAGAGGACAGGAAGTGGAACTTTACGATACTGAAGAACAACAAGTTGAAGCCATTAAAGACTGGTGGAAGGAAAACGGTAAAGCCGTCATCATCGGTGCGGTTGTTGGTTTAGGTGGTCTATTTGGCTGGCGTTACTACCAGGATTCTGTGATTCAGGCGAGTGAAGCAGCTTCTCAAAGCTACACAACAGTAATGAACGCTCTGCAAACCAAAGGTGCAGACGCACAAGCGGACATCCAAGCGTTCATCGACTCAAACGAAGTTAAAGAGTACTCAGTACTTGCAGCACTTCAACTAGCGAAAGTACAAGTGGATGCGAAAGATCTTTCAGCAGCACTTGAGCAACTGAAGTGGGCTCAAAGCAACACCAAAGATGCCGCGCTATCTCCACTTATTAGCTACCGTATTGCGCGCATTGAAGCTGAAATGGGCAACTTTGACGCAGCAAACGCAGAACTAGATAAAGTGACAGATGCAGCATGGACTGGTCGTATTGCTGAACAGCGTGGTGATATCGCTCTTCGTCAAGGTGACAAAGAAGCAGCATATGCGGCGTACACTGAAGCTCAGCAAGCTGCAGATGCTAGCCCAACGCTACAAATGAAATTGGACGACCTGGCGAAATAAGGACCGCATTGGATGAAAAGAGTCTTTAAGAAAGCCTTATTAGGGGCATTGACGGTGGGAATTCTAGCTGGTTGTGCTAGCGAAGAAGATACTATCGTTATGGCTCCACTACCTCAGGTAGACAGTGAGTTTACGCCAAGTGCGAAATGGACAGCATCGATTGGTGATGGTGTAGGTCATTACTTCTCAAAACTGTCGCCTGTTGTAGCAAATGATACCTTGTTCGTTGCAAGCCGTGATGGTCTAGTGAAAGCGCTGGATCCAGAAGATGGCAAGCAAAAGTGGCAAACCGATCTAGAAGAAGATGTGATTGCACGTCTTTCTGGTGGTATTACTGCTGCTTACGGTAACCTGTACATCGGCTCTGAAAATGGCGAAGTGATTGCACTTGACCAAGAAACAGGTGAAATCAACTGGCGTATTGAAGTCGGTGGTGAAGTGCTGGCGAGACCAGTCGCTGACTCAGGCATGATCATCGTGAACACCAGTCGCGGTATGTTGATTGCACTGGATGAAGCATCAGGTGAACAGCGCTGGGCATTGAGCACAGAAGTTCCAAACCTAACGTTGCGCGGTGATAGCACTCCGACAGCGATTGGTGGTGGTGTTTTCTGGGGTACGGCAAATGGCCGACTAGCGGCAGCGATTGTTGAACGTGGTCAATTGATTTGGCAACAACCGGTAGGTACACCAAAAGGTGCGACCGAAATTGACCGTCTTGTTGACGTAGACTCTTCACCGATTGTACTGGGCGGCACTCTTTTCACCGTGGGTTATAACGGTCAGCTTATCGCTATCGATTTGCGTAGTGCAAACCCAATCTGGAAACGCAACTACTCATCTGCGAACGATATTGCGACAGATGGCAGCCGTATCTTCGTGATCACCGAGAAAGATCATGTCGTGGCAGTCGATGCTCGTAGCGGTACAGAGTTGTGGGAAAACAGTAAGTTGGAATACCGCCAGCTTACAGCGCCAGTCATCGTTGATAACTACCTAGTGGTAGGTGATACATTGGGTTACCTACACTGGATTGACCGCTCAACGGGTGAATTCGTTGCACAACAATACGTCGATGACAGCGGCTTTGCTGTTGGTCCTACATTGTTGTCTGATGGTTACGTGATTACTACTCGCAATGGCGATGTAAAGAAACTAACCATTAACGAATAATATCGTGATATAATTCACATTCGGCTCCTGGCTGGTAACAGTTAGGAGCCGTTTTGTTGTTTGAAATTATTAATTATTAACCGTTATTCCTGACGTGGTTATAGGTAAAAAGCTGGTTTGATTTGGCATCGAGCAAGTCGTTACCTATAACTACAGAAGAAAGATTATTGTAGAGGTTGTTATGGTACCTGTTGTTGCTCTAGTAGGGCGTCCGAACGTAGGTAAATCTACACTATTTAACCGATTGACTCGCACACGTGACGCGTTGGTTGCGGACTTCCCTGGCCTAACGCGAGACCGTAAATATGGCCAAGCTCGTCTTGGTGAAGAACACGAATTCATCGTTATTGATACCGGTGGTATTGATGGCACAGAAGAAGGCGTAGAAACAAAAATGGCACAGCAATCGTTAGCAGCGATTGATGAAGCTGACGTTGTGCTATTCCTTGTTGATGGTCGTGCTGGATTAACGCCGTCGGATGAAGCGATTGCCGCGCACCTGCGTAAAATCGAAAAGCCAGCAATGTTGGTGGTAAACAAGATTGATGGTATTGATGCTGACGCCGCTTGTGCCGATTTCTGGCAGCTTGGTGTTGACGACATGTACCAAATCGCAGCAGCACACGGTCGTGGTGTAACTGCGTTACTTGAGCGTGCTCTAGCGCCATTCTTTGATGATCTACTGGCAAGTGAATCAGAAGAAGGTGAGATTGAAGATCTGACTGAATTCGAAGATGAAGAGCTAGCGGTTGAAGATTACACTGAAGAAGACGCAGAAGCCGAGTTCAAGCGTTTGCAAGACCAGCCAATCAAACTGGCTATTATCGGTCGTCCAAACGTTGGTAAATCAACACTGACTAACCGTATCCTTGGTGAAGAACGCGTTGTGGTATATGACATGCCAGGCACTACGCGTGACTCAATCTACATTCCAATGGAACGTGATGGTCGCGAGTACGTATTGATCGATACTGCAGGTGTACGTCGTCGTGGTCGTATCAATGAAACAGTAGAGAAATTCTCTGTTGTTAAAACGCTGAAAGCCGTAGAAGACGCAAACGTGGTTCTATTGGTTATCGACGCTCGTGAAAACATTTCTGACCAAGATTTAAGCCTACTTGGCTTCGCATTGAACGCTGGTCGCTCAATCGTACTAGCAGTAAACAAGTGGGATGGTCTGGATAACGATGTAAAAGAGAACGTGAAGAAAGAACTCGATCGCCGTTTAGGTTTCGTTGATTTTGCACGTATTCACTTTATCTCTGCGCTTCACGGTACTGGCGTTGGTCACTTGTTCGAATCGATTCAAGAAGCGTACAAGTCGGCAACGACACGTGTAGGTACATCTGTTCTTACTCGCATCATGAAGATGGCAACAGACGACCACCAACCGCCTATGGTTCGTGGCCGTCGTATTAAACTTAAATACGCACACGCGGGTGGTTACAACCCACCAATCGTGGTTGTTCACGGTAACATGGTTCGCGATCTACCTGATTCGTACAAACGTTACTTGATGAACTACTTCCGTAAATCTCTGGAAATCATGGGTACACCAATCCGTATTAACTTCCAGAACAGCGATAACCCGTACGAAAACCGTGGTGGCAAGCTGACTCTTTCTCAAGAGCGTAAGCGCAAACGTATGATGTCTGCAGTGAAGAACCGCAACAAGTAATCGCCTAAGATTTTATGAATACCCAAGTTTCGACTTGGGTATTTTTTTATTCAAAGCTTTCATAAGAAGTAATCAACACATGACAATCACAGCAACCAAGACGCGTTTCTGTCATCAAACTTGGCAGTTAGAGGCGCACGTACAAATTGTTCTATCTACATCAGAAGCTACTTACGTTGTTACTGATGTCACGCCTTTTCATCCCGTTAGCCATATTTGGCCTGATCACCCAGCAGATAAAGGCACGATGACGGTGAATGGTAAGAGCTTTGATGTGGTTGACTGCCAAGTGGGTGCTGTAGAACTAGCAAGCGGAGAGTTATATGTTGGCCAAACTATTCCGGTAAAACGTGATACGGAAGGGTGGGTGTTTGTTGTCGTGCATGTCTTGCCATTCACCGATACGTGTGATGCTGGTGATATTGCGTTGCTGGAAGTAGATAAAGAATACCAACTGTCTCTAAGTCGTGGTCATAGCGCAGGGCACATTGCATACCTTGCACTCAATAAGGTGCTGGCGCAGAACTATTGGCGTAAAGATGCTGACCGTAAAGACCCGCATGGTAACTACGATTTCAATAGCTATGCGCAAGAAACCAGTTTTGTTACCCCAGATAAATGTTTGGATACCTACCGTTTAGGCAAAACACTCCGCAAAAGAGGGTTAAACAGTGCAGATATGCTGTCTGACCTAAAAAGCATCGAACAACAGGTGAATGTTCTGTTGGGGGATTGGCTAAAAAGAGACGTTGCGATCACTGTCGATTGCCATGGGGAACACCTTACGGATTCACGTTATTGGCAATGTGATTTAGGCGAAGGTGAAATCGCTGTCATCCCTTGTGGGGGAACGCATGCGAGCCATTTGAGTGACTTCGGTTCTATCCATGTCACACTAGTGGAAATAGACCCACAGACAATTGAAATGCACACCGATGTAAGACGCTAAATTTGGATTCTGATCTTTTTATTAAATCCTGTTTGTGTGGTTTATTGTTCGAAAGTGTAGTTTTTAGTTCTGATTAAAATTGAGAGACAGAATATGTAACTTATGCTTTCGGTATGTGGTTATATAAATATTCTTTTAAGGGGTGATCGCTGATCAAAAGGGAAATATCCGAAGATCAGCATTCGATCTTTTATAGTGTCGCGTGCGCATAATGTGAGTTAGCTACCTGTGTCATATTAATAGATTTATTATATTTCAGGCTAATTAACATAATAACGATATGAATACGCCACAATGGACAAAGATAGACTGTTAGATGCTCACCGAGCAGTCAATCGTCTTTTAGGTAAGCTTGCTCTGGGAATGGAACGCGATAGCCTCAACCATGAGGTTATCAAGTTAAGTGAACACCTATTTGGGAAGAGGCAAGCTTCCATTTTACGATTGCACCCCGATACCAACACACTGCATTTGGAGTTTGCCCCACACTTACCTGATTTCTACAATCAAGCGATTGAAGGCGTCCCTATTGGACCTGATATTGGCTCATGTGGCGCTGCTGCATTCTTAAAGCAAACCGTGGTCGTTAGTGATATTGATCATCACGCTAACTGGGCCGCTTTCCTTGAGCTGACTCAACAAGCCCAACTCCGTGCATGCTGGTCTGTGCCTATTATTGCTTCGGATGGTCATGTGCTTGGGACATTTGCCATTTACAGCAATACGCCTTCTGAACCTCATCCTTATGAACTCGAAGTGCTCGAAATGCTAGCCGCTTTGTATGCGGTAGCCTTAGAGAAGTATCGCCTAGAAGAACAACTTCATTTTCATGCCAGTCGAGATCCACTGACGCACTGCTTTAACCGCCGCGCGCTTTTGACCGAAGTCGATCGCAAGATCAACCACAAATGTGCACGCAGCGCTGTAGTGGGATGCTTTTTCGTTGATATCGATGAGTTTAAGTACATCAATGATCGCTTTGGGCATGAGACCGGAGACCAAGTTTTGGTGCTGGTGGCTGAGCATTTAAAGCAAGCGTTCCGTTCATGTTCAGTGATAGGGCGTTATGGTGGCGATGAGTTTGTGGGTTTCAGCTGCTTTCATGATTTGGATACATACCAAAACTTTACAACCCGTCTAGTTCAAGAGCTTAACCAAGTATGCCAGTTAGAGGAATACAAAGTAAAAGCCAGTATAGGTGCCGCTTGGAGTACCATGAGCGAGCGTGCGGTATTGCAAGAGCTTATTCAAAAAGCGGATGTGGCGATGTATCAAAACAAGCGTGCTAAACGCGCGTGATTAAGATCAAAGCATAAGATTGCCGTATGATTAGACTGTGAGTCAGTAAATAGAAGTTTTTAGGGGTAACCATGCAACCGAATATTTGCCCAACATGCGATATTGAGCTGGAGTGGACAGGCCAATACCACTGCAATCAATGTGAGTCGGATTATAAGAAAGTGGGATTTTGTCCAGATTGCGATGCTGAACTAGAAAAGCTACAAGCTTGTGGTGCGGCGAACTATTTCTGCAACAGTTGTAATGAACTCAAATCGAAATCACGTGTTCGATTTGAGTTTCAAAAAATCAGTTAACGGTAGAGCGAAGCTCACCATCAGATAAGCGGGTGACTAAAACGTCGCCCGTTTTTACATCTTTCGCTTGGGTAACAACCTGACCTTGCTCAGTTTGAGTAATCGAGTAGCCACGTTTTAGTGTTGCCAGTGGGCTTACCGTATCTAGCTTCTCCGCCGCTATTGCCAGTTGGTGGCGCATGGTCAGTAACTTACGATCCATCGCATCCAGCAATTTTTGCTCAACTCGATCAAGCTTCGACTTCTGCTCAGCCAAGCGTTTTACTGGTGAGTTCAGTTGTAGGCGATGATGCTTACGCTCAACAGCTTGTTGGCGTGTCGTGATGAATCGTTGCATTGCGCGTTGTAGGCGCATCTCCAACTCATCAAGTTGTTGCGTCTGTCGCTGCAATTGATAGCTTGGATGCTGGCGCTCTAAGCGGTGCATCAGTTGAGCCGATTGCTGTTTTTGTTGCGCTAGGTAGTAACGCATTGCACTGGCTAGCTTATGTTGGCGAGTCACCAAAGCTTGATCTTTGTGGCTGTTATCACGACTTACCAATTCAGCCGCCGCTGATGGGGTCGGCGCTCGCATGTCTGCAACAAAGTCAGCAATTGTCACGTCAACCTCATGACCAACTGCACTGATGATCGGAATTTGGCTTGCAGCAATAGTGCGAGCAAGGATTTCGTTGTTAAAGCACCAAAGGTCTTCTAACGAACCGCCACCACGACCAACAATCAATACATCACATTCGTCACGACTGTTTGCACGGCCGATTGCCTGCGCAATTTGAATGGCCGCTTCTTCACCTTGCACCATGGTTGGGTAAACCACCACGGGTAGGGAAGGATCACGGCGTTTCAATACGTCTAAGATGTCGTATAGTGCTGCACCGGTTTTTGAGGTGATCACACCAACGCGTTTTGGGTGCTCAGGTAAAGGCTGCTTATTGGTTTGAGCAAACAAACCTTCTGCTGCCAATTTCATCTTAAGTGCTTCGAACTCTTGTTGTAGACGACCATCACCTTCTGGCTGCATGCTTTCAATGATCAACTGATAGTCACCACGAGGCTCATACAGAGACAGACGGGCTTTAACTAATACTTGATTGCCGTTAGCAGGTTTGAAAGTGACGCGACGATTGTTACCACGGAACATGGCACATTTAACTTGAGCGCGAGAATCTTTAAGAGTGAGGTACCAGTGACCAGAGACGGGAGCTGAAAAGTTGGATATCTCTCCGATAAGCCAGACGATCCCCATTTCGTTTTCGAGCAGCAGACGCACTTCGGCATTGAGACGAGAAACAGTGAAGATGTTTTGATTGGTCTGGGAGAGCACAGCTAATTCCGTAGACGTGAGTATGGAAATTAGCGGCAATATAATACATATCAAGGGGGTAATTGCAAGAAAAAAATTAAAAAATTTGTGGTCAAGCGATTGCGTTAACCGTATAATCCCTCCGCAATATCTAATCCAAATGTAGCCAACAACCTAAAACTGGTTACCCTCATTATGCGAAACGATGAGATTGGATTGTCTTTTTACTCCTCTAATTGTGAGATATTGCAAATGCTAAGAATTGCCAAAGAAGCGCTGACATTCGATGACGTACTACTCGTGCCAGCTCACTCCACCGTTCTCCCAAACACAGCTGATCTTCGCACTCAGTTGACTAAGAACATCACCCTAAACATCCCAATGATTTCAGCGTCTATGGACACTGTTACTGAAGCTCGTCTAGCTATCGCGCTAGCGCAAGAGGGTGGCATTGGCTTTATCCACAAAAACATGTCTATTGAGCAGCAAGCTGCTGAAGTTCGTAAAGTTAAGAAGTTTGAAGCTGGTGTTGTTTCTGATCCAGTAACTGTTAGCCCTGAAGCGACTATCGCTGACGTGGTTGCACTGACTGAAAAACACGGCTTCGCTGGTTTCCCTGTAATCACAGAGAACAACGAGCTTGTAGGCATTATCACTGGTCGTGATGTGCGCTTTGTTACTGACCTTTCTAAGAAAGTGTCTTCAGTAATGACAGCAAAAGAAAACCTTGCAGCAGTAAAAGAAGGTGCAACACGTGAAGAAGTGCAAGAGAAGATGCACGAAGCACGTGTTGAGAAAGTATTGGTTGTGAACGATGAGTTCCAACTAACCGGTATGATCACTGCGAAAGACTTCCATAAAGCAGAACGTAAACCAAACGCATGTAAAGATGAGCGCGGTCGTCTACGTGTTGGCGCAGCCGTTGGTGCTGGCGCTGGTAACGAAGAGCGTGTTGCTGCTCTAGTTGAAGCGGGCGTTGATGTTCTACTTATCGACTCTTCACACGGTCACTCTGAAGGTGTACTAAACCGTATCCGCGAAACTCGCGCTGCTTACCCAGATCTAGACATCATCGGCGGTAACGTTGCGACAGGTGCTGGTGCTAAAGCACTTATCGAAGCGGGTGTTAGCGCAGTGAAAGTGGGTATCGGCCCTGGTTCAATCTGTACTACTCGTATCGTAACGGGCGTTGGTGTTCCTCAAGTAACAGCAATCGCAGACGCAGCAGAAGTGGCGAACTCATTCGGTATTCCAGTTATCGCTGACGGCGGTATCCGTTTCTCTGGTGATATCTGTAAAGCAATCGTAGCTGGCGCATCATGTGTGATGGTTGGTTCAATGTTCGCAGGTACAGAAGAAGCTCCGGGTGAAGTGATTCTTTACAACGGTCGTTCTTACAAGTCTTACCGTGGCATGGGCTCTCTTGGCGCGATGTCTCAAGGTTCATCTGACCGTTACTTCCAGTCTGACAATGCAGCAGACAAGCTAGTACCAGAAGGTATCGAAGGTCGTATCGCATACAAAGGTCGTCTAAAAGAAATCGTACACCAACAAATGGGTGGTCTACGTTCAAGCATGGGTCTTACTGGCTCTGCAACGATTGAAGATATGCGTACTAAAGCTGAATTTGTTCGTATCTCAGGTGCGGGCATGGCTGAATCACACGTACACGACGTTCAAATCACTAAGGAAGCTCCAAACTACCGTCGCGGTTAATTTTACTGTTGTAAAAATAAAACCTACACACTCGACGTAAACGTTTGCTTTTTTCCTTGAAGCATTAATAAGAGGCGAGTACACTCGCCTCCGTTTTAATAACCTAGCTTATAAGACTGCTCAAAATGACTAAAAATATTCATGACCAACGTATTCTGATCTTGGACTTCGGTTCTCAGTACACTCAGCTAGTAGCGCGCCGTGTACGTGAAATCGGTGTTTACTGTGAACTGTGGAGCTGGGACGTTGAAGAAGCGGATATTCGTGAATTCAATCCAGACGGTATCATCCTATCTGGTGGTCCAGAAAGCGTAACGGAAGATAACTCTCCACGCGCTCCTCAATACGTATTTGACTCTGGTGTGCCAGTACTAGGTGTATGTTACGGCATGCAAACTATGGCTGAGCAGCTAGGTGGTAAAGTAGCGGGTTCTACAGAACGTGAATTCGGTTACGCACAAGTTAAAGTTTCTGGTGAATCTGCACTATTTAAAGATCTTGAGCTAACTCAAGACGTGTGGATGAGCCACGGTGACAAAGTAGTAGAAATTCCTGCTGACTTCGTGAAAGTTGGCGAGACAGACACATGTCCGTACGCTGCGATGGCGAACGAAGAGAAGAAATACTACGGCGTTCAGTTCCACCCAGAAGTAACGCACACGAAAGGCGGCCTACAAATGCTAGAGAACTTCGTTCTTGGCGTATGTGGCTGTGAGCGTCTATGGACTTCTGAATCTATCATCGAAGACGCGGTTGCTCGTATTAAAGAGCAAGTGGGTGACGACGAAGTTATCCTAGGTCTATCTGGTGGTGTTGATTCATCGGTAGTTGCTATGCTAGTTCACCGTGCAATCGGCGACAAGCTAACGTGTGTATTCGTAGATAACGGTCTTCTTCGTCTAAACGAAGGTCAACAAGTAATGGATATGTTCGGCGACCAATTTGGTTTGAACATCATCAAAGTTGACGCTGAAGATCGCTTCCTAAAAGCACTTGAAGGCAAGTCGGATCCAGAAGAGAAGCGTAAGACAATCGGTCACGTATTCGTAGACGTATTTGATGAAGAGTCTAAGAAGCTGAAAAACGCGAAATGGCTAGCTCAAGGTACGATTTACCCAGACGTTATCGAGTCTGCTGCATCTAAGACTGGTAAAGCGCACGTGATCAAATCACACCACAACGTGGGCGGTCTTCCAGATGACATGGAAATGGGTCTTGTTGAGCCACTACGTGAGCTGTTCAAAGATGAAGTTCGTAAGATCGGTCTAGAGCTTGGTCTTCCGTACAACATGCTTTACCGCCACCCATTCCCAGGTCCTGGTCTAGGTGTTCGTGTTCTTGGTGAAATCAAGAAAGAGTACTGTGACTTGCTACGTCGTGCAGACGCTATCTTCATTGAAGAACTACACGCTGCAGACCTATACAACAAAGTATCTCAAGCGTTCACGGTATTCCTACCAGTTCGTTCTGTAGGTGTAATGGGCGATGGTCGTAAGTACGATTGGGTTGTCTCTCTACGAGCGGTAGAAACTATCGACTTTATGACTGCGCATTGGGCACACCTACCATACGACTTCCTAGGTAAGGTTTCTAACCGTATCATCAACGAAGTTGACGGTATCTCTCGCGTGGTTTACGACATTTCTGGTAAGCCACCAGCGACAATCGAGTGGGAATAATTTCCCGTTAGATATACCAAATTGAAAACCAGCCTTCGGGCTGGTTTTTTTATGCCTGAAAAGTGTGACCGCAGGTCTCAACTTTTTTATTAGAAAATATATACATGCGAGATTGTTGAATGTATATTCATTTTTAGTGTTTAAATATTAAAGTTGGTATTGCTATGGAACAGGCAGAAGTTACCTCCCTCATCCCCATCATCATTACGTTAGTCCTCGCGTTAACTACAAGAAACGTTGTTGTCGGTCTTTTTGCCGGCGTTGTTAGCGGTGTGGCTATGTTAGAAGGCACATTCGTTGACAAAGGTCCGCTCGATTCGTTTAGCGCACTGATGAAAAGTTACCTGTTGCCGCAACTGACTGACAGTTACAATGCGGGCGTCATTCTTCTATTGGTTTTCATTGGTGGCTTTGTAGCCTTAATGGAGAAATCTGGCGGTGGCGTAGCGTTCGCTAAAAAGGTCACTCAATGGGTTGCTAGTAAATGCCAAGCGCAGCTTTCTGCTTGGTTTGGCGGCGTTGTTATTTTCTTTTCAGACCTTGGTACACCGTTAATTGTTGGCCCTGTCTTTCGTCCTCTTTTTGATAAACTGAAAGTCTCTCGCCAGAAACTAGCCTTTATCATCGATTCAACTTCATCCCCAGTGGCGATCCTCATCCCTTTCATCGGTTGGGGCGTTTACATCATGAGCCTGATTCAAAAAGAGTTTGCTGCACTGGATGTGGGTATCAGTGATTGGGATGCCTTTATTGGTGCGATTCCTTACCAGTTTTATGCCTTTTTAGCGATCGCGATTGTGCCGATTGTCTCTTTCTTCAAACTGGATTTTGGACCAATGGCGAAAGCCGAACAGCTTGCAGAGCAGGGTTCTGACTTTGGGAAAGTGCAAGATTCATTGAATGTGTTTGAGCATAAAAATGCAAAAACAAGTTTTGTTTGGGCACCGCTTCTCGTCATGCTTGTAGTGCTTTGTTCAATATTGGTTCCTCATGGTTTTCCATTTCAGAAAGTAGCAGGCTCAACTTTCCGTGCTGCACTGTCGTCGGCGTATTTCTTTGCTGCAATTACTTTGATCAGCCTGATGGCGTTTTATGGCGTGAGAAAGCTCTCTGATGGCATTCAGGTTTACCTAAAAGGGATGTCAAACATGATGTCCGTTGCGGTGATTCTAGTTCTCGCTTGGTCACTGAGTTCTGTCGGTAAAGAGCTTGGCGCTGCGGCCTACATTGCAGAGCAGGCACAAGCTGGCTTCCCTTACTGGTTATTGCCTGCCGTGGCTTTCCTATTGGCGGGTATTATCTCTTTTGCCACAGGGTCTTCGTGGGGGACTTTTGCCATCATGATGCCATTGGTCATTCCAACCGCAGTCGCGATTGATGCTCCATTGTTGGTGTGCATCGGTGCGGTGCTATCTGGCGGTTTATTTGGTGATCACTGTTCGCCAATTTCAGAAACCACCATCTTGTCCTCTACAGGAGCGGGGTGTGAGCAGTATGAGCACTTTAGAACCCAGTTGCCTTATGCTGTACTCAACGGCGCTATCGCCCTGACAAGCTTCCTCGTCGCCGGAGTAATGGCTTCTCCTGTAATTGTGCTGGTGGCAATAGTCGCGCAGTTTGCCATTTACTTGGTGCTCTCTAAGCAGCAATCTTCTCAGACGTTAGAGCAAGCAACAGCAGAGCAATAGCAATAAACGAGAGTGGGGGATTATCCCCCGTTTTCTTTTGAGTCGAGGTAACAGTTTTTGTGATACCCGCTGTGTAACAGTATTTATTTATGAAATTTGCGTCGCAGAATTAATTCACTTCACTCGGCGTTTTTTCTACATGATCCACTATGTGTCTAGTTATTCCTTGTATATTGTATTGTTAAATACGGAGATTAGACATGTTTGCACTCAAACATCTGCCTCTCGCATTGGGTTGTGTACTCGCTGCACAAGCTCATGCCAGCATGAATATCCAACCTGATCCACAAAATCCAAATGGTTACGTGATTGCTCGTGGCGACATCCAAGCTATGGAGCAAAGTAAAACCTCTGACCCTATGTATGCTATTTGGTCACAAGCGCTAGAGACTCGTCCAAATACGGTTGTTGAAGCGATTGTTCCAGGAGCAGCAAGCAATCCGGAAAACGTTAAGCGAGTTGAACGTGTCTTCCCTGAGAGCGAGTGGAACTTCCTTACTCAGATGGCGGCACCAGAGTATACGTACACACGTTTCTTGCGTGCGATCGGTAAGTTCCCTGCATTCTGTGGTGAGTACACCGACGGGCGTGATTCAGACGCGATTTGTAAGAAATCCATCGTGACAGCATTTGCGCACTTTGCTCAGGAAACCGGTGGTCACATTGCGGTTGATAACGTATCGGACAACCCACTTGCACTGGAAGAGTGGCAACAAGCATTGGTTCACGTGCGTGAAATGGGATGGTCTGAAGGTCAAGAGGGTTACACCACAGGTTGTGGTCAGAATGATTGGCAAAATAAGCGTTGGCCTTGTGAACCTGGTCAAGGGTATTTTGGTCGTGGTGCAAAACAGCTTTCTTACCACTTTAACTACGGCGCGTTCTCTGAAGTGATGTTCGATGGCGATGCATCGGTATTGCTGAAAAATCCGGGCCTAGTCGCTGACTCATGGTTGAACTTAGCTTCTGCGATTTGGTTCTTCTTAACGCCTCAAGCGCCAAAACCAGCAATGCTTCACGTGATTGATCGTACTTGGGTACCATCTCAGCGTGAAATTGATGCGGGTATTGGCTACGGCTTTGGTACCACGATCAACGTCATCAACGGTGGTATTGAATGTGGTGAGCAAAACAAAGATAAAGGTCAGCCTGTTAACCGCATTCGTTACTGGGAAGGTCTAGCGGCGCACTATCAGATTCCTATCGAAGCAGATGAGACCAATACCTGTTGGCAACAAACGCCTTACGGTAGCTTAAACCTTAACGGTGCCACTGACGTGCTTTACACCAACTGGGATGGTAACTGGAAGTACTACTCAGATCGCCCAGGCGGTCACTCATTTGAATGTGAGTTGGTTGGCTTCCAAACCGCCTATTCAGCGCTAGTGGCTGGTGATTACGAGAAGTGTGTTACTAACTTCTACCAATCTCATGCAGGTTGGCCTGAAGTTCGCGTTGTCGATAAATTAGACCCAGTCGATCCGGTTGACCCACCTGTAGGCGGTGTTGCTGCATGGGATGCAGGCAAGGTTTATAACACGGGCGACCAAGTCTCTTACAAGGGGGCGGTATATGAAGCGAAGTGGTGGTCACAAGGCAATGAGCCTACTAAAGGTGACCCTTGGAAATTGGTCTCAGGTACGCCAACAGAGCCACCAGCGACTGAACCGCCAACGACTGAGCCTCCTGTAACAGAACCACCTGTTACCGAGCCGCCAGTGACAGAGCCTCCGGTTACTGAACCACCAGTATCGGGTGACTTTATTGCATGGGAACCAGGTGTGACTCAAGTGGCTAATGGTGACAAAGTGACTTATCAAGGCAAATGCTTTATCGCGAAAAATGGACCGGGAGTATGGGAATCACCGACACAGAGTAATTGGTTCTGGGATGAGATTTCTTGCCAGTAATTGAACAATAAATAGTCTAACTATCTATAAAGACTCTGCTTTTTAGCAGGGTCTTTTTTTATTCGTTTGGTTGCTTGTTTGTGCAATCTAAGTTTTCAATAACGTCTTTTCTCTTTTGTTTTTGAGTCCATTAAAATTCGCGCGCAATTTTTATCAACATTTTTGAAAAGGTAATGTACATGTCTACAAAACTGGCTAACCCAGCGCCACTAGGTCTAATGGGTTTTGGTATGACTACCATCCTGCTAAACATCCACAACGCAGGTTTCTTCCCAATGGATTCTATGATTCTGGCTATGGGCATCTTTTACGGTGGTCTAAGCCAAGTACTTGTTGGCATGATGTGCTTCAAGCGTGGTGACACGTTCGGTACGACTGCATTTACTTCTTACGGTCTATTCTGGCTAACACTAGTTGGTCTAATCGTAATGCCTTACATGGGTCTTCCAGCAAGCCCTGCACACTTCATGGGTTGGTACCTACTACTATGGGGTATCTTCACTGGCTTCATGTTTATTGGTTCTCTATGCTACCCAGTAGCGAAGCAAGTAGTATTCGGTTCTCTTACTATCCTGTTCTTCCTACTAGCGGCACGTGACTTCACTGGTAGCGAGCTGATCGGTACTATCGCTGGCTTTGAAGGTATCTTCTGTGGCGCGAGCGCAATCTACTTTGCAATGGCTCAAGTACTAAACAACGAATACGGCCGTACCGTACTTCCTGTTGGTGAAAAGCAAAAGCCACAAGTTGCTACGCAAGAAATCGCTGCATAATCGCTCCGAATTGAATGCAAAAGAAAAGGGTTAGCCACTGGCTAACCCTTTTTTAATGTCCGTTGTTCGGACCACTGCTTTTTCTTATATACCTGCCAACCTATTGGGGGAGGATGCTAAGTGAAGCATTAGGTAGATGGTTGCTCTACCGTTTCTGTTGTATCGCTGTCTGCGGTTGGTGCTTTACCTGTTTTGCGCTTGTACTTCTCTTCCCAGTAAGTCGCGCCTTTAATACCAAGCGCTACTGGGTTGAACGTAAACTCGGTCACACCACGTTTCTGTTGCTCTTCGTAGTCAGCCAGTGCTTTTAGTGCAGGCTTCGACATGAAGAAGATGATCAGAATGCCGACAATGTTCAGCCATGCCATTAGGCCTACGCCCACATCACCCATTGCCCACGCAAGATTCGCTGTCTTAACCGTACCGTAGAATACCGCTGAGATAAGAATGACCTTCAAGATAAACATCAGACCGTTTACTTTCACAGTGCGACGGATGTACGCAATGTTGGTTTCTGCGATGTAGTAGTACGCCAGAATTGTTGTGAAGGCGAAGAAGAATAGCGCAATTGCGATGAATGGCTTACCTACGCCTGGTAGGGCACTCTCAATCGCCATTTGCGTAAACACAGGGCCATTCGCACCGATATCCGCTGGAAGGTTCTGTACTAGGAACGCGCCTTCTACTGCACCGTGAACGTTGTATGCGCCAGTGATAAGAATCATAAACGCCGTTGCTGAACACACTAGCAGTGTATCGATGTAGATTGAGAATGACTGAACAAGACCTTGCTGTGCTGGGTGATCAACACTTGCCGCCGCTGCTGCGTGAGGACCAGTACCTTGACCTGCTTCGTTAGAGTAAACACCACGTTTTACACCCCAACCAATCGCAGCACCAATACCTGCCATTGGTGTAAATGCATCACCAATGATCATGCCAACGATGCGTGGAATCTCACCGATGTTAAGTAGGATGATAACGAAAGCCGTGATGATGTAAGCCAACGCCATGAATGGAACCACAATTTGAGTGAAGTTCGCGATGCGCTTTACGCCACCAAAAATGATGAAGGCAAGAATGACACAGACAACCGTACCAGTGAAAATTTTAGCGAAACTGAAGGTACCAATAGCGGTTTCAATCATGTCACCTGAGCCAAATGCTGCTTCTACTGCGTTACCAATACTGTTCGATTGAACGCCAGGAAGTAGAACACCACATGCAAAGATGGTTGCGATAGCGAAGATCCATGCGTACCACTTCTGACCCATTGCTTTTTCGATGTAGTAAGCTGGACCGCCGCGGAATTCGCCTTCGTCTTCTTCTTTATATATCTGTGCGAGTGTTGATTCTGCGTATGCCGTTGCTGCACCAAAGAAGGCAACAACCCACATCCAGAATACTGCACCAGGGCCACCGAAGCCGATAGCGGCAGCAACACCTGCAATGTTACCTGTACCTACACGGCCAGATAGTGAAACGGCCAAAGCCTGAAATGATGAAATCCCCTTGGTTGAACTCTTACCATTAAGTAGCAAGCGCCACATTTCAAAGAAGTGACGAATCTGCACAAAGCGCGTCATGATCGAGTAGAACAAACCAGCGCCAAGACACAGATAGATCAGTGCCGGACTCCAGATAATTCCATTCAGAAAATCAACTAATGACTGCATGAGTATTTTCCCTGTTTGTTATGGTTGTGGTTGTTTTTCGTACAACACATTACCCTTTTTTGTAATGCAATTGTTAACCTTTTTAACTAAAAATCCCTTGTAGCGTGATGGTGGGCACAGAATGGTTAAATATTGTTAAAAATTGGTTCTTGTTATGTATCTGTGTGGTTTTTATTGGAAATAACAATGAATTGATTGAATATGCAGCACATTGTCATGAAAATGTGCTGCGAGAGATGAAAGTCATATCTTCTGAATGCTATTCAACTTGTGGAGTAATACACTATTTGAAATGGTTTGCAGGTGTTTAGGCGTAACGACTCAGGTTCAATTCTGAGTGATTTGTCACTTTGGGAACGGCGTTCATGATGACGTCTGTCAGTATCTGAGCTGAGCCACAAGCCATAGTCCAACCGAGCGTGCCATGCCCTGTGTTCGTAAATAAATTCTCGTAAGGTGTTGTGCCAATAATAGGCGTACCATCGGGTGTCATAGGGCGAAATCCACTCCAAAACTCGGCTTGAGTAAAATCGGCGCTTTGCGGAAACAGATCTCGAATCACCATTTCAATCGTATTTTTGCGTTTTTGCGGTAACGAAGGATCAAAGCCAGCAAGCTCTGCGGTTCCTGCGACGCGAATGCGGTCATCAAAACGCGTCATTGCGACCTTATAGGTTTCATCCATGACGGTAGAACGAGGCGCAAATTGCTCACATTCAATTGGCACCGTCAGTGAATATCCTTTGACGGGATAAACAGGAATGTCGATCTCAAGCTGTTTGAGTAACGCTGTAGAATAGCTGCCAGAGGCAAGGACAAACTGGTCTGCTTTAAACAAACCACGGTCCGTTTGGACACCCATGATCTTTTTGCCTACAGTAACCCAATTACTCACCTCCGTATTGAATTCAAACCTTACGCCACGGGCTTTTGCTAGCTCTGTTAACTGTTGGCAGAATTGAAAACAATCACCCGTTTCGTCATCAGGTAGATATAACCCACCGACCAATTTTTCTTTTACTAATGCCAATCCTGGCTCTTGCTTGATGCACTGTTCGATATCCATTAACTGAAAACGTGTACCGCTTTGCTCTAACAACTCAAGATCTTTCTCTATGGCATCGAGCTGCTGTTGAGAGCGAAATACTTGCAAGGTGCCTAACTGACGCCCTTGGTATTCAATCGCATGGTCACGGCGCAACTGCTCCAGACACGCACGGCTATGATTGGCGATAGACAGCATTCGGGCTTTGTTGATTTGATAGCGGGACAAAGTGCAGTTTGACACCATTTGCGTTGCCCAACGGATAAGCTCCGGGCTGAGAGATGGTTTTATTTTGAGTGGTGCATGCTCTTCAGTGAGCCACTTTATGGCTTTGAGTGGAATCCCCGGCGCAGCCCATGGCGAAGAGTAACCATAAGAGATTTGTCCGGCGTTAGCGAAGCTGGTTTCCATCGCACTGCTTGGCTGGCGATCGATCACGGTCACCTGATAGCCTGCCTGAGATAAATACCAAGCCGAGGTTAATCCGATAACACCACTGCCTATTACGATGACTTCCATTGATGCGCTCCACACATTTTTGATGTTGCGCAGTTTCTCTTCTTTACCTTTTGTTAACAATCGATATAAATTACATTCAGCGTTTAGAAAACCTATAGGCTCAAAGATGAAAAGCAGTGTCGTTAGCGGATTGTGGTTATTCAGCCAAGTGGCGGAACACAGCAGCTTTACCAGTGCTGCAAAGGCATTGCACCTAACGACGGGGGCGATCAGCCAGCAAATCATTCAGTTAGAAGAACAGCTCGGTTTTAATTTGTTTGAACGCCACTCGCGCGGAATTCGACTGACGCCTAAAGGATTACAGCTGTATCAATCTTCACAATTTCACTTCTCCGAACTAGGAAAGGCACTTCAAGAGCTGCAAATTGAAAAGCCCCACAATGAAATTCGCCTCAAACTGACGCCTTCTTTTGCATTTAAATGGTTAGTTCCACGCCTCGAAAGCTTTCATCTTGAAAACCCCGATCTCCAAGTGCAGATTTTTGCCGAGGGAGCACTAGTGAATAGTGAGCTAAAGGACTATGACGTTGCGATAGACTACGGTTCTCATCCCTATCGAGATAAAAGCGCTGAGCGGATTCTCAATGAGCAACTTCTACCGGTGATGAGCCCAAAATACCTTGAGGATCATAGGTGGCTAAAAACTCTTAAAGCGTCACCAGAACAATGGCGAGACGCGACATTACTGCACGATGCTATGCCATGGGATAAGGCTCCGCGTGACTATGAATGGCTGTACTGGGCATCAAGCATGGGGTTCGATTTCAAAACAGAGGTAGGGCACTTCTTTAATCGTACGGATATGGCAATGTCTGCTGCCGAAGCTGGGGTGGGGATAGCAATGGCGCGTATGGCGCTGGTGGAAGATGAACTTGAAAGCGGTCGCTTAGTCTCGCCATTTGAACCTGTGGATGCTAACGCAGGATACTACCTGATTATTAATACCAAAAGTGAGCCTACAGCACGATTTAGACGTTGGCTTTTGCAGCAAGTCCAATCATCAATGTAGAGAGATAATTGGCACAAGTGTTTAAGAAATAATAAAAATAAATTTCTTAATTACATGATACTTCGAATTGCTTCCCACAAATTGTCTTCCGTTTATTAACTCCTCTCACTCTGTCTTCTTTTTCCATATCATCCAAAAATTAATCAATAGATGAGAAAGACTATGGCTAAAAGAATCTCTCTTATGTTGGCCCTAGCTCTATTTTCGGTAGGAGCAAGTGCAATGTTTTGGCCGTTCAAAAAATACGATGTGGAAATGTCTCCGGATGTGCGTGGTGTTATCAAGCTTGATGGCGTGCCGCAGGCGGGGTTGACGGTTCATCGAGACTTATTCTATGAAGGTTACAAAGACGGAAAAAAAATATCTGATGAAGCAATAACAGACTCAAGTGGGGAGTTTTATTTCCCCGAGTTTCTAGTCCGTTCTAAGGCACCTAGAGATGTTTTCGGGCAGAACTTCATCATAGCTCAAGAAATATATACCTACTCCGAAGGCAAGGAAGTTTATCTTTGGAACGCCACTAAGTATGCCAAGCCTATCCCTCTGGCATCTCAATTATTGTTATCACTTAACTGCGAGTTAAGACAAGAAGAGCTTAATTATGAACTGAGAGATCCTCAAAGTGGGGAGCGATTATATTTGCCTTTAACCTCTGTTTGTCGCTGGGAAGGATTAGAGGGATATACAAATGAGCAATTAATCGAAAAAACAGATAATTTAACGCCAGAGGATTAAGATGAGTACATTATCTCCTGTTATTGCATCAGATATTGCAAGTGCTGCGTATCAGGCAAGGTTGAAAAGAAAGAGTATTTCTCTACAAAATAGCACCAAGGTTCATTTTAAGTTTGATGTTAATAACGTTATATCTGGAACGTCAGGAGGCTTTTTCTATCGCCCTTCCTCTGGTTTTCTAATAGCGGGGTTGGGCGTGAGTGAGGTCTATAAAAGAGACATCGTCTTTTCTTTTAGAGGAACTAAAACTCTCGCCGACATCTTGACCAATGTGACTGCAAATGCAAAAGGCACACAATCAGGAGAGCTAGTGCACAGTGGATTCCAAGGAACTTTGAATTCCATGATCCCTGAGATTAAGTCATTTCTAAAAAGAAGCCAGTCATGTGAAGTTTTAAATATCCATTGTGTAGGGCATAGTCTTGGTGGCGCTCTAGCTACTTTGGCGGCGAACTGGCTGAAATCATCTTCAGAAATTAGCGCAAAAGTTCACCTTTATACATTTGGTGCCCCTAGAGTGGGCGGAAAAAACTTTTCTATGAATGCAACTCAGCGTGTCGATAGTATTTTTCGATGTGTGAATGGGGGAGATCCTGTACCGAAAGTTCCGGTATGGCCTTTCTATCATGCTCCATACAATGGGATTGAGTATCTAGCTTGTAGGCAGCAAGGCTTGATTCCTTCAGCTCATGATCTCGCTCGTTATGCTAAATTAACGGACTTCCAGAGCTGGGAAAAAATCTATTCTCAAAAGGTTGCGAATGCTTTGGAGAGAGTCGTATTGAACTATAGAAATCGACTTGAAGTGAAAACTAATGATTTTTGGGCAGACAGAATATCAGCTGCAATATTAACATTGCTAATAGATGGAGGTCTTGCTTCATTTGTCTTTGGTGCACAAGCTCTAGGTGCTGGCATTGCAACTATCTACGATGCTATAGCTCGTTCAATGGTAAAAATCTCAGAGCTTTCTAGTGAATTTGCAGATCGTGTAAAAGGCTTACTTGGCCATATGTTGGTGTTTGCGGGCAAAGGTGCACAGATCGCTATTAAGTTTACTTATTCCTTTATCCGTTGGGTATTCGAACTGGTTTTAGGCAAATTAAATAAAGCAGTGAAAGCTGCACTAAAAACTAGCTTTTAGTCTTCAATTAAATCGCCTCATTCGAGGCGATTTTGTTTTGTGTTATTCATATCTGAATAAGTTCTTTCTAAAACCAATCCTCTCCCTGTGACTTGAGCTACTTTTCTTTGCTGAAAAAATCGGCAATATAAAAGAATAACCATTCACTCAATAGTTCAGGGAAGATGCATGAAAGACGAAACACTCTCGATCCATTTTGGCTACGAAACCGACCCAACAACCAAATCAGTTGCGACACCGATTTACCAGACGGTCGCGTATGAGTTTGATAATGCTCAGCATGGTGCCGATCTCTTTAACCTCGAAGTTCCAGGCAATATTTACACCCGTATTATGAACCCGACCAATGACGTGCTGGAAAAACGTATGGCAGCACTAGAAGGTGGTATTGCTGGTTTGGTTGTCAGTGCAGGCAGTGCGGCAATTAACTATGCCATTCTCACGCTCGCGCAAGCCGGCGATAACATCGTTTCTACTCCTCAGCTATACGGCGGCACTTACACTTTATTTGCGCATATGTTGCCGAACCAAGGTATTGAGGTACGTTTTGCCAAGGATGACAAACCTGAAAGTCTCGCGGAGCTTGTCGATGAGAATACCAAAGCGGTTTACTGTGAAAGCATTGGTAATCCGGCTGGCAATATCATCGACCTTGAACGTGTTGCTGAGCTGGCTCATGCGCAGGGCGTACCTGTGATTGTCGACAATACGGTCGCAACTCCTGTGCTATGTAAACCAATCGAATTTGGTGCAGATATCGTGGTGCATTCGCTGACTAAGTATGTGGGTGGTCACGGTACGACATTAGGTGGCATCATCATTGATTCGGGCAAGTTTCCTTGGGCGCAGCACAAAGATCGTTTCCCTGTATTTAATCAGCCTGAACCTTCTTACCACGGCGTGGTTTACACCGAGGCATTTGGAGAGGCAGCGTTTATTGGCCGTGCTCGCACCGTTCCTTTGCGTAATACTGGTTCTGCTTTGTCACCGATGAATGCGTTTATGTTGATGCAGGGGCTGGAAACGCTGTCGCTGCGTATGGAGAGACACACTGAAAACGCACTCAAAGTTGCGGAATACTTAAGCCAGCACGATAAAGTGAGTTGGGTAAGTTACGCAGGCTTGTCAGATTCTGAGTTCTATCCATTGGCAGAGAAATACATGCAAGGTAAGCCCTCGGCGATTTTGTCGTTTGGTTTAAAAGATGGTTACGAGGCAGGTGTACGTTTTTACGATGCGCTTAAGATCTTCAAGCGACTGGTGAACATTGGTGATGCGAAGTCGCTTGCTTGTCATCCTGCATCAACTACTCACCGACAGTTGAGTGAGGCGGAGCAAAAGCAAGCAGGAGTCTCTCCAGAGATGATTCGTTTGTCTGTCGGCATTGAACATATCGATGATATTCTGGCTGATTTAGAACAAGCTCTGAACGCGTAATTATACTTTTCAACAGAGCTTTTGGTTACCCATAGGCCAGCCTTACTAAAAGCTGGCCTTATTTCTATAAGGTACTTATTTATAATGATTTTTGAGTATTTGGGTTACGGTATTCCAAATGCTCATGATGGTGTACTTTTCTTACCTTGCGTATAAGTCTCATCTTACTGACTATGCTTAGAAAATAGTCACTAGGAAGGGACGCTCATGTCTTACGTGTTTCACCGTCATTGCCACGCCAAATTGCCCACTATCGCCAGAGGAGAAGGGGTTTACCTGTTCGATAATCAAGGCAACCAGTACCTCGATGCTTGCGGCGGTGCTGCTGTTTCAAACCTTGGGCATAGCCACCAAGCTGTTAAACAAGCCATGCTCGACCAAATCGAAAAAGTGCCTTTTGCTCACACGGGCTTTTTTACTAGCGAAGCTAGTGAGCAGTTAGCTGAGTTGATTTGCAAGCAAATGCCATCACAATTCAATCACGTCTACTTAGTCAGTGGAGGCTCTGAAGCGGTTGAATCTGCGCTAAAGATGGCAAGGCAATACTTTGTGGAATGTGGCAAACCTGAGAAAAAGCAGTTTATTGCCCGTCAACAAAGCTACCACGGTAATACGCTTGGTGCGTTGGCTGTTGGTGGTAATGAATGGCGGCGCGAACCTTTTAAACCCATTTTGCACCCAAGCCATCATATTGCGCCGTGTTATGCCTATCGTTATCAAAGAGAAGATGAGTCAGAGCTCGATTATTCACTGAGAGCCGCCAATGAGCTTGAAGCTAAAATTTTAGAACAGGGTGCAGATAACGTCATGGCGTTTGTTGCAGAGCCAATAGTTGGCGCAACAGCGGGCGCAGTACCTGCCACTCAAGGTTACTTCAAACGAATACGAGAGATTTGCGATCGCTATGATGTGTTGCTGATCATGGATGAGGTGATGTGTGGCGTCGGGCGCAGCGGTAGCTTTTTTGCTTTTGAACAAGAGCACGCCGTCCCAGATTTAGTCTGTATGGCGAAAGGTTTAGGGGCGGGTTATCAACCTATCGGAGCCGTTGTTGCCAATGATAAAGTCTATCAGGCGATTGCGTCTGGCAGCGGCTTCTTTCAGCACGGGCATACCTTTATGGCGCATCCTGTTGCGTGCGCAGCTGCCGTTGCGACCATTCATACCATCGGTGACCAAAAGCTCCTGCAAGCCGTCAATCAGCAAGGGGCGATGTTAAAAAGAGAGCTCGAATCGGCGCTTTCAGACCTCCCGTATATTGGGGATATTCGTGGTAAAGGGTTGTTTCTTGGCATTGAGCTTGTCGCAGACAAAGTAAGTAAAACACCGCTGCCTAATTCAACTTTGGCAGACAAAAAAATCAAGCAAAAAGCGATGGCAAATGGACTGATGTGCTACCCAATGGGCGGCACGATTGATGGTGTAAATGGGCATCATATCCTTCTTGCCCCACCTTTTATCATCGAACGAAGCCACATTGACGAGCTGGTGGAAAAGCTCACTCGTACACTTAGAGAGGTGTCGCAAACATGGTAGTGAACTCCCAAACTAAAAGAGCTCGAATCGCGATTATTGTTGCGCCCAATGGGGCGAGAAAAACTAAGCAAGACCATGCTCAATTGCCGATGACTATTGAAGAAATGGTTGCCGATGCGAAAGCATGTCAAACGGCAGGGGCTACCATGATCCATTTGCACGCGAGAGATGCGCAAGGCAGGCATTCTTTAGAGGTTGATGACAACTTAGAAATCTACCACGCGGTGAAAGCTGCGGTGGGGGATTCGATGATTGTTCAGCTCACGACTGAGGCTGTTGGGATGTATTCGCCACAACAGCAAATGGCGCTGATCAAAGCGGTAAAACCAGAAGCCGCTTCTTTTGCTTTACGTGAACTGATTCCTGATGAGCAGAGTGAGGAGCAAGGTTTTGTCTTTTTTGATTGGGTTGCTGAACAGGGTATTCTCAGTCAAATCATTTTGTATGATCAGGCAGACATAGAGCGTTATTTTTCCCTACGAGAGCGAGGCGTTTTACCCAAGCACAACCAACACGCGTTAGTGGTACTTGGCCGTTATCATGAGGCTCAACAATCTTCGTCATGGGATTTACGGACACTGCATTTGGAGCGCTTTATCGAAGAGAACGTTAGGTGCGCCGTGTGTGCGTTTGGCGCGAGAGAGCAAGACTGTTTAACCCATGCAATGTTACTGGGATTGGATGCTCGGGTAGGCTTTGAGAACAACCATTTGAGTTCGGATGGTCAACTCGCGAAAAGCAATGCAGAGCAAGTTCGGCGATTAAAAGAGCTTTGTGAATTACTCGGTGTACCACAGCATGATGCAGAAAGTTTTCGAGAGTCCATTTAGTCACGCATACAAAAAAGGCTCCAATAGGAGCCTTCTTCAAATTTATTTTTAGCTTTCAGTCTGAGGAACAGGCTGACGTGCCGGATGCTTGATAAACACCGCTACGATTGCTGCAATTGCAAGTGCGAAACAGTAGTAAGAGTTCGCGACAACTTCCAGTGGAGAAAGGTTAAATACCGAACCCAATAGCAGAACTTGCGCACCGTATGGCAATACACCTTGGATAACACACGAGAAGATGTCCAACAAACTTGCAGAGCGACGCGGTGAAACGTTGTTCTCTTCTGCCAGCTGACGAGCCACGCTACCTGATACGATGATGGCAACGGTGTTGTTAGCGGTACAGGTATTTACCATCGAAACCAGACCAGCAATACCTAGTTCGCTTGCACGGCCATTTGCTTCTTTCGAGTGGTTAGAACCAAACGTACGGATGATGCCGCTCACTAGATTAGTCAGGAACGCTAGACCACCTTGGCGACGCATAAGCTCACTCAAGCCACCAATCAGCATAGATAGCAAGAAGATCTCTTGCATGTTGCCAAAGCCTGAGTAGATGTCTTGTGCGAAGTTGGTTAGACCGTAATCATCGATAGAAGACAAGCTCACGCCACCCGCTAAAACGATACCAATAGTAAGCACGACAAACACATTCATGCCTGATACAGCAAGGATAAGAATCGTCACATATGGCAGCACTTTCAGCCATTCAATAGGACCAGTTTCTGGTACTTGAGTTGCTGTGCTGTTGAAGGCAAAGATCACAAGCGCCACCAGTGCTGCTGGTAGTGCGATACGGATGTTCTCTTTGAACTTGTCCTTCATCTCACAGCCTTGAGAACGGGTTGCCGCAATGGTGGTGTCTGAGATGATCGAAAGGTTATCACCAAACATTGCGCCGCTAAGTACTACACCAGCAGTCAATGGAAGGCTCATACCTGCCGATTGAGCAATACCCAGAGCAACAGGCGCAACTGCAGCGATGGTGCCCATTGAGGTGCCCATTGCCGTCGCGATAAACGCAGAAATCAGGAAGATACCCGGCAAGATCATGCTAGTTGGAATCGCAGATAGACCAAGGTTAACGGTCGCATCTACGCCGCCAGACGCTTTTGCTACCGCAGCAAAGGCACCAGCAAGCAGGTAGATCATACACATCGCGATGATGTCTTGATGACCAACGCCACGCATAAAGTGTTCGATAGAACGATTGAGTTTGTCTTTGCTTAAGATGAGCGCAAGGATCACCGCAGGCAATACCGCGATAGGCGCTGGCAATTGGTAGAACGCGAAATCAACGCCTTGCAAAGATAAGTAAGTGCCCACGCCAATAAACAGCGCAAGGAATAGCACTAAAGGTAAAAGTGCGACCGCTGATGGTGCGATTGCTTTATTAGAATTTTTAGAACCAGACATGTGAACGACAACATAATCAATAAATAAGGCGAGCAGACTAATCTGACACCAAAGACTTGTCAACGTCTAGACGTCTAAATGGCTGGTTATTTTTAATCGAAAAGACCAATAAAAAAGGCTCACATAACATATCTTATTGATACCGTGAGCCTTTGTGGAATTATATTGGTTTAGAGCATTTACGCTTTTTTTCGTTTGAGAAGCGCGAAGATCATCAGTGAGAACAGCAGTGCTGCGCTAGACCAAACCACGTAGCGATGAGCGGTATAGAACTGGCTAAGGACGCTCAAATGCTCAAACGCGAAGTTGGTGAGTAAACTGAACACGGCAACCCAAATGGTGGTTGCAAGCGCGTTACCTAATAAGAACTCTTTGCGCGGCATCTTAGCAATACCGCAAGCAAGCGGCATGAACTGCTTCATCCCTTCCACGAATCGGCTAACAACCAAACAAGCAGGACCATACTTCTGAATCGTACTTTGTAGCTTCTGCATTTTGGGGCCAGAAATATAGCCTTTCTTGTCTAACCAACCTTCAAAGTAATAGCCAATCAGGTAGCCGCACGTGTTGCCAAAAAAGCAACTCAACCAAGAGACTATCATCACTAGGCTAAGGTTCATGACATGCTCAGATGAAATGATAGACGCCGCAATCATCAGCGATTGCCCCGGCATCGGAATACCAATGCCTTCAAGAAAGATGCTGACGATAAGGGCGAGATAGCCATATTGCTCAAGCAGAGGCTTCATCGCCATCAATAGTTCATTTATGTGTTCCAAACGCTTTCCTCTAACAAAAGTGGAACGAAGCTGGAGTGATACTCCTGTTAGTTAGCTTGGTCAATCGACGTTGTTCTCAGTCAGTGAAATCTGACACGCCGTTGATAATAGTGCTGCGTATTTAGTCTTTTAGGTTACGCCTTACTAAGTCGTGCATTTGCTTAATGGTCATCAATGCTAACCAGATGATCTCTTCGACAGAGCGCTGTCCTGCGGTCGAGGAGGGATGATTGGCATCGGTTTTATTGCTCAGTGCTGGAAGCTCATGAACACGATTGTCACGAATCGTACTGATCAACGCATCCATCGCATCATGAATCAGACGTTCGACTTGGAGTGAGCCTTGGTAGTGGGTGCCCGTTCTCACTAGAGGGATAAGCAAGCTGAGGTAGTGACTCAACAAGCGATAATGGCTCAACATATCTTCATAATAATGCGGATCGGCGCGAGTGTGTCTCGGCTCTTGCTGCATCTCGTTGTAAATCAGTTCAAGGTCGCTTTCAGCAGTGAGCATAGCGGCACGTTGCTTAGTGAGCGCCATATGATCACGTTGCTCTGTGTTGACTTGTAACTGCTCATAGCAATACACAAATAAGCTCTTTGAACTATCGAGTGCTTTTAATGCTTGGGTATGAATCTCCTTGCCTCGCCACTGTGGCCACAATAAACCATAACCGAGTAGGACAATTGCGCCACCGATGACATTGTCGATCAAGCGCGGAGCGGCAAAGTCGAGCCCTTGGTGTGCCATAGTCTGATAAACCAAAATCAACAGTGCGGTAATACAGCCAATCGCCAGCGAGTAATGACGCATAATATTGAGCATTGCGACAGGTAATAGGACAGCTATTAACACAAACAGGATGGTCGTTGGTACGCCAAGATGAATCAAGGAGGTGGCGAACAGTACCCCAAGCGCCGTACCTAAACAGCGTTGCCAAGTTTTACTTCGGGTTGCCAAGAAGCTCGGCTGAATGACCATCAACATGGAAATCAACACCCAATCCGGACGAATCAATTCAAAGTATTCGGCAATCCCAGCACCAAGAGCAAACATCAAACCAACGCGAGTCACGTGGCGCCAAATCGGGTTGCCTCGACTCGGTAAACGAAAAGACAACTCGAATGGTTGCACCTCAAAGGAGCGTTCATAAGCGGGTTCATTGAGCTCAATACGACGAGAAATATGCTTGACCGCATATGCCCAGTAGCGAAAGCGAGGTTGGTCTTCTAGCTTCACCGCCTCAATCAAATCATGAGCTTCCTGTTCTAGTGAGCTCAAGTGTTCCATCTCTTCATGCGTGTTATGCAAAAGCTGCTTGGCTTTGTGTCTTAATCTTTGCTGACAGTGTTGGCTCCAAACCAAGAGCAGATCTCGTTTCGGTTTACTGGATTGAAATTGCTTGAGCAGATCAGGATTGCTTGTATGGCTGCTCAAGATGACTTCAAATGTATCGAGCGCCAAAAACAAAGCCTGACGCAGAGAGTTGGCGTCTTCATGTTTCGAGCGAAAAGATTCTGATTGTAGCGCTTGTTGGAACAGTTCAATCAACTGATATTTGATGCGCCGTTTCGGGGCATCGTTTTCGCTTCCAAGCAAGAAAGCCTGGCGATATTGAATGTAGTCCGCTAGCGTCTCGTAAATCGCAGAAAGACAAACACGCAACGCGTAATGTTTCCATAAAGCAAACCAAAGCCAACTGAACAGCGAAAAAGTGAGTGGCCCCAACACCAACATAGGATAGAGGCCCACTACCGCACTGGAATTATGCAGCGACAAGCTCACGACCGCGATCAGCAAGCTCGACATGCCAAGACGTCCCCAAAACGGACCATTCACTGCTGTACTCGCCAATACTGCTCCCATCGCGCCGTAAGTCAGCCACAGCGGTAAGCCCATATTCAGCAGAGCATAACTGATGACGAGCGTAATGCTCCACGTAAAAGCGGTAATCGCAAAGCGTGTCCAGCGCCTAGGGCCAGCAGTGTCTAAACCACTGATCAATGCTGCGGGCATGGTCATTAAAGCCGTCATGGAGAGATTGATTTGGTTGAATAGCACACCCAACCCCATGAACAGAACAATCGCGCTGGTGGCACGCAAACCAAGGTTGATAGAAGGGGAGTACCAGATTTTACGCAGAAAGGCAGGAGATAACGTCATAAACCCTCAGTACAGTTGGCAACCCCTTCAGTGTAACGCGAATATCTTTAGATGTGCTGGCTTCAACCACAGATTGAAAAATTGAAGCGGAGTCGTTACTTAATCGACGCATCTCCAAGCTGAGTAAATAGCCAATCATTGAACAGCGATACTTTTCGCGCTGCGAGACGGTAGTTCGGCACAAATACGTAATAGCCATAATGGCTATGCATACTCAATTGTTGGATGTGGTGGACCTCATCTCTCGACATCGCCTGTTGCACCATAAAATCAGGCAGAAGAGCAAGCCCTTTGCCAAGCTTTACCGCTTCATAAGAAAGATAGAAATGCTCATGACCGATGGGGTGATAATGAATCGCGCTTTGCAGAGATTGTTCTAGTTTGAACTGCTCCCACAACTGCGGGCGTGTCGTTTGAGGAATAAAAGCGAAATCCGTAATCGACTGTTTGTCGTTACACGTTGAAGAACTTGATGAGCCCGTTAGCAGCAGCGTTTCTTGACGCAACAATCGACCATGTTCGTAGTGACTGGAGAGAGGAAGGCAGCGGATGGTGATGTCGCTGTCTACATCCAACTGATTTACTGGACCATCACTGGTGCGAACTTTAACGCGGATATCAGGATGGATTTGATGGAATGCATCAATGTTTGGCACCAACCACAAACTGGCGAAAGAAGGCGTAACATCGACTACCAATAATTCTTGCTCTGTGTCCGTTTGGATCAAGCTTGCCGTCGCATGTTGGATGATCTCCAACGCTTCAGTTACCTTGGGTAAGTAACGTTTTCCCTCTTCGGTGAGCTCAATACCGTTGATACCACGTTGAATTAAAGGCAGCCCAACCAGTTGCTCTAGCGTCGCAATCTGTTTACTCACGGCACCTTGAGTTACGCACAAACTCTCTGCCGCTTTAGAAAAGCTCAGCTGGTTAGCAACTGCGACAAAGGTTCGAAGTGCACGAATAGAAGGGTATTCACGGCCTTTTAGCATAAACTCATGTCCATTGATGAATGCTTAACCACAGACTAAGAGATTTTGGCGAGGAATCAAAGCGATGAGTTGAGGGGAGATACAAAAAGGGCCAACTCTTTCGAGTTGGCCCTTTCCAAACGTTTGGTGGAGCTGGCGGGAGTTGAACCCGCGTCCGAAAACCTTTCATCATTGGTACTACATGCTTAGTCGATCTTTAAATTCACCATCCACCTGCGAACCGACACGCTAGTAAATGACTATCCTGAATTAAAATTCGCCGTTCATCTCTCAGGCGGGAGAATCCGGGCTAGCGCGTTTGGGTTTGATCCCTCGTTGGTCCCCGTCTTACGTGCGGAAGCTAGGGCGAGAGAGCTCTGAGCAGGTTATTAAGCTGCTAGTGCGTAGTTTTCGTCGTTTGCGACTATTTTTTTGCGGTTTGTTAACGAGGCCTACCGCACCTCGGCATGCACCTCAGACTTCTGAATTCCCGTCGAATCCTAAATCAGCCCCAGAGGTAATATCGGCATAGTAACAGAAAAGCCTAAGCTGTCCAGTACTATGCGTCTAAGTGGTCAAGTTTAACGCAGTGAACTCTTCATCACGCGTGCTTTTTCACGAGCCCAATCTTTTTCTTTCAGATCGGTACGTTTGTCGTGAAGCTTCTTACCTTTCGCTACACCGATCTTGATCTTCACCCAAGAGCGAGACCAGTACAGTGACAATGCGGCTAGCGTCATACCTTCACGGTTGATGCGACCAAGAAGGTTGTCGAGTTCACGACGACTCATTAGTAGTTTGCGCACACGTGTAGGGTTTGCGACAACGTGAGTTGATGCTTGATTAAGAGGAGTGATGGTCATTCCGCTGACAAAAGCCTCTCCGTCACGCATGAAAACGTAGCTTTCAGCGATATTGGCTTTACCTTGGCGAAGTGCTTTCACTTCCCAGCCTTGTAGCTCCAAGCCTGCTTCAATTTCATCGTCAATGAAGTATTCGTGGCGAGCTTTTTTATTAAGCGCGATAGTGTTGCTACCCGCTTTTTGTTTTGATTTTTTCTTTACCATAATGGCCTCATTATACGGGTTGGGTATACGTTAGGAAATCCTTTTATTTGCGCTATCGTCGAATAAAAGTAAAATTGGCACAAGTCTTAAACTTGTACGCGTATCGATAGGAGTGTGTATGAAGCAAATCAGCCGTTCTGCTTTGGTGTCTTTTAGTGCAGAGCAGATGTTCGATCTGGTCAATGATGTTTCGAAGTATCCTGAGTTTCTACCTGGTTGTTCAGGTTCACGAATCATTGAGTCTTCGGGCGAAGGTATGGTGGCTTCTGTCGACGTGGCGAAAGCAGGTATCAGCAAGACGTTTACAACTTCTAATGAACTTATTCCTGGTCAAGCGATCATGATGAATCTGGTGGATGGTCCTTTTAAGACCCTTCGTGGTGGATGGATCTTTACCGCACTTGATGAGCAGGCTTGTAAAGTTGAGCTGAAACTTGAGTTTGAATTCTCAAGCAAAATGATTGAGATGGCTTTTGGCAAAATCTTTAATGAGCTAACCAGCAACATGGTAAACGCTTTTACTAAACGTGCGAAACAGGTGTACGAGTGCTATGAGTATTGAGTCGGACATGATTCATGTTGAGGTGGTGTATGCACTTCCTCAGGAGCAGCGTGTGTTCAATTTGGTTGTAAACAACCAAGCAACGGTCGAAGAGATTATTCGTCAGTCAGGTGTACTTGAATTGTACCCAGAGATTGATTTGAAGAAGAATAAAGTCGGCGTTTACAGCCGCAACGTTCGACTAGATGCGACGGTTCGAGACAAAGACCGAATCGAAATCTACCGTCCATTACTGGCGGATCCAAAAGAGATTCGCCGTAAACGAGCTGAGCAAGCAAAAGTGGCAGGAAATGCAGATCCTGTGACGGGCGGTAAGCCAAACTCTTTGAGAAAATCAGCGGAATAACGCTCGTAGATATAAAACAAAACCTCCCAACTGGGAGGTTTTGTCATTTCTGGCGCTTATCTTGGCGAATCTATCGAACTCGGGGTTTCTGTTCTGGTGTAGATAATCCCTTCCGCTAGGTCGTTGGCGTAGCTTAGAGGTTGGTAAATGATGCTATCTGGGTGTTTTAACCCGGCAATATCTTCCATTTTAATAAAGGCATTTTCGACGCCATTTTGTGCCAAGAGTTTCTCCACACTTCCCATCTCACGAGTTGAAAAATGAGGAATAGCCCTTAGCTCTGGATCGGATTCCATTGGAGTGATATATCCATCTTCGAAGGTATGAATCAAGCTGTACACTTCATTTGGGTCTACTTGTTGGCGCAGATGCCAAAATGCACCGGTGCTGTCATGCCATGCACCAACGTAGTTACTTATGTGGACGTTGTGGCCCCAAGCGAGAATGCTTTTACCTGGTAACCACTCTTTCTGTAGCCATCGTAGGTTGTCGGCTTGCATGACTTCATCAGGGTTGTAGGTATCAAACCAACGACTTTGCACATGCGCTTGCATGCTTTTGACTATCTGCAACCAGAAGGTGGCGTATTCACGAAAATCTTGCCTTTGCTCCAATGGAGGTAGGAGTTGTTCGGCTTTCATTTGAGACATCACAGAGTTAAGAGATGCAAGTTGATTGATAAATGCTTGCTTCGCGCTGTGGTCTGGCTCGGCAAAATACCAAGGGCACATCATTGCCTCGCCGTTGGTGATAAAGCTTGCCCAATCTAGGTTAATCAATTGGTGCTTCTCTGCGAATGTTTGCATTTCTGGCAGCATGGTACTGCAAGCAGGGTCGCTGCTGTGTCTGCCATCAAATGCAACATAATACAAAGGCTTGTCAGTAAACGCTTGTTGCTCAACGTACTCGTATAACGGGTAGATTTCTGGAGTTTCTGAGTAGAGGAACATGAAAGAGTAGAGCATGGCGTCTCGTACATCGGTGATTTCTCCATCCATCAAGCGTTGCCACAAGCGAAGTCCGTCATACAGGCCACTCTCCATTGCAAGAACATCGATTTCACCAGATTGATGCAAGTATTTGGTAATACGAGATTTCAACTTGTAGCCTTGTGCTCCACCATGAGTCGCTTCACCGAGGCCAATAAATGATTTACCAGCTACAGCTTGCCTGATGGGTTCAAGGTCTGAGTCATCCGCATGATTAAACTCCAAACTGTTGATATGGGAGGTTATAGCGATTTGTTCTTTCGAATCGTCATCATCACAGCCAAGCAAAAGGAGTGAAGAGATGGCGAGTAGACCATAAGACATTGCTTTCATTTTCGTGTTCCTTGCATGAACCATTACTCCATTCAGATTAAATGTGAGTGGTTGCATAAAAAAATGCTCAGCAAGAGGATTTGCGAGTCCATTCAAACAAAGCGATGAAGGGAGAGTAAGAGGGAAAATAAAGCTGTGAATTAGGGAGTTAGAGTGAGTGACAAGCAATAAAAAAGCCTCCATGAGGAGGCTTTAGGAATACTGCGAAAATAAAGGTTGTTTACTGAATCTTCTCGTAAAACGCATCGCTTTTCGGGTAATCGCCAGTGAGATCTGCCAGCGTACCTTGATCGTTAAATTGAACGATCAGATCTTTCTGTACGGAATCACCGTGACCTGGTGTGTGATGGTAAATGTAGTACCACGTGTTCGGGTAGCCATTTTCAACCAACATAGGTGAACCAAGAACGTAGCGAACCTGTGCTTTAGTCATCCCAAACTTTAATTTATCAACCGCACTTTGTTCTACATAGTTGCCTTGGTTGATATCAATACGATAAACCAGTCTTTCCAATACCGAACATCCTGTCAGCAATGTCATTGCTAATGGTACGGCAACTAACCACTTCTTTAATTGCATAATAATTTCTTAGTAACCTTTAAAATACTGCGCTGATAATAAACAAGCTCGACGCAGATGTAAAAAGCTATGCGTCGTATGGTAGGAAATCTGACAACGAATTTTGAGTTGAGTTGCATTTATTCGCTGATATTGCACGCTAAATGACAGAACATGACTCACAAATTCGCTTAAACCGAGAACTGAACAGTTTGTCACGCACAATAATGGCATGTTTGTCAGGCCTATGAAGGAGAAAATTCAGTGGTTATTTGGCTTGTGAAAACTCAAGTAGAGTATCGCCGGAAAAGCGATAGTACTCTTTCTCGTTGACTCGCTCAGCACCAATCGATTGGTAAAACCGACCTGCGATAGGATTTGTGCTTTCTGCTGTCCAATCTAATCGATGACAACCATGATTGATAGCAAGAGACGCGAGATATTTCATCAGCTTTAGTCCTACGCCTTTCCCTCGCGCAGAAGAGGACACGAATAGGTCCTTCAAATACATTTGACCGGAGAGTTTCGGTGCAGGAAACATCACGGTGTAAGTCGCAAACCCCATTATGGTGTCGTTATTGTATGCAGCAATAACTTTGACGCCAGAGTACTCTGAAAAGACTTTGTACTTGAGATAATGTGCCAACTCTTTCTCTGTGGCTGCCTGTTCTTTGAAGTAGTACTGCTCTAATTCGGTAAAAATGGGGATGAGATCTAAGCAGCTTTCATGGTCGACTGTCCTGATATCCATATTTCATCCCCTTATTAAGGCTAAGTCGTTAAGCTGCAATAAGCAGTTCTTTTGCGTTTGCCAATGTAGAGTCAGTGATTTGGCTACCTCCAAGTAAGCGAGCGAGTTCTGCCACACGTTGCTCTTCATCCAGTGAGCGCATTTGTGTTTCAGTTTGGCCACTTTTGGTGTGTTTCGCGACAAACATCTGTTGGTGACCACAACCAGCAACTTGCGGCAAGTGGGTAACACACATGACTTGGGTCGATTCACCTAGTTTGCGTAGCATCTTGCCAACTACGGCCGCTGTTGGGCCACTGATACCTACGTCCACTTCATCGAAGATCAAGCTTGGTGTGTCGACTTTTTGAGCGGTGATTACTTGGATCGCTAAGGAGATACGCGATAGCTCACCACCAGAAGCGACTTTAGCGATAGGCTGCAATGGCTGACCTGGGTTGGTTGAAACCAAGAAGCATACGCTGTCCATGCCCAGTGGAGATGGATGCGCGTTTTCGTTGTTCACTTCGATGCTGAACACGGCTTTTTCCATGCTCAACTCGTGCATGCTTTGCGTGATCAGCTTGTTCAATTCTTTAGCATAACGGCTGCGTGATTTGTGCAGTTTTTCTGCTTGAGTTAAGAAGCTTTGGTATTTCTGTTCCACTTCTTGTGCTAATTCATCCAAGCGTTCATCAGAGCAATCTAGTGCTTCAATTTGTGCTAGCAGATCTTGATGGTGTTGGTAGAGTTCATCCGGCATCACATGGTGTTTGCGAGCCATCGACATCACTTTAGAAAAACGTTCTTCGACATAAGCCATGCGACCTGGGTCGACATCAATGCCGTCAAGGTAGCTGCGAAGTTCGTTTTTGGTTTCTTCTAGTTGGATCATTGCCTCTGACAGCATGTTTGGCAGTTCAGCTAATTTCTCATCTAATTCCGCTAATTGGATTAGGGAGTGATTGGCCGATTGCAAAATACCAAGCGCATTGACTTCTTCACCTTCGTAAATAAGTTCGATGGCTTGCTGGCAGGTAGCGGCAAGTTCACCGCTGTTGGACAGTCGTTTGTGCTCTTGCTCGAGCTCTGCAAATTCTTCTTCACCTAGCGATAACTCATTCAGTTCTTTGATTTGGTATTCAAGCAACTGTTTTTGTGCCTGGTTTTGCTGGCTGTTCTCTTTTAGTTGCTTAAGGTTATTGTCTGCCTGACGCCAATGCTGGTAAGCACTGCGTGTGCTTTTTAATAAGTTTAAATGTCCTGCATATTGGTCAAGCATGGCCATTTGATGCTCGCTTTTCATCAGTTGATGATGAGCATGCTGTCCATGGATGTTGATCAACAACTGCCCAAGAGATTTGAGTTGCGAAAGTGGGACTGGGCTGCCGTTGATGAAGGCTCTAGAGCGGCCTTCTTTAGTGATGATGCGACGCAAGATACATTCGCTGCCATCCAGCAGGTCGTTATCTTCTAGCCAACGCGTTGCGTGTAGATTGTTGTCCAGTAAAAAGGCTGCGCTGACTTCTGTTTTTTCTTCGCCTTGTCGCACCATGCCTGCATCGGCACGTCCGCCTAAACAAAGACCTAATGCATCAATTGCAATAGATTTACCTGCGCCTGTTTCACCAGTGATGGTGGTCATGCCCTTTGAAAGCTCGAGCTGTAAAGATTTAACAATCGCAAAATTATTAACACTTAGATGAGCCAGCATTTTTATTTACCTGTATAACTGAACAACACTGTATAAGAAAACAGTATATACTGTTTCTTTATACAGTAAAGGTGGGTTAGGTATTTTTTCTCAAAGAAGCGATTTTTTGTGAGGGAGAAGGGAAAAATAGGTCGCAGAAAATGCAACGACCTATTTAAATTGAACAAGTTACGGGCGAGTTGGGTTAATTGTGAGCGGCTCTAAAGTAACCACTGCGTTGACGCCGGCACCTGGATGGTCGACATAAGAAGTGTCTTGCATCAGCGTGTAGTAAACATCGACAAAATCATCATCGTTGGTGAGTGCCCCATCAGGTATCGCATCGATAATTTTGTTCGTGATTTGAGGAATGATGGCGTATGCCTGTACTTCTGGATCTGGAATTGCCTTCAGGACTTCTTCTGCAACCTGAACAAGCAGCTTGGCTAACTGTTTGTAATCGGTGCCGTCATCTTGCTCCATCAAGACGATATCCGCCGCCCCCCAACGGTAACGAGACCAGTGAATGATGATTTGGTTCGGATAGTAATCTTGATTGTCGTAATCCAAATATGGAAGTTCGACCAAATCTAACGTTGGCTCGTCACGGCTTGGATTGACGCCAGTAACGATGGCGTAGATTTCTGCTTTGCCCGAGATCCAAGGTTCTTGATCATCTGAAAGACGAATCTTCTTAAGTTGCGTGGTTTGAATTGGTTGAGTGGAGCTTGCTGCACTGGCCAGAAGAGGAGCATTAACTCGCAGGTTATCGGATAGATATGGCTGGACCATGGTTGCTTGACCTAAGCTTTTCATCTCTGCTTGCATAGCTTGCAGGCCAGCTTTGAGTTCTGCTGAGCTATTGTTATCAATAACCAAAACCGGTACGTCAGGAAGTTGATAAACGTCTAACTGGTGGATTTGACCATAGACATCGTACGCTTCGATGTATTGCCATTGCTCATCATCGCCACTTGGTTCAAAAGCAAATAGGGGGCTAATTTTGCCTTCTTGCCATACATCTAGCATCTCTTCATTTGCAAGGCGAACTTCGAGAAGCTGTTCTGAGTATTCTGAAATGCCTTTCCATGAGCGAATTTGTGTATCGGCTTGTATAAGTTGTTTACTGAAAGCCGACAGGGGAGTTTGTTCAACAAAAGAAGAAACAGGGACATTGATGTGTTCTGCGGTGATGTCTCGGCGCAGCATCGGTTCTATGTCGGTGTAGCTCTCACTGAGTTGTTGTGCCAACGCTCGTTTGGTGTTGGTGATGTCCTCGGCTTTTGCGTTTGAAATATCGGTAACCTTTGCCTCCTCAGATTGGCAGCCCATAAGCGCTAACGTACTGAGAGCGGACAATATAATTGTTTTTTTCATAATGCGTCCTTTGAGATAATTGGTATGAAATAGAGTTTATATTCTATTCATGGCGAGAATATCACCGGACATCGAGCATTCAATTCGAGCGTTAAGGTTTGTATAAAATTTGCACACAAGATCTAAATTTATAAAATTAATTTTAACGTTGCTTGATTGAATGTCGTTTGGCTTTTACAAGAGGCTTTTATGGCAGAGAAGAAAAAAGGTTGATGCTTTCACACCAACCTTTATTGCTAAAACAGTTTACTTGACCAACCAAGCTTATTTCTGAGTACGTGATAGTAGCTGTAGTCCTTCGGATGGATCAGCTTGAGAACGTTCGGGCTCTGATAGATATGGATTTCATCACCTGGAGACACTGGTAGAGAGACTTGCCCGTCACAACTCACTTCTTGCGTGCCGCGGTTTTCTGGAGAAACGACCAGTTTGATACGACGTTTTCCATCCACAACTAACGGTCGGCTAGACAATGTATGCGGGAACATTGGCACCAGAGAAATCGCGTTTAGGCTTGGTGACAAAATTGGGCCGCCACCTGACAAAGAGTAAGCTGTAGAGCCCGTTGGAGTGGAAACAATTAACCCATCGGCACGCAGTGAGAACGCGAAGCTGTTATCAATATAGACTTCGAACTCAATCATGTGCGCGACTTGGCCTGGGTGCAAGACCGCTTCGTTCAATGCTGCGTTGTGACTCTTGATTTGACCGTGACGATGGATTTCTGCTTCCAATAAAAAGCGCTCTTCTTCTATATATTCGCCTTTTAATACGGCTTTTAATGCTTCTTTAAAGTCATCAGGATCAAGGTCAGTCAGGAAGCCCAAGTTACCTCGGTTTACCCCAATGACAGCCACATCAAAACGAGACAAGATGCGAGCTGCGCCTAACATGTTGCCATCACCGCCAACGACAATAGCGAGATCGGCGTTTTTACCCAGTTCAACAAGGCTGGCAAACTGGTTTTGCGGGATTTCGTCTAAAATTGCAGCAAGGCGATCATCGATAAAGACTTGGTAACCTTCAGAGGTCAGCCATTCGTATAACTCTCTATGAGTTTGAATTGCCTGCTGATCTCGTGGTTTTCCGATAATCGCGATCACGTTACATGGGTTTTTCATAGCATTTCCGCATTAAAGAGGCTTGAATCAGGAATCTTCATCCCCATAATAATGGCAAGTTACCTAAATATGCGAATTTTTATGTGGTTAAAGCCCACAAAACGTGAGTGGCTTTAAGGACATTAAGTTGAATTCTGGAGATATCATGAGCAACGAAGAAAACAAAGTTACAGAAGAAGAGCTTGATCAAATCATCGAAGAAGCTGAGAAAGTAGAAGCGGCAGCGCAAGAAGCTGAAGCAGAACTTGAAGACATTGGTGATGAGAAAGACGCTAAGATTGCTCAACTAGAAGCAGCACTACTGTCTAGCGAGACAAAAGTGAAAGACCAGCAAGATGCGGTTCTTCGCTCTAAAGCTGAAGTAGAAAACATGCGTCGTCGTACTGAGCAAGAAATCGATAAAGCTCGTAAGTACGCTCTGAACAAATTCGCTGAAGAACTACTTCCAGTTATCGATAACCTAGAGCGTGCTATCCAAGCTGTGGATGCAGAGCACGAAGTGGTTAAGCCAATTCTTGAAGGTGTTGAGTTAACACACAAGACATTTGTAGACGCAGTATCGAAATTCGGTTTGAAAGAGATCAACCCAGAAGGTGAAGCATTCAACCCTGAGTTCCACCAAGCGATGTCTATTCAAGAAAGCCCTGACCATGATTCAAACACAGTAATGTTTGTAATGCAAAAAGGTTACGAGCTAAACGGTCGAGTTATTCGCCCTGCAATGGTTATGGTTGCTAAGTAATCATCTAAATCATTGATATAAATATATTAAAACGCCCGCTATTACAAAGCGGGCGTTTTTATTTCAAACATCCCTTCAAACATATTCACCCCTCTGAATATGCGATAAATTTGAAATTTGATCCCCTTCAAAGTTTTTCTTATTGGGAAATAATTTTCCTATAGGGGATATCCTTTCTTTATCTTGCGTACTTATGGAATGCTGTGTCTATAAGTGTCTGTTATGACTTGCCTTCAAAATTAAATTCTGAATATGAATGTGAATCTGGTGATTTACTTTTAATGTTATTTATTAACATTCTTGTAAAGAAGGTCTTTATTTTGTAACCCTGATGTGTATTATTCGCGAGGTCTGCTGTAAAAATCAGCAGATGTAACTATAAAAATATAAATAGTAAACACAACATTTCGGAGATTTATGATGGATAAATCGCTTTCTAGTAAGATTTTTATCGGCTTGTTCGCCGGCCTCGTGCTGGGTACAGCTATTCAGTACTTATTTAGCGGTATTGCGATTTTTGATACCTATATCTTAGGTACAGCAGAAGGTGCGGGCGGCATGTTCGTTTCGCTGATTAAACTTCTGGTTGTTCCTCTGGTTTATGTATCAATTGTATGTGGCATCGTGGAGCTTAAAGACATTCGTTCTTTTGGTCGCTTAGGTGGTAAAACCTTTACTCTTTACATTTTGAATACCGTCGTCGCGATCGTTGCTGCTCTTACTGTTGCTATGATTGTTCAGCCTGGTGCAGGTGCAAACCTTGCGGGTACGATCTCTGACTCTGTGGCACTCAAGTCAACAGAAACGCCAGACATCTTCTCTATGGTTGTGAACATTGTCCCAAGCAACCCAGTTCAGGCGTTTGCAAATGGTGACATGTTACAAATTATCTTTATGGCAATTCTGACAGGTCTTGCAATTCAAGCGCTTGATTCAAAAGGCGGCCCAGCGGTTCGTACTTTTAAGATGGCGAACGAAATCATGATGAAGCTGATTGGCCTAGTGATGAGCTTAGCGCCATATGGTGTGTTTGCTCTGATGATTCAACTTGGCGCAACCTTGGATGCAGGTACGCTTGCATCGGTAGCAGGTTATGTTGCTCTTGTGGTTTCAATGCTAGTGCTTTGGATCTTCGTGGTTTACCCATTAGCGGTTCAAATGTTCACGGGTATTTCTGCACGTGAGTTCTCTCGCAAGACGCGTGAGCAAGTGCTGTTCTCTCTATCTACCGCAAGTTCAAATGCGACGATTCCGGTAACGATGCGCACTCTTACTGACAAGATTGGTGTGTCTAAGTCAGTAGCTGGTTTTGGTGTACCACTAGGTGCAACTATGAACATGGCGGGCGCTTCTATCTATATCGCAATCGCAGCGGTATTCTGTGCAAACGCGTTTGGTCAGCCTATCGCGGTATCTGACCTAGTGACTCTAGGCTTCACGGTTCTGCTACTGTCTATTGGTGCAGGCGGTGTTCCTGGCGGTGGTGTAGTAATGGTTGGCGTTATCCTTCACCAATTGGGTCTGCCACCAGAAGGTCTAGCAATCGTTGCAGCGGTTGACCGTATTAACGATATGTTCTGTACATCATCTAACGTAGTCGGCGATACAGCAGTAAACACGATTGTTGCTAAGTCTGAAGGTGAGATTGGTAAAGAAGAAATCGTAGATGCTGAACCAGCACAAGCAAGTGCGTAATTCATAACTACACATTTAACTGAATTCAAAGCGAGGTCCCAGGGCCTCGCTTTTTCTTTTTAGAAACGCTTTGCTTCGGGAACGGACTTCGTCCTTTGGAACGCTGCGCTCCGAGATTCGAGAATCCCGCCTCCACCTTTTGCGCAACTTTTTTCAATTTTTTTTGTTCTCTCCCTTGAAAAGCTATTTGCAGCCCTTATCTATTGGGCATAAGAGAAGCAAACAACATTATTTTTGTTTGTGAGCAAGGGTTGAAACCCGATTCTACGTCCCCACATAGGGGATATAGCAAAACGAAAATAGAATTTATTCGGAGATAGCCTGATGGGTAAAATCATTGGTATTGACTTAGGTACTACTAACTCTTGTGTTGCTGTTCTAGACGGTGACAAGCCACGCGTAATTGAAAACGCAGAAGGCGAGCGTACAACCGCATCTGTTGTTGCATACACAGACGGCGAAACGCTAGTAGGCCAACCTGCTAAACGTCAAGCAGTAACAAACCCAACTAACACGCTATTTGCAATTAAGCGTCTAATTGGTCGTCGTTTTGAAGACGAAGAAGTTCAACGTGACATCGAAATCATGCCTTACAAAATCGTTAAGGCTGACAACGGTGATGCTTGGGTAGAAGCGCAAGGTCAAAAAATGGCAGCTCCTCAAGTTTCAGCTGAAATCCTGAAGAAAATGAAGAAAACTGCTGAAGACTTCCTGGGTGAGGAAGTAACTGGCGCAGTTATCACAGTTCCTGCTTACTTTAACGATGCTCAACGTCAAGCTACAAAAGACGCTGGCCGTATCGCAGGTCTAGAAGTTAAACGTATCATCAACGAACCAACAGCGGCTGCTCTAGCATACGGTCTAGACAAGTCAGGCGGCGACCGCACTATCGCGGTATACGACCTTGGTGGTGGTACATTCGATATCTCTATCATCGAAATCGATGAAGTTGAAGGCGAGAAAACGTTCGAAGTTCTAGCAACTAACGGTGACACTCACCTTGGTGGTGAAGACTTTGATACGCGTCTAATCAACTACCTAGTAGACGAGTTCAACAAAGAGCAAGGCATCAACCTTAAGAACGATCCACTAGCGATGCAACGTGTTAAAGAAGCAGCAGAAAAAGCGAAAATCGAGCTTTCTTCTACTTCTCAAACTGACGTAAACCTACCTTACGTAACTGCAGACGCGACTGGTCCTAAGCACATGAACGTGAAAGTGACTCGTGCGAAACTAGAATCTCTAGTTGAAGACCTAGTACAACGTTCTCTTGAGCCACTAAAAGTTGCTCTAGCTGACGCTGACCTATCTGTAAACGACATCACTGACGTAATCCTAGTTGGTGGTCAGACTCGTATGCCTATGGTTCAAGCGAAAGTTGCTGAGTTCTTTGGTAAAGAAGCTCGCCGCGACGTAAACCCTGATGAAGCAGTAGCAATGGGTGCTGCAGTTCAAGGTGGTGTACTTGCTGGTGACGTTAAAGACGTACTTCTACTAGACGTTACTCCACTGTCTCTAGGTATCGAGACAATGGGCGGCGTAATGACTAAGCTAGTTGAGAAAAACACAACTATCCCAACTAAAGCGAACCAAGTTTTCTCTACAGCAGAAGACAACCAGAGCGCGGTAACTATCCACGTTCTTCAAGGTGAGCGTAAGCAAGCGTCTTTCAACAAATCTCTAGGTCAGTTCAACCTAGAAGGTATCCAAGCTGCACCACGTGGTATGCCACAAATCGAAGTTACTTTCGACCTAGATGCGGATGGTATCCTACACGTTTCAGCGAAAGACAAGCAGACTGGTAAAGAGCAGAAGATCACTATCCAAGCTTCTGGCGGTCTAAGCGACGAAGACATCGAGAAAATGGTTCAAGAAGCAGAAGCGAACAAAGAAGCGGACAAGAAGTTCGAAGAGCTAGCGACTGCACGTAACCAAGCTGACCAAATGATTCACGGTACTCGTAAGCAAGTAGAAGAAGCTGGTGAAGCGCTACCTGCAGAAGAGAAAGAGAAGATTGAAGCAGCTATCTCTGAGCTAGAAACTGCACGTAAAGGCGATGACAAAGAAGCGATCGACGCTAAAGTTCAAGCGCTAATGACGGCAGCTCAAAAGCTAATGGAAATCGCTCAACAACAAGCTCAAGCGCAACAAGCACAAGGTGCTGACGCTGATGCTCAACAGTCTAAAGAAGACGACGTAGTTGATGCTGAGTTCGAAGAAGTTAAAGACGACAAGAAATAATATTATTTCTAACTAGGCGGCCCATGGTCGCCTAGAGTCGATAAGACTTTTGTGCGCGGGCGTTTGGGGTAACTCTTACGCCCGTCTGTTTGTCAAAGCTGTCTTTCTAGTTAAGTATTTTGCAATGAGTGCACTTACCTAGAACGATACAAACACCAAGCGGTAAATCATGCCGTTTGCAGTAATTAATTGGTGACGAAGAACATGTCAAAACGTGATTTTTACGAAGTATTAGGCGTAGGCCGTGATGCCTCTGAGCGCGATATCAAAAAGGCGTACAAGCGTCTAGCGATGAAATTCCACCCAGACCGTAACCAGGGTGATGAGTCTGCTGCGGACAAGTTTAAAGAAGTAAAAGAAGCGTACGAAATTCTCACTGACCCTCAAAAGAAAGCGGCGTATGATCAGTACGGCCATGCAGCTTTTGAACAAGGCGGTGGCGGCTTCGGCGGCGGCGGTTTTGGTGGCGGTGGCGCTGACTTCGGCGACATCTTTGGTGATGTGTTCGGTGATATCTTTGGTGGCGGCCGTCGTGGCGGTGGTCAGCAGCGCGCACAACGTGGCGCAGACCTACGTTACAACATGGAACTGTCGCTAGAAGAAGCGGTTCGTGGTGTATCAAAAGAGATCGAAGTACCTACGCTTGTACACTGTGATACCTGTGATGGTAGTGGCGCGAAGAAAGGCTCTTCAGCTGAGACTTGTGGTACCTGTCATGGTCACGGTCAAGTTCAGATGCGTCAAGGCTTCTTTGCAGTACAACAGACCTGTCCTACCTGTCACGGTAAAGGCAAGATCATCAAAGACCCATGTAATGAATGTCATGGTCAAGGCCGTAAGCAGAAAACTAAGACACTTAACGTTAAGATCCCAGCAGGTGTTGATACTGGCGACCGTATTCGTCTATCTGGCGAAGGTGAAGCGGGAGAAATGGGCGCACCAGCAGGTGACCTATACGTACAAGTTCACGTGAGAGAGCATCATATCTTTGAACGTGAAGGCAACAACTTATACTGTGAAGTGCCAGTAAGCTTTGCGATGGCAGCTCTAGGTGGTGAAGTGGAAGTTCCGACGCTAGATGGTCGTGTGAACCTTAAAGTACCTACAGAAACGCAAACAGGTCGTATGTTCCGTATGCGTGGTAAAGGTGTGAAAGGTGTTCGTGGCGGCGGTGTGGGTGACCTAATCGTTAAGCTAGTGGTTGAGACTCCAGTTAACCTAAGTTCTCGTCAAAAAGAACTGTTGAAAGAGTTTGATGAGTCTTGTGGTGGCGATGCTGCAACTAAACACAAGCCAAAATCTGAAGGCTTCTTCAACGGTGTGAAGAAGTTCTTTGATGACTTAACCAGCTAATTACTGACCAAGTTAAAATTTAATAAGAAGCCCGCATTGATGCGGGCTTTTTCGTATCTGCTTTCTTTTGACCAGAGAAGAGAAGGTGGCTTAATCAGTTCCAGCACTCGCTTGGTGATTCAATATTCGTCGAAGTTAATGTTATTTTTTTATCTTGGCCGCTCGGAAAGCAGCTGTCCCCATCTTGTCCACGATCAGATTTTGCAGTTGCTGTAATTGTATATGCTGCTATTGCTGAGCTTGCGATGGAAAATGAGAAGCGGTCTACGTCCGAATCACAAATCGTGCAACTACCCCCAGATATAATCCCGCTCCAGTCATAGCCACCGTTGTAAGTGGTTTCGAGTTCTAACTGAATACGACTGATGTCACTCAACGCAACAGTGCGATGTGCAGTGATCGCGTGGTTGGAATAAGACGGATAGGCGATAGCTGCAATGATTCCTACAATCACTACAGCAATCAGTAATTCGACCAATGTCATCCCTCTTAATCGTCTGTTGTATCCGTTGCAACGAGAAATTCGAATCATGACGAGTAGTTTCCTTTTCACTTTTCCGCCTATTTTTCTCAGGTGATAGCATCTGCGCAAGATGAATTACGGCGCTTTTGCCGTTTGCATAGGAATTTGGGAAATGCCTCGCGGGTTTACGTTGTTGGAGCTTCTGATCACCATCGCTGTAATGAGTGTTTTACTGGCGGCGGCAGCACCATCTTTCCAAAATGTTTTTGAAACCAACAAAATGCAGCGCCTAGCCGATGAACTGCATGGTTTTGTTATTCAGGGAAAATCAGAAGCTGTTTTGCGTCGAGAGAGGCTTTGGGCGCACTTTATCATGTCCGGTAGTTCATCTAATGATGGTCACTGGCACATCGATCTTACTGATAACGGAACGGAGGGCGCAGGGACGGTTTTGTTCTCTTTTTCAGGAGCGCCTTATGAAGGGATCGTCTTTACACCTAATTACGCTTCCGACCAAATCAGTTTCGACGACGTTCATGGTCGCCCTTCCTCCGGCAATATCAAATTTTATCCGGTAGGAGAATCTGCAAAAGCACTCAAACTCATCTCCCATACTCTTTCTGCTCGCGTTCGTGTATGCAGTGATAACAATAATACCGAGTTCTTCGGTTACTCAACCTGTTCTTAAGAGGTGAATATGTTTAACCAAAATGGGGCCAGCCTCGTTGAGTTCATGATTGCTTCTTCTTTAGGGCTGATCTCTTTGGGTATCGTCGGTTCGCTTTATATCAGTGGTCAGAAGGTAGCGATGGAACGCTCAAAGGAGCTGATGCTATTGCAAAATACGGCCAGTGTTTTACAGATGATGAAAAGTGATATTCAGCGTGCTGGGTTTGATGGTAGCGATGAGAATTCGGTCAAGATCTCTGGTGCTAGCAACACCCTTTACACCATTAGTGGTGCTGATTCTGCGCTTATTGCATACGTTTATAACGTTGGGGCTTCTGGTGCCACGTCTCTGTATAAAAACGTGGTGTATGAACAGCGAGATAGTACACCAGAGTCGCTGTTTGTGTGTGAAAAGAAACAAGCCACTATCTGGGATATCAATGATGTGGCCAACCTCTCCGGCACAGGGACGTGTAACACACTCTTCGACAAAAAGGCGATTCATGTTAATCGGTTTGACCTTGTGAGTGAGGTGTTAGAAAGCACCGATGCTAAGAGTGCTCTGGTGACGGTTACATTAGGAACAGAGTTAAAAGATGCGACGGGTACTCGTACCGAGCAGTCCTTTACGGTAAAACAAAGGAACTGGCAATAATGAATAAACAACAAGGTGCAGCAGCGTTACTGGTTGTCAGTGTATTACTTGTCGCAGCGTTAATGATGTCGCTTGGTAGCTACAAGTCACTTTTCTATCAGATCAAACGTGCCAATAACCAAATTGAAGCGCGGCAAGAGCATTGGCGTGCTGAGGGAGGATTGGAGTGTGCTTTCGCTCTAGTTCAAGAGACTGTGTCTGTTCCGACTCCAACACAACTAGATGTCTGTAGTTCAAGTTTGACACTGAGTAAAGCCAGCCAATATTTGACAGTTGTCTCTGAGAGTGGGTTTGCTGAAATAACAAAAGTCATAAGATTCGCAGGTAGAAATGGGGCTGGAGCGATCCAGACAACGGCAGATCTTTATTTAAACGGCTCTAACTCTATTAGCCCTGATCCTTTAAAAGAGGCAAGCACTACCAATAAATGGCAATGCCGAGCCGTAACATACAGCAGTAAATTGCAAGTGTTTGGCAATTTGCAGAATAAGGGGTTAACGGATAGTGCTAAACCCTATGTTGACTTTCCTTCAGGGCAGGGGTGCGATTCTGGGCATCAATCAACAGTTACTTCTTCGCCAACATCTTCTCAAAAAGATTTCTTGTTAGATGCATCACAACAGCCATTTGAAAACTTCTTTGCTGAAAAACGTGAGGATTGGTTTAAAGTCATGTCCAACGAAGAGTTTGTTAAGGTATCCGCTACTTCTTTGACTAAAAGCTCTGGTGAAATGAAGTTTACGCAACAAACTTTACCAGTCCCATCAAGGGTTGATGATTGTGGCACCCAGATAAAGAATATTATTGATAATGGAAAAGACTTAATCTGGATTTATGGTAATTGTCACTTAACAGGAACCGATTTAAGTAATATTGGAACTGCTATTAATACTTACACTCCTAGCGGTGTTATCTTGGTTGCTCACAATGGGTTATTTACCACAAGTGGTGCGCTTACTTTCAAAGGGTTACTTTTCCATTTCGTTTCTGGTGAAACAGATAATAGTGGAAACTTCCATCCTGACTTCACTCCCTCCTCTGCTTCATGGACTAGCAGTTCCTCAACGGTCCAAGACGATTTAGAGGCATTGAAGTTAGTACTCAATGGTCATGTTGCTAACTTTACTCCTAAACCGGCTGATACCGACATAGTGTACTATCAACAAGGTGCTTTTTTCCCTTCAGGTGGTTATGTGATGGATGCTCCGGGGCAGGCCGCTATTTTTGGCGCTGCGCTAGATCTATATTTTGATGGCAACGCAATTGATGTGCCGCTCTCTCGTATTCTGAAGACTAAATGGAAAAAGGGCTCTTGGAATGATCTCTAAACAACAAGGTTTTAGTTTAATTGAGGTGCTCATTTCATTCTTGCTACTCGGCATCGGCGCACTTGGTCTGACAAAGCTGCAAATCTATATGGAACGCAAATCAGAATATGCGATTCACAGTATTGAGGCGCTACGCTTAGCGGAAAATCAACTCGAGTGGTTTCGGACTCGTGGCGCTTCTGATGCGCTTTCTACGATTTCTAGTGCCTCATTTGCTTCGATCATGACAGGATCTTCTACTGCGGGAGCTTACATTGTGGAATGGGAAGTTCCAGCGGCAACAGTTTCTGGTTCCCTCAAAACCATTACCATTACTTCTAGCTGGCAAGATCGGATGGGGGAAACGCAATCTGTTGAATTGAAAACTATGATTTCGCAGTACAGTGAGTTCGAAAACTGAGGTGTTTTCTATTCCGCTTATAATTACTTTTATCGTTAATATTGACGCTTTTTATTGCTAATTTCGGTGGTTAACAGGTGGTTTTGCAACTGTTAACGCGAATGGTGTGCTACTGTTTTTTTTATGTTTAATCGATATGGCTTTTTTGCAAAATATGTCTCCAAATATGGAAAAAAACGTAGAACCTTGTGCTTTCTTAATCACTATTTAATAGAATGCTCGGTTGAAAATAGGCCGTTATAATTATTCAAATAGGCCATGGCACCAACATCATTCATATGGAGTTACCATGAGTAACCAAGCAGTAAATAAAGCACCGTCACCGAAGCCGAGCGGTATGGATCGCTTTCTGAACTTTATCGAGCGAGCGGGTAACAAAATTCCTGATCCAGCGATTCTGTTCTTCTGGGCACTAATCATTACTTGGGCTGCGTCTGCACTTTTGTCGAATGTTTCTTTCGACCTTCTAAATCCTCGAACTGGCGAAGCTCTTACTATTACTAACCTTCTAACAGGTGAAGCACTAGCAAGTTTCCTTGCTAACATGGTGACAACGTTCACTGGCTTTGCGCCACTTGGTATCGTTCTTGTAGCGATGTTGGGTGTAGGTGTTGCCGATTCTTCTGGCTTCATCACAACTGGTCTTAAGAAGATGCTGAACTTCACGCCAGCGAAACTTCTTACTCCAATGCTAATTCTTGTAGCAATCGTATCGCACACAGCTGCGGATGCGGGCTACGTTCTAGTTATTCCTCTTGGTGGTATCATCTTCCACGCAGCAGGTCGTCACCCTCTAGCGGGTATCGCGGCAGCGTTCGCAGGTGTATCAGGTGGTTTCTCTGCAAACTTCATCCCTTCAGGTATCGACCCTCTACTAGCTGGCTTTACGCAAACAGCGGCACAGGTTCTAGACCCTGAGTACGTGGTTAACCCGCTAGCGAACATCTTCTTTACTGGTCTATCTTCAGTAATCATCGTTGCTATTGGTTGGTACGTAACTGAGAAAATCATCGAACCTCGTCTAGCGAACACGCCTGTCGATGAAGATGCAGAAAAAGCACCAGATCTAGGTTCTTTCACTGAAACTGAATCAAAAGCGTTCCGTTACGCTGGTTGGGCTATGATGGCAGGTATCGCACTTCTTGTTGTGGCACTTATCCCAGAAAACTCTGCACTGCGTTCACCTGAAGGTGAAATCACAGCGTTCTCTGCGCCAATCATGAAGTCTATCGTTCCTCTGATCTTCATCCTGTTTATCATTCCGGGTTACGTTTACGGTCGCGTTTCTGGCACGTTCAAGACAAGTAACGACATCATCAAAGCGATGGCGGATACGATGTCTACGATGGGCGCATACATTGTAATGTCGTTCTTCTGTGCGCAGTTCTTATCTGCATTTGCGCAATCAAACATCGGTACGATGCTAGCGCTATACGGTGCCGAAGGTCTTAAAGCGATGAACCTACCGGGTGAAGCAACTATCATCGGTATGATTCTTCTAACGGCTTCTGTAAACCTTCTAATCGGTTCTGCATCAGCGAAATGGGCTCTTATCGGTCCAATCCTAGTTCCTATGCTAATGGCTGTAGGTATCTCACCTGAGCTATCTCAAGCGGCTTACCGTGTAGGTGACTCTGTATCGAACATCATTTCACCTCTGATGGTATTCTTCCCTCTAGTAGTGGTTTACTGTCAACGTTACGTGAAGTCGACAGGTATCGGTACGCTAGCGTCTCTAATGATGCCATTCTCGATTGCTATGCTAATCGGTTGGTCTATCTTCCTAGTTGCTTACTGGATGCTAGGTATTCCTCTAGGTATTCAAGCACCATACACTTACACAATGTAAGAACGCTGAAGTTACTAAGTAAATTTAAAAAGCGCTGGTCGAGAGACTGGCGCTTTTTGTTTTCGGAAATCGAAGAACGGACTTTGTCCTAAAGGATGTTGCGCTTCGAGAGTCGGGAACGCTTCGCTCTAGGAATCGAGATGTGTGTGCTGGAATATTAGAGGTAAATACAAGGACTCAAAAGGCGTTGACAGTGTTTGCCCTAAATAGACAAAATGAAATAGTCTCTCGTCTCTCGTCT
>NZ_JAHGAC010000039.1:0-9624 GCF_030248355.1 Vibrio sp. B172a | reverse complement strand
AGCGAAAAGCGAAAAGCGAGAAATCTTACTTCAGTTTCCATTGATAAGAAAAGAAAAACCGCCCGAAGGCGGTTTTTTTATTTATTGAGAATCGACGCTTCAATGATGGTTGCTAAGTATGGGTCTCTAATCCAAGTTACCAAACGTTCTGTACGCTCTTCTGGTTTCAGTTTTGCCCAGTTGACGTACATATCTTTATCAACTTTATAGCTTGGGTCTTCACAATCAGAAAAATAAGATAACTCATCTACATTTTTGTACTGCCTGCCCAACGACATCTCAAAGCTTCCAAGTTTAAACGGCGTTTTTTCCGCTGTATTACGTTGTACTAGAGAGGACACCTTTAGAACTGCTTCTTGGAATCGACCAGATGTCGAGACAACGGGTCCAAATGGTCGAAGCCCCTTGATTTCTTGCCCGTTCAGCGCTTTAAATGCGAACTCGAAACGAGACGCATAGACCACCTTACCATCGAAATCTTCATCCATGTCTATGTTGGATAGAGCCTCAGAGACAAAATCTGCGTCTATATTTTTGTTAACCACATCGCTGTCATCTAGCGTCCATTTAGAACCGTCCTTCTTAATTATCCCAATATAAGTAAGGTTACTTAGATACTCAGGACCAGCGGTAGTTTCAGATCCAAATACGGCTTCATTATCAAAAGTGGTTGAGAGCTTTAGTGAAACTGGAACACTCTGCCATTCAAGATCTTGGCCCTGATACGACTCTTTTCTGTGCTTGCCACCAATGAGCATAACTTCCATAGCGAATGACTTATTCGAAGTCCAATCAAAGCCTTTTAGCTCATCTGCAGTAGTGAACATACTGTCCTCGTTCATAAACTGTCGTTTATTCCCGTAGTTGACCGCAATCGCACTGTGCTTAATGTCATCGATAACAGGCTTTGTCGGGCCTTTATGAACTTTACTATGTAAGACAAAATCTAGCGTTAACAAATCTTTCTCTGACACACTATTTCCGTTCGCCAAAAAGCCCGATTTAGCAGAGAGTGTATAGTTATGGTTTGTATCAACCCCTACAGGAATCTGTCTAGGTGACGTAATAAATCGTCCGACTGTCTTGTCCACTCGTACTGGTAGCTTATAGTTGCTTCCAGAGAGAGTGAACTCATAGGTCATATTTTTGAAGCCACCGCTGTTTACATATTCTTTGAGTACATCTTGTTGGGAGTCAATTTTTATCACCTGCCCAAAAATCGGACCGAGAGCAACTTTAGATAAATAGCCACTATAATCAACTAAATCATGCTTGGCGATCAAAGGCTTCACACCAGAGAAGACATCATCACCAAAGTAAAAATACGGCTCAAACTCACAACCAATCAGGACTTTGCCGTCTGCTTTTTCCGCCTCAAAAAATTCGGCCAACTCACCTTTGGGGTCTACACTAAACTCTTCGTGTTTCATCGGTTTGAACATCAAATTAAACTTAGGCCCACTGGTATTAAGTAAACCATCAGTACGCTGATAAGACATCTCACACTGAAACACATTTGACGTCATCTGTTTCAGACTTTGTTTGCCTAACACCATTTGCCACTTCAAACGGTGGAAAGGCGATAATCGCACCTTTTTATTTGCTTTTAATCGTACCTTCTCCCACTCATCAAAGGTGACCCATTTGGAGTTGTCATGAGGCTCAGAGACTAATAACCTAACGAACCCTAGGTCCTCTTCTGATAATTTTTTAGACTCAACATTAAATTGTGTAGCAAACTCGACTAAGCCTCGTTGTTGATCACGATTATAGAGCTTGTCTTGCACAGGAAACGCGACATTAAACGCCCCAGAAACATCTTTCCTTTTTGGAGCAATATAGTTGGCTTTATTACGAGTGATGACTTGTTCAGCGATTTCTTCACCGTAACTTTCAATTAGTTGCTTGTGTCCCTCACGACGCATGAGTTCTTGGAGCCACAAGTTACACAAATTTTCTTTTAACTCTGTGTTTAATACCCAGCCATCGGTTTCGATATATCGCTGAATGTATTCATCGATGGCTAGTGTTCGCCACTGTTCTGTGAACTCTTGTTCGCCCTCAGAACAAGCTCTTTGAATCAAAAGCACCAAACCATTAATAGCAAGTGCCCGGCGTTGATAGCGCTTAATCAGCTCCTTTGCACCCGTAGCTTTTCCTAAGTGCTCAACTAACGCATCTGATGACGTAAAATACACCTCAGTCAATTGCGTATTAATCTCAGCCAATGAATCAATAATCTCTGTGGTTTCATGGCTAAGTTGTTCAATTGCAGATACGCTTTTTCTAACCTCGTTGTAAGAAGACAAGTAATAATCAAAGAGTGCAGAGTCAAGCAACTGGGCACCACTCATCAGCATTTTTCCGCCTTCTTTGACAACGAAAAAGCCTCTTGCTGCCTGCCCTATTATCGGAACATAGCAAGCCATACCAACGATCATCTCGAAGATAGCTAGTTTGAGCTCTTTTGCAACTGCTTCTTCTCCCAAGTTCGCATTTAACTGAGCTAAACGCGCTTGCTCCATAGCCTTAAAGCCGAGTCGACTCGGTGGAATTCTCGCCGCAAACTCTTGGAGGTAGATTCGAACCTCAACACGTCGGTTAATATTAAGTTGCGCGTTTTCGCGTTTGATTTCGTTGTTTGGTACCTCGACTATTGGTCGACGTTCGCCAAAGAATCGAATATCACTGACTGAAGAAAAGAACTCAGCAACATGCTGCGCTCGCTGTTGCGAAAGGTTTTGGTTATATTCTGAATCACCGTTTTGACAGGCATGCCCTTCGATTTCAACAACGGCATTTGGAATCTTAGATAATTCTTTATCGACAGCAGATAGATATGACAAGTGCGGGGCTTGAACCTGGTTGTTATCAAAAGGAAAAACCAAGCGTAAACCAGCACCTTTATGGTCTTTAACAAACATTGCACTGTCTTCAGCAACGTCATTAGGAATGCTGTCAGTAAACGTTACATTGTCGCCTAACTTATCTATGATTTGCTTAAGTAGTAATTCCCCGCTCTTCAGACTTTCTTTCCAGACTGGTACCCAGTTCAGATAATCGCGTGATACCTGCTCAAAATAACTTTTCCTGAGTTTAGCTTTCTCTTCTGCTAAGCGTAATTGCTCGCTTTTGTCAGTGATCTCTTTTATCTCATAGAAAGTGTTAATTGCATTGAGCCCAGCACCAGCAAAGGGCGACAAAAAGCTTTTGACACTGCCGTTACCTGTCAACCACGTTCTAGCAGCACTCCCCGCCACAACGTGGGCATTACCATTTCTCGCGGGTTCAATAACCTTAGTAAAGAACTTACTTTTATCAAACCCTTTCTCTTTGAGAAGCGTTTTTAAGCCCACTTGAGCTGCACGCTCAGATTCCGATGCTACTTGGCGTAAATCTTGAAGAGTTTGGTAAGCTGCTGCAGTCGCCGATACCCCAAATGAAAACTCTAATGCAGAAATCATGGCTGGGGGTAAAGCGCCCTTGTCTACTTGCCCCCAAAACGTATTTGCTAAACTTCCAATCACATCATGTTTACTTGACGGGTTTTGATGAATATTAATGCCAGCATTGACCAAACTTGGTGTAACTTTTGTTCCAATCTCCCACAGTGCAGCACTCATACTGGCGGTCGTTCCACTATTCTCTAAGTTTTCAAGCTCCCCCATTCGGAAGGCTTGTAGAGCTTTAAACTGCGTAGGAAATTGGTATATCAAAGACTCTTCAAGTGAGATCATGTCGCCCGCAACAACCGCAATCTTACCAAACGGTGTAGTTTGGCTAAGCGTGATGTACTCTCGTAGCTCGTAACTGACTTTAGTAACGATACCGAAATCATCGTACTCTTTGGTTACATTGGTGGCATTCTGCGCAAATTCGGGAATTTCAACTCCAAGCTTCTGGTCGAAAATCACCTCAATGGTGTACATGCCATTAGTAAAAACGTCCGACGCCAACGGAAACAAAGCTATTGGACGACGCGAAACGCTGGCTTCATCAAGTTGTGCTTGCGTTATGATTTTTTCATCTTGCAGGTTGAGATGCTGTCCGGTCTCCTCATCAAAACGAGTGACTTTAACAATTGCATCAGCATACTCTTGTGTTGAGAATGCTACAGCGAGAAATGAAAAAGTCGGCACGATAAAGCCACGAATTGGCTTATCTTCAGGAACAGAGTCATACCATTTGTTATATGTAACTTGCTCATCAGTTAGTGCTTGAGTGCCCGCTTCATATTTAGGCGCAAGTTGTGAACGCTTTACTTCTGTGACAGCGTATTCCACTTTTTTTTCAAGCGAGTTAAGCGCTTGATCACCGCCATACCCCTTTAGCTTTTCTAAGATAGAGGCAAGGTCTGCACACGCCTTTTTTATTGGGCGAGCCTTACTCTGCGCACCAATCGCTAACTCTGTCAGCATTGACCATTCGGGAAAAGACAACTTATACGTCTTCTGCGTTAATTCATGTACTGGCGAGCGCAGTGCCAAAACCTGATTGATATTGGTTTTTTGGTTTTTCTGCGTTGAATCACCCAGCACATGTAAACGGCCTAAATCGTCTGTCGCCCAAAGGGCTGCGCTTTCCTTACCTAAATTTATGGCAATGGGAAGCCGTGACATAGGGCGAACATTTTTCAACTCTTCCAATGAGGTCAGGTCTTTTTCAATATTGAGTGCTTTATATCGAGGGTTCTGTGCATCTCCAACATTAGGAAAATCGACACCAAACAAATAGATGTCTGTCGGTAAATGCTTAAAGTCATTACTCATCGCTATCTACCTCCAGAAAACGCCCACCATTAGCATCAGCGTTGTAAAGTACAGGTGTTTTTGCAATTCGACCCGATTGAACCACTTTCCAGCCTTGTGCGCCTTCGCCATTCATCTTATATCGGTAATCTGGCCCATAACGCCTGATCATTATTAAAGCTGTGCCAGTTTGTGTCTCATTACCGTTATTACTAATGTTATCAACTTCCGCATAAACTTTCTTTTCATCTCCGTCATTAGAAAACGCAAGCCAAGTTTTATCCTGTACGTTGATCAGCACCTTACGATACGAGTTTATTCCCCATACATATTTACCATTGGGGCTGATAGCAATTTGGCGGTAGATGCGCTTCTCAATATCGACGGAGTCTTCAAACTCTTTTTCAGGCAAAATAGTGTATAAGCGTTTGAGTGTCTTTGCGTCATAAACCCCCACCCCCAAGCCCGCAGCATTGATTAACTTGCCATCTACAATGACCGTATCTTCAGACAACGGTACATCTACCTCTTCTTTGGTTCCCGTCGCAAGTGTGTATTTAAAACGTTTAAAACCATCTGAGAAATAGATGTAGCTAGAATCATCCGCCCAGACCAGATATGGCTTGGTACTCGCGCTGCCCAGTTGAATGGTCTGCTGCGTTTCTAAGTCAAAGATCGCCTTTATCAAAGGCCCACCAAAACTATAGGCATAAGCCACATAACGATTATTGGGGGAACGACTCGTTACATAGTTCTGTGGTGACGCTGTACTTGGTATATCATCTGTGACTAAGCGTAAATCTGTCCCATCAATTTTCATGCTCCAAATTTTGTAGCCATTTTCGTATTCATTTACGAGAGGGTCTCGAGAGCTGACATTATTCCACCAAAACTGAATACGAGGTTTGTCATAGGAGCTTGCATCAGATAAATCTTCACGAGGCCACTCTTTTGCACGGCGAACCGCGTAGCCCGGTTTGACAGGAACCGTGCCTGGATATTCTGGCTTGGACAGATCTTCAGAGTAAACAATAAAGTTGTGCTCACTTTGCCATTGGCAGCGTGGTCCTATCACTTCTTTACGTTCAAGTGATGTCGCTTGAGCAACGTTATAACAAGCCTTTTGAGCGGGTTCTTTTTCTACGGATTGTGTTGTTGCAGTATTCGAAGTTTGATTACTTTCGTCACCACAGCCTGTTAATAACATAGCTGTCGACAGAAGCATGATACTTAACGTTGTTCGTTTCATTTTATAATAGTTCCGTGAGTTCAATGTCTTGATAAATTACTGACATTAAGACCGTTTTATCTGAGTTATGAGATCGGCAATGACGGGTTAGATTGACCCTTTTAACTTCTGGTAACCAACCACTAAACACGACTTCTTTACAATACTGATCAACAAACTCAGCCTCGCGCAAAAAAATCTTTTGGCTCCATGTCTCATCAACACACGTCAGTTGGAAAAAATCATCCGGTTGATCGCACTGAGGGTTACTTTTATACGTTATTACAATGCCTTCACTTGGTGAGTTAACAACAGCAGCAGCAACACCTTGCTCGTTTTGGCTGATGATATTGTAATCTGATTTGCTTGGCGCTTGAGTATCTAGATTCGGCAGCGAAATCACAGGTTCGGAGCTCGCATCAAAGTTATGAGCAGAAGAATAATCACTGAGGTCTACTTTAATCGCTTTCTCGTTATTCCCGCTCTTTAATTCATTGAGTTGCTGAGTATTGAGTTGAGCCCGAGAATAATAAAGAGCAACATCACTTTGTACGCTGCCGTTTATTTTGTATGGAAGCCAAATATGAGGCAAAGGAACACCAAGCGGCTCTCTCTTTGTTTTACTTCCAGCCTTAAATGGACTCAACTCGGTTTGAAGTAATTCTCTGTATGTTTCGCCTTCATTAGGCCAATCAGCAACCACTACCTCAACTTCTTCTCCCGTAAGACCAAAAACACGGGCGCAAGCGTATTCGTCCAACACACCCTCATAGACTTTTTTACCGTCTTGGTACAGTTGAAACGCTTCCCCTGACAGAAATGCTTCGGAGTCTTCATCATATAAGCTGATATCGACCGATCTTTGAGGCGAGGACTTAGTGCTTTGGTAGAGCGATAGATCGACATCAGAAAAGCGTCCGTCGTTTTGAACTTGGATTTCTCGCCAAACTTCTGATTGCCAAACGAAATAAATATAACCGCGATCAATAGATACATACCCTGAATCACTCTTATGAACTGGAACTACTGGCACCAACACGTTATCCCACTCATCCATCTGCGTCTCTTTATCAACGGGTTGCAGGTCTTCGGCGAGTTTAAGCAAGATTGGCTGAGGTTGGTCGGAACAAGGGATTTTGATATAGAGCGTTTTGCCCTCAGCTTCGAGATCTTTAAACGTCGCGAGGCTGCGGTGTTTGTTTTCTGTATCGGCCTTGCCTACAGTAACTTTTTCTTTTTGAGCGTCCGTTTTACCCAACATCAAACATGCTGCATTACTAGACCACTGCCCTGCAAACTCGACAACGATTTTTTGATCTGGGCTTGGCTCAGAAGGTACATGCGTGTAACTACGGACCAAAGCAACATCGTCAGTAACCTGCTTGTAGCCCGCTTTAAAAACTTTGCTTTCATTCGAAGCTGACACAGAGTCAACGAGTGTTTTAAGTCTAGGAAAACTTTGCAACTGAGAGTCTGTTAGTGGCGACCTACGAGCAAAGGAAGACAATGAGACCCAACTGCCTTTCCCAAGTTCGGCTCTGATCGCTGCTAGCAATCCGCTGGTCGTTTTTTTAGAAGAAAAAGAAATCTTTTGCGCAAACTCTTTAGGGAGGTTTCTAAGGATGTCATCTGAATTTCGCAAACGCGAAAGCTGCCCTATACACTCGTCTGGTGTAAGAACATAAGATAGCTCGCTGGAGGATAGCTTCGAGCTAGGTATAAATTTGCAAACTAAATGCATTTGAATTCTCCACAACCAACATCGTAAATATGGTTGCGGTGACATTTAAGCTGATAAGGCTTACAAGTACGATTTGGTGCGCTAATGCTACTAATTTAATTTATAACATTCAATCACATAGAAAAATCAACAAATAAGCTAAAAGCCAACCAAAAGACACATTCGCTAGCAAATAAGTCATTTTAACTACAGATAAAGACAAAATAACTAGACATTGAAATCAAAAAGAAGGATTCAAATAAAAGGAATTTTTTTATTTTTGGGCAGAAGTTAACAGTTTCGATACAGACAATAAGAGAGCGAAGAAAGGCTCTAAAGCAATGACCTTCCTCAGTAACAATAAATAATAGAATTGCTACTGAGGAAGTATGAATAAAAAAAGGTGAGTGCGTGTCACACCCACAAAAACGCGTAACCGCTTTGATGTGATGCTAGGCTGGTGTCACTTCATTACGATTACACAACTGTCAGGTAGTACCCTACCTTATGCAGAACTCTATACTTGGGGTATAGCGATGGATGTAACTATATAATATTGCGACATATTCTCAACGTGGCATATTCACCACCACATTCTGGAATTGACCACCACAATCACACCAACACCATCTAAAAACAAAATAGATATAGTCATTCTAGATATTTGACCTTGTATAAAGACCATCAAATCATCTGTCGCAATTATTAGAAAAAGCTAATCATTTGACTTAGATCACTTAACACCAAATAAAAAGAAAGCGAGCTAAATGCTCGCTTTGTATTACGCAACCTTTTTCAAGGCTATATCTTCCTTATCTCTATACAGATAATCTGGAACGATAAGCACTTTAACGACAGTGCTCGAATAGTTAAATGTCGTGTTGACCTCAGTAGCACTTGCGGATAGCGAATTGGTGCCATTTGCATAGACAGTAATAGTGCCCTCTTTCAAAGAAGACAAATCAAGATCAACGGTCCATGTTCCATCACTGAGCACAGATGCATTACCAGTAGTTGGCTTATCATCAGCATCAACAGCTCTGATTTCTATTACTTCACCCTGTTTAAAGCGAGTACTTGTTCCATTAACAGTTACTGTTGTATTACCAGACACATCACTGATGGTTCCCATAGTGATCGTTGGTGTAATTGGCATTGAGTGGCTGCTGTCATCTGCGCCTGTGTTACCAGACAAATCTTGGTAGTCTTTCACCACCAAACCTACGGTCAGCTCTGACGTGACGGGCACGACAACGTCCCCAGTCCAGACTTTCGCATCCGCTGTCTTAGTCAGTGTGAAGGCGGAACCACCCAGCTCTGCACTCGCTGCTTGCAGCGCTTTATCGAACTCCAGTGTGACCGTGACATTTTGCCCTTCCAACTGGTGCGTTGGATTGAAGGTCGCACTGGTCAAGGTTGGCAATTCCTGCGATAGCGTTAAGGTGCTCGTTTCTGTGACCTCGACATTGGAGGCGTTGGTCCCCGTTACCACCACGTTGTAGGCGCCATTTGTCTCACCACTGATGTCCATCGCGTTGCTCGTCCAAGCCCCGCCGCTTTGCACCGTGGCATTGCTGCTCACGATAGGCGTTTCACTGCCTTGCGCTTTGATTTCTACGCTCACCGTTTGGCCTTCAAAGCGTGTTGACGTCCCCGCAATCTGCAATGAAGCCGCATTTGTTCCATCCACATTGCCTACTGGCGTGATCGCCAAGATTGGCGTGATTGGCATTGAGTGGCTGCTGTCATCTGCGCCTGTGTTACCAGACAAGTCTTGGTAGTCTTTCACCACCAAACCTACGGTCAACCCTGACGTGACGGGCACGACAACGTCACCAGTCCAGACTTTCGCATCCGCTGTCTTAGTCAGTGTGAAGGCGGAACCACCCAGCTCTGCACTTGCCGCTTGCAGCGCTTTATCGAACTCC
>NZ_JAHGAC010000038.1:0-38209 GCF_030248355.1 Vibrio sp. B172a | reverse complement strand
GTTTCATTGAAACCTAATTTAAAGCCGAAGCTTCTAATTGGATTATCATCAACGAGTGCCCACACAGATTGATAGGTCTATATTGTTAAAGAGCTTGCTTATCGAGAAGTTTTTCTCTCAAAGCGGAGGTGCATTCTAGCGATATAATTGAGAGTGTCAAACACTTTTTTCAATTTATTTTCTCAGAAGCTTTTCACCTCTCCGACCCTGCTGAAGCCTTATCGCGTCTGCCGTGTCGGTGGATGCGCATTATAGGGAACTCAGATCCGTTCGCAACCCTTTTTTGAAAAAAAATGGAAAAAACTGACTGTTCGATGACTATTTCATCAAAAAAGCAAAAAAGAGGGTAAAAAACCCTCTTTTTCTGCCTCAAAAGCCGTATTTAAATGAATGCGTACGCGTCTGCGAACATACGTTCGCTCTTCGCTTTCTTGTTCTGAGTGAACTGTTCACGTGCTGCACCTGCCATTTCAAAGCGGCCTGCAATATAGATATCGTAGTTTTCTAAGCTTTCGAAATCTTCAGCTACTGCTTGTAGCACGTTACCAACCTTACCTTGCCAGTCTGCTGGTGCTTCTTCTACTACTGGAACAAAGTGAACGTTAGCAAACTTATCGGCAATCTCGACCAGTTCTTCTTTAGCATAAAGCTGGCAGTTGTCTCGTGCACCCCAGTATAAATAGATAGGGTTGGTTTTGTTCTGTGCAACACAGTGATCCAGAATCGAGCGCACGTAACTAAAGCCAGTACCACCAGCAATCAATAATAGCGGGCGTTCGCTTTCTTCTTGAACCCAAGCATCACCATGTGGAGCATCAATCTCGATATGACCATCTGTTTCTAGGGCAGCTTGCATTGCTTCTACGACTTCTAGTGCATAAGCATTGTGTTCCGCCGCACCGATGTGCAGTTCAAGCTCACCTTCATGGCGACAAGGACTGCTCGCAATAGAGAAAGGACGTTTGTCTTTTTCACCCATCACGACCATTAGGTACTGACCTGCTTTAAAAGGCACTGGTGATTCTGGGTGAAGAAGGATTTGGTAAGTATTACAAGCTAACGGCTGAATAGACTTTACTTTACATTGGATGGTCATGGTGTTCCTCTCGCTTACTCGTCAAAAGTAAGCACTAAATTACTTTCTGTATAGGCTTGGCAAGGGAATATCCAACCTTGCTGCTGCTCTTTTTCGGTTAGCATAGGTTCGAGGTGATAGCTCACCTCGCCCGTTAGCTTTTTACACATGCACATGGCGCAAGCGCCAACTTGGCAACGGTGCGGGAAGCGAATATTGTTGTTGAGCGCAGCTTCCAACACCGTCTCCCCTTCTTTTACTTGGAACGTAACGTCCATTGGTAGAAGGTGGACTTGATGACTCATAGAATACCTAACTGGTCCCAAATCTCATCGACTTTAGCCACAAGTTTAGGATCTTTTTTGATAGGCGTGCCCCACTCGCGCGTGGCTTCAGATTCAAACTTATTGGTCGCATCGAGCCCAAGTTTAGATGAACTACCCGCCTTACCACGAACTTGAGTGGTATCTCTGTCTGGATCCATTCGAGTTGTCACAGCCCAAATGATGTCATTCCAATCTTGTGCATTGACGTCATCGTCGCACAAAATAATGAATTTGTTATCCGTGTACTGAGCAAAGAAGTCCCATAAGTATTCCATCAATGCTTTAGATTGACCGGCTTGGTCTTTCTTCATTGTCACGACAGCAAATTGGTTGTTCGCCGTTGCTGGTAGGTAGACATCGACAATTTCAGGGCGTTGCTGTTTCAACGCATCCAGATCAGATTGGGTAATCGCTTTATTATCTTGCTCAGTGACCTTGGTTCGTGTTGCCAGTTCAGCATCCCATTTTATGGTCGCATCTAAGCCCATTTTGGAGCCAAGCCCAACCACAGGTGAAGCAAAGTCGAGCGAGTCGATTGGCGTGTTATCTATCATCAAGGTATCACGCACAGGATCCATATGCTCTGACATGGCTTTCACGACATCATTCCAATCTCGTGCGTTTACCGATTCATCGCACACAATAACAAACTTGGTATACATGAATTGACGCAAGAAAGACCACACACCCATCATTACGCGCTTGGCATGTCCTGGGTACTGCTTCTTCATGGTGACGACTGCCATTCGGTACGAACAACCTTCTGGCGGTAGATAGAAGTCTTCAATCTCTGGGAATTGCTTTTGCAGAATCGGCACAAACACTTCGTTTAATGCCACACCCAATACAGCTGGTTCATCTGGCGGACGACCTGTGTAGGTGCTGTGATAAATAGGGTCTTTACGCATTGTAATGTGCGTAATGGTAAATACGTGGTGCTTTTCTTTTTCGTTATAGTAGCCAGTGTGGTCACCGTAAGGGCCTTCATCAGCAAACTCGTTCGGGTCGATATAGCCTTCCATCACGATTTCCGCGCTCGCTGGCACTTCCAAATCATTACTGACTGACTTCACGACTTCCGTTTTGCTTCCACGCAGCAAACCTGCAAATGCGTATTCCGATAGCGTATCTGGCACTGGTGTTACTGCGCCAAGAATGGTTGCTGGGTCTGCACCAAACGCGACTGACACAGGGAAAGGTTTACCTGGGTTGGTTTCCATCCAATCGCGCAGGTCAAGCGCACCACCACGGTGAGCTAACCAACGCATGATGATTTTGTTCTTGGCAATTTTCTGCTGACGATAAATGCCTAGGTTCTGGCGTTTCTTGTTTGGACCTTTGGTTACGGTTAAGCCCCAAGTAAGCAGTGGCGCAACATCTTCTGCCCAGCAGCTCATTACCGGAATCTTATCCAAGTCGACTTCATCACCTTGCCAAACAATGTCTTGGCATGGTGCTTTACGTAAACGCTTAGCCGGCATGTTCAATACTTGCTTGAACACAGGCAGCTTTTCTAAAGCGTCTTTGAAGCCTTTTGGTGGCTCAGGTTCTTTTAAATAAGCCAGCAGCTTACCGACTTCTCTTAATTCTTTAACGTCTTCGCGTCCCATGCCGATTGCGACACGCTCTGGCGTACCAAATAGGTTCGTCAAAACAGGTACGTCGTAGCCGATTGGGTTCTCAAACAACAATGCAGGACCACCAGCACGCAAGGTGCGGTCACTGATTTCTGTCATTTCGTAAGCGGGATCGACGGGGTGAGTGATGCGTTTAAGTCGACCTTTCTGTTCTAGGTGGTCGATAAATTCGCGTAAATCCTTAAAACTCATAGGCCTTCATGCTGGCTGATTAAACTGTCTGCAGTATAACAAATAGGAGGACGCTAAGATCCTCCTATTTTGTGTGGGTATGTGAGCTAGATTGCTTCAATAGAAACAACACGAAGAAAGGCCTTTTGAAGTGCTATCACTTCAGGAATTCCTGAATTTGCCGCGCCTTCACTTGGCGATTGCTTGAAACAAGCTCTTCCAACCAAGATTGATGCCCCTGCTTCGCTAACTCTCTTGCAACCAAAGTGGCTTCTTCTGAAAGCGCCATCTTGGCTACTAGGAATTGTTTTACGTTCGGAGTAAGTGGATTGGATCTCGTGAGCAACTCAATCGCGTAAGGTTTTAAGGTTGGATTGACGGTGGCATTCATCAATTGTTGTAGTGAGAACTCATCGCTCACCTCAGCCAGTCTTTCAAGCTCTGTCTGGCTATTGTAATCTGCGCGCATTCGCCATAGCAGATCATACATGGCCTCATCTTGGCTGACTTGCGCCAAACGCACCACAACCGCTGTTGAAGGTAACCAGCTGGTGACGTTTGCATGGGTTAACTGCTTGGTGAGCGCTTCAAGTGCGTTGGGAGACAAGCTGTCTAGCTCGCGAATAAGTAACGCTTCTCTGGTTTGCACTTGCTGTGACGTACCAGTAAGCCAATCTTTCAAATCAAGCTCTTGTCGCTCTGCCGCTAAAACAAACTCCAACGTACTTTGGTCTTGCTTCCAGCGCTTAATCAGACGACTGGCGATCGCAGGAAAATTAAACGCAGGCACACTGAATTCATAACCATCACCACGTTCAAGTACTTGGTAAGTCGGCGTAATGCTGATCTGAGATTCGACAAAAATAGCCATTCTCGGCGTGAGGATGATTTCTTGCTGCTCTAGTTTTTCGAGCAATAGGAAGCGAACGACTTCTTGTTGAGGAAAAGCCAATCGGTCGAGGGCGAATTTGAGAGAGTCGACTTCGTCTCTGACTGCATAATCGAGCAATTCAGATACTTTGGTCTGTATATGGGTATCCTGAAGCCACTGTTCTACTACGGTTTCCTGCATTTCCTTGGCAGATAACGTCGCGGGTAGTGTGATAAGTGACAAGCTCAGGAGTAATGACGACAACATTCCTTGTTGCATGTTAACCTCCCGATAACATTTCCTTCATTCTGATACTTCTATCGGGAGAAAGCAATAAAAAAGCCACCGATATACGGTGGCCCTTCGCAGAATTACTTATCTGAGACTACTGACGACGCATTGCATCAAAGAATTCGTCGTTGGTCTTCGTCATCGCTAGCTTGTCGATTAGGAATTCCATTGCATCGATTTCACCCATTGGGTGAACAATCTTACGTAGAATCCACATCTTCTGAAGCTCTTCGTTCTTAGTTAGAAGCTCTTCACGACGTGTGCCGCTGCGGTTGAAATCAATCGCTGGGAATACACGCTTCTCTGCGATCTTACGGTTCAAGTGGATTTCCATGTTACCTGTACCCTTGAACTCTTCGTAGATAACTTCGTCCATCTTCGAACCAGTATCAACTAGAGCAGTAGCAAGGATAGTTAGGCTGCCACCTTCTTCTACGTTACGTGCTGCACCGAAGAAACGCTTAGGACGGTGTAGTGCGTTTGCATCCACACCACCAGTTAGTACTTTACCTGATGAAGGCACTACGGTGTTGTATGCACGAGCTAGACGAGTGATAGAGTCAAGCAGGATAACCACGTCTTTCTTGTGTTCAACAAGACGTTTTGCTTTCTCGATTACCATTTCCGCTACTTGTACGTGGCGAGAAGCTGGCTCATCGAACGTTGACGCTACTACTTCACCTTTAACTAGACGCTGCATCTCTGTTACTTCTTCTGGACGTTCGTCGATAAGAAGTACCATCAACTCACACTCTGGGTGGTTGTATGCGATGCTTTGAGCGATGTTTTGCAGAAGCATTGTCTTACCCGCTTTAGGCGGAGCAACAATCAGACCACGTTGACCTTTACCAATTGGCGATGCCAAGTCTAAAACACGTGCTGTGATGTCTTCTGTAGAACCGTTACCGCGCTCCATTACCATACGCTCGTTAGCGTGTAGAGGCGTTAAGTTCTCGAATAGGATCTTGTTACGAGCGTTGTCTGGTTTGTCGTCGTTAACTGTGTTGACTTTTAGCAGAGCAAAGTAACGCTCACCGTCTTTTGGTGGGCGAATTTTACCAGCAATTGAGTCACCAGTACGTAGGTTGAAGCGACGAATCTGACTTGGCGAAACGTAGATATCGTCTGGACCAGCAAGGTATGAGCTGTCCGCGCTACGTAGGAAACCAAAGCCGTCTTGCAGAATCTCCAGAACCCCATCGCCAAAGATGTCTTCGCCGCCTTTTGCGTGCGCTTTAAGAATTGCGAAGATGATGTCTTGTTTTCTTAGACGAGCTAGGTTCTCAAGACCCAGGCTTTCGCCAAGCTTTACAAGGTCAGACACAGGTCTGTTCTTCAGTTCAGTAAGATTCATGGTGGTGGATGCTTGTTTAGTCAAAATAAGATCTGTTTTCTAGTTAAGATGGATTTGGTCTCAGGATCGACCAAGAAGAGAAATTTGTTCAATTAACGCGCGATAAGTTAGCACTAATTAATATTCTAGTCCAGAGTTAGAAAAACAAAACCGCGCATTGTCATATTGCACGGTTTTGTTTGTAATCACTTGGTGATTATAGGTTTGCGTCTAGGAACTCTTTTAGTTGAGTCTTAGACAAAGCACCAACTTTCGTTGCCGCTACGTTACCGTCTTTGAATAACAGTAGCGTTGGAATACCGCGAATGCCAAACTTAGGTGGTGTACCTGCGTTATGGTCAATGTTTAGTTTACCGATAGTGAGTTTGCCTTCGTACTCGTCAGCGATTTCGTCCAGGATAGGAGCGATCATTTTACAAGGACCACACCATTCTGCCCAAAAATCAACTAGAACCGGGCCTGCAGCGTTGATTACATCGTTTTCAAAACCGTCATCAGTAAGCTGCAAAATCTTATCACTCATCTTCCACTCCAATGTGTTTTTCGAAACTGGTTGGATGATAACCAGTAAATAGATGCCCTATTGGAATGTATTTACTTTCTTATTGCAAGCTTTAGCTGATATTCTATCGCTATGAAAAAGACGCATATCACAGAGCAAAAGTTCGCCGATTTGGATTTAAAGCCCCAAGTTATTGAAGGATTGGAAAAAAAAGGGTTCGAATATTGTACCCCTATCCAAGCCTTGGCGTTGCCGGTACTGCTCACCGGCCAAGACATTGCAGGCCAGGCCCAAACGGGTACTGGTAAAACCCTCGCGTTTCTTACTGCTACCTTCAACCATCTTCTAACGACACCAGAGCACGAAGGTCGTAAGCCAACTCAGCCGCGCGCGATCATTATGGCGCCAACGCGTGAGCTAGCGATTCAGATCTTTAACGATGCTGAACCTTTGATTGCTAGCACGGGTCTTAAAGCCGCTTTAGCGTACGGTGGCGAAAGCTACGACAAGCAACTGGCAAAACTGCAAGACGGCGTAGACATTCTTATCGGCACTACAGGCCGTATCATCGACTTCTACAAGCAACGCGTATTCAACCTAAACAACATTCAAGCGGTTGTTCTGGATGAAGCGGACCGTATGTTTGATCTTGGCTTTATTAAAGACATTCGTTTCTTGTTCCGTCGTATGCCTGAGCCAAAAGAGCGTTTGAACATGCTGTTCTCAGCAACATTGTCTTATCGCGTACAAGAATTGGCATTCGAACACATGCACAACCCTGAGCATGTTGTGGTTGAGCCAGAGCAAAAAACCGGTCACCGCATCCAAGAAGAGCTTTTCTACCCTTCTAATGAAGACAAGATGGCACTGCTTCAAACGCTAATTGAAGAAGAATGGCCAGATCGCGCGATCGTTTTTGCTAACACTAAGCATAAGTGTGAGTCGATTTGGGGTCACCTAGCAGCCGATGGTCACCGTGTTGGTCTACTGACTGGTGATGTACCACAGAAGAAGCGTGAAAAGATTCTTGAGCAATTCACTCGTGGTGAAGTTGACCTACTAGTCGCAACTGACGTTGCAGCACGTGGTCTTCATATTCCTCAAGTAACACACGTATTCAACTTCGACCTACCAGATGATTGTGAAGACTACGTTCACCGTATCGGTCGTACTGGTCGTGCTGGCGCAAGTGGTCACTCTATTAGCTTTGCTTGTGAAGATTACGCAATCAACCTGCCACCAATCGAAGAATACATTGAGCACGCAATTCCAGTTTCTGATTACGATGCTTCGGCTCTAATCCAAGACTTGCCTGCACCACTTCGTATGCGCGCGCCTCGAACTCAGCAACGTCGCACCAATACAGGTGGCACTCGCTCTGGTAACCGCAAGCCGCAAGGACGTCGTCCTCGTCAGCCGCGTCAATCAGCGCCAAAACAATAATAAAAGGAAACTGAAGTCGTTTATGAGTCAAGCAGGATCATCACCGCTATACGCCGCCATCGACCTCGGGTCGAACAGTTTTCACATGCTCGTTGTGCGTCACATCGATGGCAGCGTTCAAACTATGGCTAAAATTAAGCGCAAAGTTCGTCTAGCCGCGGGCTTAGATGAACATAACTCTCTTAGTATGGAAGCTATGCAGCGAGGATGGGACTGCTTAAGTCTATTTGCAGAACGCTTGCAGGATATTCCTAAACAGAACATCCGCATTGTGGGTACCGCGACATTGCGTACCGCGACTAATGTGGATGTTTTTCTAGAGAAGGCGAACCAAATTTTAGGTCAGCCTATCGAGGTGATTACCGGCGAAGAAGAAGCCGCCACTATATATAAAGGTGTCGCTCACACCTCCGGTGGCAGCGGTCGTCGCCTTGTGGTCGATATCGGCGGTGCGAGTACCGAACTGATTATTGGTGAAGGTTTCGAAGCCAAAGCACTGACCAGTCTAAAAATGGGCTGTGTGACTTGGTTAGAGAACTTCTTCAAAGACCGCCAATTAAATGCACGTAACTTCGAAGCCGCAATTGAAGGTGCCAAGCAAACTCTGATGCCAATCTTAGAACAGTACACCGACCTAGGTTGGGATGTGTGTGTTGGAGCATCTGGTACCGTTCAAGCACTACAAGAGATAATGCTAGCGCAAGGTATGGACGAAGTGATTACTCACTCCAAACTTAAGCGTCTGCAAAAGCAGGCGATGCTTGCTGATCACTTGGAAGAGCTCGATATTGAAGGGCTTACCCTAGAGCGTGCTTTGGTGTTCCCAAGTGGCTTATCCATTTTAATTGCGATCTTTGAGCTACTAGAAATCGATGCTATGACACTGGCTGGCGGCGCACTACGTGAAGGCTTGGTGTATGAGATGGTTGACGAGCTTCGTCAAAACGATATCCGTGCACGTACTATTTGTAGCGTACAAAGCCGTTACCAACTTGATTGCCATTACGGTGAACAAGTCGCAAAACTTGCGGGCAAACTGCTTGAACAAGTTGGCGGTGAAGCATGGGTAACAGAACCTCAAGGTAAAGTGCTGCTAGAAACAACAGCTAAGCTTCATGAAATCGGTCTGACTATCGATTTCAAAAAAGGTGGTGCACACAGTGCTTACCTGCTTCAGCACTTGGATTTGCCTGGTTACACACGCGCACAAAAGTTCTTTATCGGTGAAATTGCTCGCCGTTACCGTGAACAGCTAACCTCACTGCCGGAGCAACATGCTCTGTCAGGAACCAGTGGTAAACGCGTGCTGCGTCTATTACGCCTTGCGGTTCTACTCAGCCATCGTCGCAACCCTGATCTGGAGCCAAATGTGACTCTAACTGCAGAAGGCGACAAACTGACGCTCAACATTGATGCGCAGTGGCTAGAGGTAAACCCACTGACAGCCGCTGAGTTGGAAATTGAAGCCAACCGTCAGACAGATATCGGCTGGCCGTTAAGCGTCGTAGCAATATAATCGACCACTTCTGTCATAACGTATTAAGCCCAAGCACTCGCTTGGGCTTTTTGTATCGAACTTTTACCCCAACAAAACGTGCTGCTCAGCAAAAATCTCAGCTTCTCCGCTCTACATCGAAAAACAGCCATGCTTTATTGATAAACACGATTTAGCCAACCAAGATGCACCATCATGAAAACCGTTTTAATGACTGGCTTAACTGGCACCCTCGCCCCTAAAGTTGCTCATCAGTTCCACCTCCGCGGCTGGAATGTATTGGAATGGAATCACCACCAAATCCCACCGGATGATCTACAGCAAAGTGAGCAATTTTGGCAGCAGCACCACATTGATGCGGTGTGCCATATGGCGATGGGGAGTGAAGCGTGGGCAGCGTGGCTTGGTGAGCACTGCAAACAGCGCAACATTCCTTATCTTTTTGTCAGTACAGCAATGGTATTTGATGCCACAAAAAATGGGCCTTATGGCATCTTTGAAGAAAGAAACACCCAAGATGAATACGGCAAATACAAAGTTCGTTGTGAAGATGCAATCTGGCAAGCAAATCCGGATGCGATGATTGCTCGAGTCGGCTGGCAACTCCATCACCAAGCAGAAGGCAATAACATGTTGGCGCATCTCGACCGCCAACATGCAGAGAACGGCGTTATTACCGCTAGCACGGCTTGGTATCCCGCGACTTCTCATATGGACGATACTGCACTCGCCTTTTTGCAGCTTATTGAGCGGAACGAAGCCGGTTTATATCACCTTGATAGCAACTTAAAGGATAAGTGGAATTTCTACGAACTCGTTTGTGCACTCAAGCAGCATTACAACAAGCCATGGCAAGTGCTGCCAGGCAATGACTATCACCATGACCAACGTCTAACAGATGAACGAATTGCCTTGCCGCCATTGAGTGAACGTTTCAACAAGCCAGAGCAAATCCAGCAAGCCGGCATCATAGGCATCAACTGGGGACGCACACACATTCCCCACTATCGAAACAATGGTGTATCGGTCACGACGTTATGCGCCAACCAAATAGAACCTCTTCAGCAAGCCTGCAATGAAGAAGCGATCCCAAAGGCAGAAACGAACATCAGCGCACTCACACAACTTGATGCAGTGACCATCGCGACACCTGCACATACTCATGCAGAGATAATTAAGACGTTGGGTTCAACCAAGCTGATTTGTGAAAAGCCCTTGGTGGGATTGAATTCCGACATCACTCACTGGCAGCAACCGAACGCCAACCTATTGGTTAATTACGCCTTTGCTCAGCTAGCGACCGCCAAGACGATAGAGAAGTGGCTCACTTTGCAAACCCAACCTTGTGTGGTCAATCTAGTCACCCAAGTTAACCTACCGAGCAACTTCACACTCAAAGAGTGGTTTCTTGAAACAGCTAGCCACCCTATTTCTTGGTTGCTGCACTGCTTCGGAGACTACTCTCAGTCAACACTGATTGAGGAAAGCGGCCAACTGATCGTTGAGCTGCAATGTGGCGACCACCAGCTAAGATTTGTATTTGAATTAACAGGTGAGCCGGGCATCGAGCACAATCTAACGATTCAATCCAACCAGACCTTAACCAGTAAAGGCTACTACCGTGTCGGCGAAAAATGGCGTTTCGAGCCCATTCTCGTTAATGGCAACGCGATAAATGATGGAGAGTATAGCGAGTCTGATTGCTGGCAGGACGCCAATCAACGCAGTGTCGGTTTGATGCTGGCGATGTTCAATCAAAGCATCAGTTGGGAGAACGGCCTGCAACTTGGCGCCTTCGATGCGCAAAAAGCCATTTTGATTGAGAAGATGCTCCGTTAGCCATTTCGTCAGCGAGCTTCCTCTACGTTCCGTATCTTCGATTAAAAGGTCTCACTCGGGACCTTTTTTATTGCTCATTTTTACCCTCGTACAGCTTAGGGAGCTTTTGGACACCCATGACCTAATTACTCCCCACGCTGTACAAAACGCTCTAAACCCAAGTAAACAGATACAAAAAAGCCGCTTGATTTAAGCAAGCGGCTTTCGGGGTTCCCACTGATATTAAGACTGAACGCTTGTCGTCACCTTAAAATCAGGGTTCACCGCAGTCAGCTTCTTAATTAGGTAATTCAGTAATACGCCGTACATAGGAACGAACAAACCAAGACTGATAATCAGTTTGAAGCCGTAATCCACCAGCGCGATTTCCGTCCAGTGCTCCGCCATAAATGGATCTGGGCTTTGGTAGAACGCAATGGCGAAGAAAGCGATGGTATCAAGTGCATTACCGAAAAGCGTTGAACACGTTGGTGCCACCCACCATTGCTTCATTTGACGTAAGCGGTTGAACACGTGCACATCCATGATCTGACCAAGTAGGTACGCCATGAAACTAGCAATCGCGATACGAGCAACGAATAAGTTAAATTCCCCTAGGTGACCAAAACCTTGGAATTGACCTTCGAAGAACACCACCGATAAGAAGTAAGACACAGCCAACGCAGGCAACATCACTAAGAAGATGATCTTACGCGCCAACTGAGCTCCGAAAATACGCACAGTTAAGTCAGTCGCTAAGAAGATAAATGGGAAAGTGAATGCACCCCAAGTGGTATGGAAACCGAAAATAGTAAACGGTAGCTGAACTAGGTAATTGCTAGATGCAATAATGACTAGGTGGAATAGAACCAGATAGATAAGGGCGTTGCGCTGCTGCGCAGGGGTAAAGTTACTCATGCGATACCTTTTTAGTTTGGTTTGGGGGTGAGGGAACCCAAATCGAGTCACTGAATAAAGTGGCTCTTACCAACAATGTAAAATGAAAAATAAACTGGCTTGGCTCATTCTGAGCGAAGCGGTGGGCGATTATACATTAACCACTTTTCGCCGCAAGTCGTGTGTTTTACGCAAACGTTTGAGCATAAAAAAGGGTGTTTCATGTGAAACACCCTCTCTAGAAAAATTCTATTTTTAGAAACCGCGCTGGAACAATCCTGCAAGATAATCCAACTCTTCCCTGCTCTCTTCAATCGCTAACGCTTCAAACCAAATCGCTTCACTGTAATGCTCTGCTTTCATAAACAGTCGGCAACCTTCAAAGTCGATCAGCCAAGAGTGAATGTCCGCATCCCATTGCTTTTCCACCACAGTAGCGGAAAGCAAGCCGACTAAACGCTCACCTAAGGCAGGAAAGCTATCAAGGTCAAAGCTCGGCGCGGTAATGATTAAGCGCCCTTCTTGTGCCATGTAGTCCGCTAAGCCAAATTCCTTTTGCATCTTGGTTCCTTATCCGTGGTGAGTAATGTGTTCTTGAATCAAATCAAGGAATGGGTCGGCGTACTTCTCTAGTTTGCGCTGACCAACACCGCTGACTGCCAGCATTTCGCCGTAAGACGTTGGCAGAATTTCAGCCATATCAATCAAAGTCGCGTCACTGAAGACCACGTATGGTGGCAAACCATCTTCATCAGCAATCGACTTACGCAACTTGCGTAACTTAGCAAACAGCTTTTTGTCGTAGTTCTTGCTGGTCAGTTTATCTGACTTCGCCGCACGTGCTGCGGTGTCTAAACGCGGAACCGCTAACTCTAGAGTCACATCGCCACGTAGCAGCGGACGCGCTTCTTCGGTAAGTTGCAGCGTTGAGTTACGCGTGATGTTTTGGAACAACAGCCCTTTGTGGATTAACTGACGGAAGATACTCACCCAGTAATCGTGGCTGTGATCGCGCCCTATCGCGTAGGTAGAAATCTTATCGTGCCCATTTTCACGTACACGAATATTTTGCATGCCACGTAGCACTTCTACTACGTAACCCATACCAAAGCTTTGATTAACACGGTACACACAAGACAACGCCTTACGTGCTTCTTCTGTGGCATCAAAGTGTTTCGGTGGATCTAAGCAAATATCGCAGTTGCCACATGGCTTCTCACGATACTCACCAAAGTAATTCAATAGCACCTGACGGCGACAAGTCTGCGCCTCAGCAAAGGCACTCATCGCATTCAGTTTGTGAGTTTCCACCTGCTTCTGTGGACCATCGTCTTTCTCATCCAACATACGACGCAGCCAACTGATGTCCGCCGGGTCATACAACATCATCGCTTCCGCAGGCAGACCATCACGCCCTGCACGACCGGTTTCCTGATAGTAGGATTCGATATTGCGCGGGATATCAAAGTGAACCACAAAGCGCACGTTTGGTTTGTTGATGCCCATACCGAATGCCACGGTCGCTACTACAATTTGAATGTCATCACGTTGGAAAGCTTCTTGAACATAAGCGCGCTCATCAGCGTCCATACCTGCGTGATAACCAGCAGCACGAATGTGGTTGTTGCACAACTTCTCAGTCACCATCTCAACTTTCTTACGGCTACCACAATAGATGATGCCGCAGTTACCCTTTTGGGTTTCAAGATAACGAACGATTTGCGAAACCGGCTTGTGCTTCTCAACTAAGTTGTAGCGGATGTTAGGGCGGTCGAAGCTGCCTAGGTAAACCTCTGGATTATTCAGTTGCAGACGCTCAAGAATATCTCGGCGCGTAGCGTCATCTGCGGTCGCCGTCAGCGCCATAAATGGCACATGGGAAAATTGCTGCTTAAGTTGACCAAGCGCGGCGTACTCTGGACGGAAGTCGTGTCCCCACTGGGAAATACAGTGCGCTTCATCGACGGCAATCATCGATAGCGGCAAGTTTTCCAAGCGCTCAATGAAATCACGCATCAATACGCGTTCTGGCGAGACGTACACCAACTTAAGATGCCCAGTGTGCATGCGGTTATACACGCTGAGCAGCTCTTCACGAGGCATGGTCGAGTTAATACACTCAGCCGCTACACCGTTGGCTTTAAGTTGGTCCACTTGGTCCTTCATCAGCGAGATAAGCGGAGAAATGACCAAAGTAATGCCAGAGCGAACCAAAGCAGGAATTTGATAACACAGCGACTTCCCGCCACCAGTAGGCAGGATAACTAAGCTGTCGCGACCTTCTACTGCAGCGTCAATCACCAACTGCTGACCATCACGGAACTCTTGGTAACCAAACACATCCTCCAACACACGTTGAGGCGTTACAGGCGAGTCTGATTGTTCGGCTAACAAGGTAGAGGTCATGAAAAATCTCAGATTGGGTCTTAAAAAGAGGTGCTTATGCATGCCACTAGCACGCAAAGTGAGGGCACATTGTAATGGGGTTTCATGGTGAATAAAACCGCAAATTGTTAGGTGATTCAGCTCACGACTCGTATACTGATTTTCTGCTCTATAAAAACTCAATTAGGTGACATCCCATGACACCAGAAGAACAACAACGCTCACGGCAAGGCGTCTTGCTTGCTATTGGCGCGTACACCATGTGGGGCATCGCACCCATTTACTTCAAATCGATTGCTGAAGTCTCGCCACTAGAGATCTTAAGCCACCGAGTGATTTGGTCTTTCTTTTTGCTAGCCGCACTCCTCCATTTTGGTCGCCATTGGCGCTCGGTTCGCGACATCATTAAAAACAAAACCAAGATGATGTTTCTGGTTTCTACTGCCATTTTGGTGGGTGCAAACTGGTTGATCTTCATTTGGGCGGTGAACTCGAATCACATGCTCGATGCCAGCTTAGGTTATTACATTAACCCACTGATCAACGTCTTACTCGGGATGGTCTTCCTTGGTGAGCGTCTACGTAAGCTTCAGTGGTTCGCGGTTGTCCTTGCTGCTTGTGGCGTATTAGTTCAGCTGATCGTCTTTGGCTCGGTGCCTGTGGTCGCGATAGCGCTGGCAATGAGTTTCGGCTTTTATGGCTTGCTGCGTAAGAAAGTCAGTGTGGAAGCACAAACCGGACTATTCATTGAAACCTTGGTGATGTTACCTGCTGCAGCAATTTACTTGCTGTTTATTGCGAGTTCACCGACGTCCAACATGCTAGATAACCCAATGCAGCTGAATACCTTGTTGATTGCTGCAGGCGTGATCACTACCCTGCCGCTACTGTGTTTTACTGGCGCAGCAACCCGTCTAAAGCTATCGACGTTGGGCTTCTTCCAATACATTGGTCCAAGTCTGATGTTCTTGCTTGCGGTGCTGATTTACGGCGAACCGTTCACCAGCGATAAAGCCATTACCTTCGCCTTTATTTGGGGTGCTTTGGTGGTGTTTAGCTTTGATGGTCTGCGTAATAACCGCAAGTCACGCAAAGCGGCTCAAGCTGCCTGATCGTTTTTTACAAGACATTTAAGAAATTGATGGATAAGCTTGGTCATAATGTGACCAAGCTTTTTTTATTTAATGGAACATATTCAGTACTACGCAACCGACCATGACAACTTGAGTCTGATAGAGGCGAAATACCAGAAATTTGCTTTTCAAAGGCATTACCACCTGGATTTTCATCTCGGTCTGATCACGCATGGTGCGCAGAAGTTCCAATACCAAGGTAACAGCCACCAAGTTGGTCACGGGCAAATTGTGATAATGCCGCCAGATGAGCTGCACGACGGGCAATCTAAGCTCGAAAGTGGCTATGAAGTGAATGTATTTGCGATCGAACCTCACCTATTGAGCGATCTGGCTGATCTTAAGCAAAACGGTCAAATAATACACTTCAACGAGCTGATCATCTCGGATCCACAGATATTTTCACAACTTAGTAACTTACATGGGCTACTTCGTCGTGAAAACCTCAGCCAACTCACCAAAGATTGCCTTCCTTTTGAAGGATTTAACCAGCTTTTTGATCGCTACGGATCGCTTGAGCGACAAAAAGTAGTACCACTTGGGAATCAATCGCTTGGGACGTTAAAAGATTATCTAATGGCAAACCTCGACCAAGCGGTGCGTTTGGATTCACTTTCAGAGCTGTGCCAACTGAGCCCCACTCAGTTCCAGCGCCACTTTAAAGCGCAAACTGGCATGACGCCTTACGCATGGTTCGCACGCCTACGACTCGAACAAGGCATGAAGTTACTGCAAGCTGGTCAATGTGGTACCGACGTCGCCCATCAAATCGGTTTCTACGATCAAGCGCATTTCAGCAAAGCGTTTAAGCAAACCTACGGCGTTTCCCCTTCTCAAGTGACTCGTTAATTTCATTTACCGAGAAAGCTGTCAGTTTTTTACAAGCGCCACAAGGTGACTTGCCACGACAATAGCCACATTGGTTATATTTGAGATGTGTTATGAATGAATCCACCATATTGCTGACGCTCGCCAGCATTCACTTTATTGCCCTAATGAGTCCCGGTCCCGACTTTGCGCTGGTTGTACAAAACGCGACGCGTCATGGTCGTCAAACTGGCTTGTACATTGCGTTGGGATTGTCTGTCGGTATTTTGCTGCACTCTTTGTTCAGCCTGACAGGCGTAAGTTATATCGTCCACCAGCACCCAGTGTTGTACTCCGTGGTGCAACTGCTCGGTGGTAGTTACCTGCTCTATTTAGGTATTGGTGCATTACGCGCCGTGATCTCAATGATCAAAAATCCAATGGCGGATCAACCTAAGAAGCAAAACAACCTAGTGATCAGCAATAAGCGTCAGGCATTTGCTAAAGGATTTGCGACCAACATTCTTAACCCGAAAGCCTTGGTGTTCTTTATCAGTTTGATGTCGAGCTTAGTCCCTGCAGGTATGTCGATCACTGGCAAAGGTATTGCTTTGGTCATCCTGTTTGGCTTGTCGCTATTCTGGTTCTCTAGCCTTGCATGGATGCTGTCGACGCAGCGCTTACAACGCAAATTGCAACAAGCAGGCATCTACATCGACGGTCTGTGTGGCGTGGTATTTACTCTCGTGGGCGGCAGCATTTTGTACCAAACCATCAGCACTTTTATCGGATAAAGTACTGATTTAAAAGCGTAGCACAATCGACATTTCTAAGATTGCTGACTCGACGTGACTCTTCATGACTGCCAAGCTGAAAGCACAAAACTGGCAACATGGAGAGTCATCATGCATTGGACGTTCAACCGACTCGTGACCACGGGTCTTTTTCTTACTTCCCCACTCGTCTTATCTACCTCGGCCTTTGCTAACCAAGCAGCAGATGCGGTTGCGCCGGAGCACAGTACTGGTTTCGAGCAAAAGCAATTGGTCAAAGCCAAAGATTATATGGTCACCGCAGCCAACCCACTTGCCACCCAAGCCGGGGCGGATGTTCTTGCTCAAGGCGGTAATGCTATTGATGCCATGGTTGCCGTACAACTGATGCTGGGCTTGGTAGAACCGCAATCTTCAGGCATTGGTGGTGGCGCCTTCTTAGTGTATTGGGACAGTGAGAAACAAAAACTGACTACGTATGATGGACGCGAAACCGCACCGCTCGCCGCGACGCCGAAACTCTTCCTAGATGACAAAGGACAACCTCTGCAGTTTTACGATGCGGTTGTCGGTGGGCGTTCCGTCGCCACTCCTGGCACAGTGAAACTACTGTGGGACACGCACCAGAAATACGGCAAGTTAGAATGGAAGAAAATCATCCAACCTGTAATTACCTTGGCTGAGCAAGGTTTCGAAGTCAGTCCTCGTCTCGCGAGTCTGATTGAGAAAGATGCCAAGCGCCTATCACGCTTCCCTGCGACTAAGGCTTACTTCTTCAATCCAGATGGCTCACCAAAAACCGAAGGCACGTTGTTGAAAAACCCTGAATACGCACAAACTCTGACGGCAATTGCAGAGCGAGGGGCAAAAGCTTTCTATCAAGGCGATATCGCCACAGACATCATCAAGACCGTACAGAATGCACCGGGCAATCCTGGCGTATTGGCACAACCTGACTTTGATGCGTTCCAAATCAAGCAACGTGAACCGGTTTGTGCGGCTTACCAAAGCTATGATATTTGCGGCATGGGACCACCTAGCTCTGGCGCATTGACGGTTGGACAGATTCTTGCGATCACCGAGCAATACGATCTTAAAGGTTGGGGAGCCGAAAGCGCGAAATCATGGCAAGTGATCGCCGATGCGTCTCGCCTTGCGTTCGCGGATCGCGGTAAATACATGGCTGACCAAGATTATGTGCCAATGCCCACCGAAGGCTTGCTTGATAAAGATTATCTCAAACAACGTGCTGAGTTGATTCAAGTCGGTAAAGCCTTGCGTAAGGTTGAAGCCGGCAATCCACCGTGGTCACACGCGATGAACCTAAGCATGGACCAATCAATCGAGCTGCCTTCCACCAGCCATTTCAATATCGTCGATAAGCAAGGCAATGTGGTTTCAATGACAACAACCATTGAGAACGCCTTTGGCTCACGCTTGATGGTGCGTGGCTTCTTGCTCAATAACGAACTGACTGATTTCTCTTTCCGCACTCATCAAGATGGAGTGCCAATCGCGAACCGCTTAGAAACGGGCAAACGCCCACGTTCATCCATGGCACCGACCATTATGATGAAGGACGATAAGCCTTACATGGCAATTGGCTCACCGGGTGGCAGCCGCATCATTGGTTACGTCGCACAAGCCATTATCGCCCACACGCAATGGGATATGGACATCCAAAGCGCGATTAATCAGCCACGATTACTGAACCGTTTTGGTACCTTAGATATTGAGCAAGGTACCGCTGCAGAAGGCTTACAGCCTGAGTTGGAAAAGATGGGATTTAAAACTGATGTTCGTGATTTGAACTCTGGACTGCATGCGATACGTATAACAAAAGACGGTCTTGAGGGCGCAGCCGATCCAAGGCGTGAAGGTGCCGCTATCGGGCAGTAAGAGTCTTTCGCTCGACCCCTTGTGCGAGATCTCTCACAAAGGGTTGAGCAAACCTCTCTTTTTTAATGGTAAAACCGTACAACAAAGAACATAAGCCATTGAATTTAATGTTTATGTATCTTTTTTGAACACAAAGAGAGTGAAAAAATGTGAGATTAGCCCGTTGTTGGAAATCGTTAAACACGTAATATTAAACCTGTCGGAAGGATGCTGACACGGAACAGGAAACACCACGGACTTGGTGAACTTCAGGAAGAAGAAACGGTTATTCAGGATGAATAGTCGGGCATGGATTGCAAAATTGGACATTGAACGGAATCAATAGTGACTAGGATGGTTGCTACTAAGGACGGGAAATGGACACCTCTGGACGAGGCAAGGATTTGAACATCAGGATGATGTCAGGGACACCGCTCAGGGAACAAGTGATGAGAGCTAACGAGGATGGTTAGCAGACCAGGATAAGGTCATTAAGGACACCGCTAGGAAGGCGACGTAAGGATTAAGCTGACGGATTCAGCACACTATCATGGATTAGATGCATGGAGCACTCTTAGTAGCCGGATTGCTGCGAGTAAGACTATAACCCCGACGGGCGTAAGCCCTCGGGGTTTTTCTTTGCCTAAAATTTCTCTCAGCTGCTCTGTTGAAAACAGACATTCACCAACAACACCAGACTTTCCCTTCAAACAGCACAAACAAAAAGAGCCGCCGAAGCAGCTCTTAAGTTGATGATTTTTTTGAAGCCTTACAGCTTCTCTAGTCGAGCGTAAGCAGTCACCAACCATTTGATGCCCTCACCGTTAAAGGCAATCTGTACGCGGCTCTGTGGACCACTGCCTTCGAAGTTGATGATGGTGCCCTCACCAAACTTAGGATGCATCACACGAGAACCAAGCGTAAAGCCAGTTTCATTGAAGCTCTCTTTGACCGCCGTTTGGCTAAATCGACCACTGCTTGCAGGACGGCTAACTTGCGCCTTCATGCGTACTTCATCTAGACAAGTTTCTGGCAGTTCACGGATAAAGCGAGACGGTTTATGGTACTTATCCTGACCGTACAAACGGCGCATTTCAGCATAAGTGATGTACAGTTTCTGCATCGCACGGGTCATGCCTACGTAACACAGACGACGTTCTTCTTCTAAACGCCCTGCTTCTTCTGCCGACATTTGGCTTGGGAACATGCCTTCTTCCACACCAACCATAAACACCAATGGGAACTCTAGACCTTTAGCACTGTGCAATGTCATGAGCTGAACCGCATCTTCAAACTCGTCCGCTTGTCCTTCGCCCGCTTCTAATGCTGCGTGGGTTAGGAATGCCGTCAGCAGTGACATGTCTTCGGCTTCTTCTGGTTTCTCGAATTGGCGAGTTGCGGTCACCAATTCCTCCAAGTTCTCAATACGCGCCTTAGACTTTTCGCCCTTCTCTTGCTCGTACATGGCGAACAAGCCCGAGTATTTGATCACATGGTCAGTCTGGTGATGCAGCGGCATCTCGATGGTGTCGTCTTCTAGTGCCGTAACAAGCTCGATAAAACGACTTAGAGCACCAGCAGCACGACCTGCAAGCACCTTCTCATCCAACATAGCCACACTCGCTTCCCACATGGTGCAACCACGGTCACGAGCCGCAAAACGGATGGTTTCAAGCGTCTTATCACCCAAACCACGCGTTGGCGTATTCACTACACGTTCAAATGCCGCATCATCATTACGGTTGGCAATCAGACGCATGTAGCTCAAGGCATCTTTGATTTCCTGACGTTCGAAGAATCGCATGCCGCCGTAGATACGGTAAGGCAAACCAGCTTGGATTAATGCTTCTTCCAGAACACGTGACTGGGCGTTGTTACGGTAAAGCATTGCAGCGTCATTCAGAGCCCCGCCCTTGTCTTGCCACTCTTTGATTTTGTTTACCGCAAAACGGGCTTCGTCTAGTTCGTTGTAAGCGCTGTATACCGAGATAGGCTCACCGACAACGCCATCAGTCCAAAGCTCTTTACCCATACGCTCGGTGTTATTCGCGATCAGAGCGTTCGACGCTTCCAGAATGGTCTTGGTTGAACGGTAGTTTTGCTCAAGACGAATGGTATTCACGCTTGGGAATTCCAGCGTAAATTTCTCAATGTTCTCGACTTTTGCACCACGCCAGCCGTAAATCGACTGGTCGTCATCACCTACGATCATCACGTGACACTCAGGCCCCGCCATCATACGTAGCCAAGCATATTGAATGTTGTTGGTATCTTGGAACTCGTCCACCAAGATATGTTTAAAGCGTGCTTGGTAGTGTTCACGGACGAACTTGTTATCACGCAGTAGCTCATGTGCGCGCAGCAAGATTTCCGCAAAATCGACTAAACCAGCACGATCACACGCTTCTTGGTAAGCGGTGTACAGCTGCAGATATGTCTTGGTCACTGGATCATGGTACGCATCAATGTGCGACGGGCGCAGACCTTCGTCTTTCTTACCGTTAATCCACCATGCCACTTGGCGTGCTGGCCACTGCTTCTCATCGAGGTTTTGCGCTTTGATCAAACGCTTTAGTAAACGCTGTTGATCGTCACTGTCGATGATTTGAAAATCTTCCGGTAGCTTGGCATCAAGATAGTGTGCACGCAGAATACGGTGACAAATGCCGTGGAAAGTACCATTCCACATACCGCCTGCACTGCCCATCATTAGCTCTTCGATACGTCCACGCATCTCTGCCGCCGCCTTATTGGTAAAGGTTACCGACATGATTGAGAACGGAGATGATTGCTCGACCGACATCAACCAAGCGATACGGTGAACAAGAACGCGTGTCTTACCACTCCCTGCACCAGCAAGGACGAGCAAGTTTTCTAGAGGTGCTGCAACGGCTTCACGTTGTTTGTCGTTCAAACCGTCGAGTAATAGAGATGGATCCATCATGATGAGAGCTACTGGTTATTTATACATAAAAATAGATTATAACCTAAACAACCTCTTCAGATTAGACAAAAATTCATAAAAAATTCGTCGTTTTTTTACTCTACACATCAATAAGTTATATAAATTCCATTCTTTAAAGCCATTTGTTTCGAAAATTTTTCTGAAAGTTTTTTAGCCAGTTTCCTATCTTTTAAGTTAAGCAAGTTGATAACAAAAACGCCAAAACAGGCGATTCATCTTGCCAACTTAAAGTAAAGGAAATCATTCAGAGGAATTTATTATGAAAAAGTCGAATCTAGCTGTTACTGCTGCTGTTACTGGTCTTCTAGCTCTTGGTGGCACAATGCTAACTGCAGCTCCAGCTGTCGCTGCTGATAAAGAGAAGTGCTACGGCGTTTCTAAAGCAGGTAAAAACGACTGTGCAACGAAAAGCAGCTCATGTGCTGGTACTTCTAAAGAAGATAACCAAAAAGACGCGTTCGTAGTCGTACCAAAAGGTCTATGTGACAAACTCGTTGGCGGTAGCACTTCTTCTTCATAATCTTTTATCGCTAGCTACTGCAAGGATGCGTTGACGCTCAACCAGCGCATCCTTCTCTTCCCGCCCGCTTTGAAAAGGAGTTTCACGTGAAACACCACACCTTCCACGACCTTGTTGGAGTTGGATTGAGAACCCCTCACCTCGATTACTTTAGCCAAAACAAACCCGAGTTATCTTGGTTAGAAATCCACAGTGAAAACTATTTTCAACCCAACGCTGCAGAGCGCAATCAATTACAAGCATTACGCGAGCAATATCAAATTAGCTGTCACGGCATTGGTCTGTCACTAGGTTCGGTGGAACGTGTGAATCAAAAGCACCTTGCTCAACTTAAAGCGCTGATTGACTCAATCGACCCGATTCTTGTTTCTGACCATTTGAGTTGGAGTGAAAACGGCGGTCACTACTTTAATGATCTGCTTCCACTCCCGTATACGGAAGAAGCGCTCAAAGTGTTCACTCGTAACGTGAATGAAGTGCAGGATTATTTGCAACGCGAGATCTTGATAGAGAACCCATCTAGTTATGTGAAGTTTCAACATTCGACCATCAGCGAATGGGAGTTTCTTACCGAAGTGCAAAAGCGCACTGACTGTCGTTTATTGCTCGATTTAAACAATGTTTATGTTTCGGCATTCAACCACGGTTTTGATTGCGACACATACCTAGATGCGATTCCAGCTGACAAAGTGGATGAGATTCACTTGGCAGGTTTTACCATCAAACAACTCGACAAAGGTGAGATATGGATTGATACCCATAGCCGCCCAGTTAGTGATGAAGTTTGGCAACTGTTCGCGCAGTGGACAAAAAAACATGGTCCACGTCATGCGCTGATTGAATGGGACTTGGATATCCCCGCGCCAGAAGTCTTGCTCGGAGAAGCGCAGAAAGCATCGCAACTACTATTGCAAGGCACACTCCCAAGTGAACAAAGCGAACCAAGGAAGGCATCATGAATCTAGCCACCTTACAAAGCCAGTTTGCTAAAGCCCTACACTATCAAGCACTCGGTGAAGATTGCGATATTGCCAGTGATGAGTTTACCGCTGATGAACGCATGCAGATTTACCGCAATAACTTTATCGTCAGCTTAAGCGAGGTGTTATCCGCGACCTACCCAATGGTTGAAGCGCTACTTGGTGAAGAATGCTTTGAACAGATGGCTCGCCAGCATGTTCTCACTTATCCATTAGAAGAAGGAAATGTGGTGCATTATGGCGAAGGCTTTCAAGACACCATCATGCAATTCAGTCAGGTGATCGCACAAGCACCTTACAGCCCTGAAGTCGCACGCTTCGAGTGGCATATCGACCTCGCTCGTCAAGCACAGTATGAACAATCCAATGCGGCAGCATTAAAACCGCTTGCGTTACTTGGCGAAGTAAGTGATGAGCAACAACCCGCTTTGGTTTTGCACCTTAAACAAGGCTGCCGAAGCTTTGACTCCAGCTACGCAGTATTTGATTTGTTTAGCGCGATTCAAACTGGGCAATTCGAACAACTTAATATCAACCAATTACAGCAAGGTGTCATCTCGATTCAAGCCAATGGAGAAGCCTTGTGTCACGCACTCGATGCCGATGTGTTCCAACTGCTGCAATGTTTAGAGCAGAAACAGAGTTTGAGCGAAATACCTGAAGTTTTACTCGCTCATCTCAATAGCATCATGGCACTCGATCTCGTTGACGGCTTTACATTGAAATCAATCTAAGGAGCACTCTATGACGGATACGGTTAAAAACTTAGTGAATCGGTACGACGATTTAATCAGTACCCTACAAGCCGGCTTTGTCCCTTTACTACTTCTATTTTGTCGCTTGTGGGTTGCATGGGTATTCTTCAATTCAGGGCTAATCAAACTCTCGTCTTGGGATAGCACACTGTATTTATTTGAGCTGGAATACCAAGTGCCAATACTGCCATGGGAATTGGCGGCTTACTTAGGTACGGCTGCAGAATTGGTTCTACCGGTCTTCTTAGCACTAGGCTTGATTACCCGCCCGATGGCTGCGATTCTGTTTGTGTTCAACATCATCGCCGTGGTCTCTTACCCACTGTTGTGGGAGAAAGGTTTCTATGATCACCAACTTTGGGGATTGATGATTCTTGTAGTGATTGTGTGGGGACCAGGACCATTGTCCCTCGACCACATACTGAAGAAGAAAATCACTCGCTAAAAAAATCCCCGCATGATGCGGGGATTTTTTTACTATTTGTTCAAGTAAGCCAGTAGCTCTTCAGCTGAGATGCCTTGCTTCGCGAGGTCTTTTGCCATCTGCTCTACTTGCTCGCCTTTACGTGATTCAATCACTTGCTGAAATTGATACACAAGATCACGTAATACCGGCACTGGAACTTGTTTTGCCGCGCTACGAATGCGCTCAGAGCTTTGGTTACCTAATTCGTTAAGCAACTTACCAAACATCACCTTTTCTGGTGACTCTTCCATTTGCTCTAGGATACGAGCCATTTCATACGTGGTTAACGACATTACTTTATGAGTTCCGTTATGGTGTCGAGAAAAGTTTGAACGACAAATATACACGCGTTAGGTACATTGGAAAATACTAAATTACCGAGTTTTACGCATTCGCCAATTTCGCATGCCAGTTCTTACCTGCTTTGCTAAACAGAATCACCAAAGCTGGAAGCAATACCCACATATGAATCGCGATCAGAGTTTGTGGATCCAGTGATAAACGCTGTAGCGTACCCACCAACAAACCAGAGCCACTCATTTGGAACAAACCAAGTAGTGCAGCCGCAGTACCCGCTTTATCACCAAACGGTTCTAACGCTTTACCAGCTGCCGCGCCAAGAATCCAAGCGAAGCCAACCGATGAGATAAAGATTGGTAGCATGAAAGACAGCGCTGTGTTGTGCTCTTTCATCACCATCATGATCACACCAGAAATCGCCAGTAAGCTGATACCAACCACAAGCGAGTTGTGTGTACCCCAACGATCCATGAACTTAGGTGCAAGCATACAAGCGGCAATGTTGAACGCTGCATTCAGACCAAACCAGAAGGTGAATTCATTCATCGACAAGCCCATGCCTGTCATTAGAACGCCAGGAGCTGAAGTCACGTAAGCAAGAATAACTGCCATCGCCATCAAACACAGTGAAGCGTGGAAGATGAATGATGGTGTGCTCAAGACTGCCCAGTAGCGGCTCAGTTTAAATACCGCCTGCTTTTCTGTTGCAGGGTTGGTTTCCTTCATTCCAAGGAACATCATCGCACCTGCAATCACAGCGAAACCCGCCATAAAGCTGAAGTTTGCACGCCAATCAAATTGTTGGGTTAACCAACTACCAAGGATCGGTGCCAGTGCCGGGATAAAGCAGATCGCACCGTTAAGGTAGCTGATCATTTTGCCGCTTTTTTCCGGGCCAAAGATATCGCGAACTGTTGCAAAGGCTGCTACAGATGTTGCACATGCACCTAAGCCTTGTAGCAAGCGAGCCGCCAACATCCACTCAATATTTTGAGCACTCCACGCCAATAAAGCGCTCAATGCGTAGATGGTGATGCCTCCCAATGCAACAGTTCGACGTCCGAGTTTATCTGCCAAGGGACCAGCGAATAGCTGACCAACACCCATAGCAAATAGGAACCAAGTGATGGTGTCTTGTGCCAATGCATTTTCTACCTGAAAAGTGGACGCGATAAGAGGCAAAGCAGGTAGATAGATATCAATCGCAAGCGGACTGAACAGAACTAACATGGTCAACAGCGCCATCTGTTTTTTGCTATTTGTAATATGGCTAGACACAAAACACTCCAAATTGAACAAGAACTTTTGAGCAAAGCTTAATCATCTGATGATATGAATGGAAATGATGTATACTCATGACCATTATTCCAATGGGGAAAATCACTGTGAACGTAGAGAAACTGGCACGCATCGACCTCAATTTGCTGGTCTGTTTTAAAGTGCTGATTGAAGAGTTGAATGTCACCCGAGCCGCCCACAGACTGTGCTTGAGTCAGTCTGCCGTGAGTAAATCCTTAGCGAAATTACGTACCCAATTTGATGATCCCCTATTCACTCGAAACTCACACGGATTGACGCCAACACCGCGCGCATTGTTCCTTAAACCGAAACTGGATCTGTTGATAAACCAACTTGAGGTACTGACTCAACCCGAAGAGTTCTCGCCACAGAGCAGTGAGTACCGTTTTCAAATCGCAGCGGTAGAGAGTGTCTACCCGCTCATTCTGCCCCACTTCTTGCCAGCGATTTTCCAACAAGCACCAGGCGTGACCATAAGCACCCACTCTTGGTCGGAACAAACGTTCAAGATGATTCAGCGCGGTGAAATCGATTTAGGCATGACAGGTCGAGATATCGACATCAACGACGCTAAGCTGACTATGCTGCCGCCAGATGACATTTGTGAACAGGAGATCTATCGTGACCACCAAATGTGTATCGTGCGTAAAGACCACCCGGCTTTGCGTGGTAATTGGAACTTAGAGGCTTATCTAGCCCTGCGTCATGTACAGGTGCGTTGTGATGGCAACGACCGTTGGTTGCTCGACTATCGTTTAGCCGACATTGGTCGCGAACGTGATATCGCAGTCACCGTACCGGACTTTAACAGTGCCGCCAGTTTGTGTTCTTACACTGATTTTGTGTTTACTGCACCAAGCCACTTTGTGAAGCTGGCCGCCAAACAACACGACATGGCATTACTGCCACTGCCACTCGAATTCCCGCCAATGGCTTACACTTTGTTCTGGCACCGAGACAGAGAAAATGACCCGGCTTTAACTTGGCTACGTACCATGATCACGCAAAAAACCGATCATCTTAGATAAAAATCCCGGACGCGATTTGCGCTCTTACGGTAAAATGAGTAGCTTAACAGTCGATAGTCCTTTTTGGCTCATCTATGGCCTGTTGTACTCCGACTCTATTGAAGTGATTGCGAACCTCAATGGAATCGTAAACTGCATGAAGCAGATGGAAACAGCTCCCACACCTGAGCATGAAGGAGCGGTAATTTGAAGGAATAACACAGATGCACAACGATACCCAAAGCCGCGTGAATGCAATTCGCGAATGGCTAGCACAACATAATATTGATGCCCTACTTGTCCCACATGAAGACGAGTACTTGGGCGAATACGTACCAGCGCACAACGAGCGTTTACACTGGCTAACTGGTTTTACCGGTTCTGCTGGTGCTGCGGTAATCACCAAAGACAAAGCCGCTATCTTTGTTGATGGTCGCTACACGGTACAAGTCACTAAGCAGGTTCCTGCTGATCTATTCGAATACCGTCACCTGATTGAAGAGCCTGCACTAGATTGGATTAAAGACCACCTTGCAAATGGCGCATCTGTGGCAATCGACCCTCGCATGCACAACTCTGCTTGGTTAGACATGGCACAAGCAAAACTTGCAGGTGCACTTGAGCTTAAGATTCTCGACAGCAACCCAATTGATGAGCTGTGGCACGACCGCCCTGCTCCTGTGGTTTCTGATGTTCGCCTAATGGCAACAGAAGCGGTTGGTCAATCAAGTGAAAGTAAGCGCCAAGAAATCGCAGAGCTCGTGAAAAAAGCCGGCGCAGACAGCGCAGTGATCACAGCACTTGACTCTATCTGTTGGCTGCTTAACGTTCGTGGTCTAGATGTATCACGTCTACCAGTTCTGCTTTCTCACGCGATTCTGCATTCAGATTCAAGCGTGGAATACTTCCTAGATCCTGCTCGCCTACCTACTGAGTTTGACGCTCACGTTGGTTCTGGCGTAACAGTTCATCACCCAGAAACATTGCAAGCACGACTAGAAACTCTAACTGGCAAAAATGTACTGGTTGACCCTGCGACAAGTAACGCATGGTTTAAGTTGGTTCTACAAAATGCTGGCGCATCTGTGGTGAGTAAAGCTGATCCATGCCTAATGCCAAAAGCAGCGAAGAACGCAGTTGAAATCGCAGGAATGAAAGCATGTCATATCCGCGATGGTGTGGCGATGAGCAAGTTTCTATCTTGGTTAGATGCTGAAGTCGTTGCTGGTAACCTGCATGATGAAGCGACGCTGGCAGACAAACTGGAAGCGTTCCGTAGCGAAGACCCGACACTGATGGATCTTAGCTTCGATACTATTTCGGCAGCAGGTGGCAACGCGGCGATGTGTCACTACAACCACGAAAACCAACCTGAACCTGGCAAGCTAGAGCTGAACACACTTTACCTAGTGGATTCAGGCGGTCAGTACCTAGATGGCACGACAGACATCACGCGTACCATCGCGATCGGTCAGCCTTCACAAGAGATGATTAAACAATTCACTCTCGCGCTAAAAGGTCACATCGGTGTTGCTCGTGCACGTTTCCCGAAAGGCACACGTGGTTACCAAATCGATACGCTAGCTCGTCAGCACCTATGGGCGGAAGGCTACGATTACGATCATGGTACTGGTCACGGTGTTGGTCACTTCCTAAGTGTTCATGAAGGTCCGGCGAGCATTTCTAAGAAGCAAATCGACGTGCCTCTAACAGAAGGTATGGTGCTGTCCAACGAGCCAGGCTACTACCGTGCAGATGCGTTTGGTATCCGTATTGAAAACCTAGAGCTTGTTGTTGAAACACCAACTAACGGTGACTTCCCTGTTCTGTCATTTGAGTCGCTAACGCGCTGTCCAATCGACAAGCGAAATATCAACGCTGATATGCTAACTCGTCCAGAACTTGCTTGGCTGAATGATTACCATCAGAAGGTATGGGATGAGATCAGCCCACTTGTTGAAGGTGATGTGAAAGAGTGGCTTCGTCAAGCAACGCTACCAGTAGCACATAGCTAGAAGCTAGAAGCTAGAAGCTAGAAAAAAGTAGAGGGTTGATGTTTTGCATCAACCCTCTTTTTTTGCCTATGTTTCACGTGAAACATAACGATGACCAGTGGCTTTCTTTGCTACTTAACCAGAATACGCCGAGTGCCAATCTCGCCATACAGGGTCAAACCCTTTGGCTCGAATCATATCTTCCACAGAACCTGCGCTTCGCTCATCACTGATCTCAAACTGCTCGAGTTCAACATCATCCATCGCATAACCACCCGGCTGAGTTTTCGATGCAGCAGACATACTGGTAATGCCTAAAGGCAATGCGTTATCTCTAAACTTCGGTGACTCACGAGTCGATAATGACAACTCCACTTCTGGATTCAACAAACGATAAGCGCAAATCAGCTGAACAAGTTGCTTATCCGTCATGACTGATTTGGGTTGGAGCGCACCCTCACAAGGACGCAAACGCGGGAAAGAAATCGAGTAACGAGTCTGCCAATACGTGCGCTCAAGATAGTCCAAGTGCGCTGCCACATAAAAGCAATCGGTACGCCACTCTTCCAACCCTATCAAAGCACCGATACCGATCTTATCAATACCCGCTTTTGCAAGACGATCGGGTGTATCCAATCGGTATTCGAAATCCATCTTGTTGCCACGCAAATGGTGCTCGGCGTAAGTCGAAGGATGATACGTTTCTTGATAGACCATCACCGCATCCAAACCCAATGTCTTGAGCTCAGCGTATTCGTCTTGATCAAGTGGCTGTACTTCCATCGCCAAATAGTTAAAGCGCTTCTTAATCATAGGCACCATTTCGCGGAAGTATTTCATGCCCACTTTGGTTTCGTGTTCGCCAGTCACCAGCAATACGCTATCGAATTTCATGCGTTTAATGGCTTCAACTTCTGCTGCCACTTCGTCCCGATTCAAGGTACGACGCTTGATTCTGTTCTCCATGGAGAAGCCACAATAAGTACAAGCATTGGCGCACAAGTTAGAAAGGTACAATGGAATATAAAGCGACATGGTATTACCAAAACGCTTGCGAGTGGCCGAGTATGACAGTTGTGCCATCTGCTCTAAGTACGCTTCAGCAGCTGGTGAAATTAGCGCTTTAAAGTCTTCCAAATCACGCTTGGGTTTATTCAATGCTCGCTCAACATCTTGTGCCGTTTTCGCGTAGATCGACATCGAAATATCATCCCAATTAAGCTGCTTAAATTGTTCAACGAAGCTCATGTTTTCCTCGCTTAATAGCTAAACCAATCTAGTACTAAAGCTCATCTAGGAATGACGTCAGTGGACTCGACGCAACCGCATGAGAAACCTTACCGGCAAGTCCAGCTTCATAAGCCATACGCCCGGACTCTACCGCCAACTTAAATGCCTTCGCCATCGCAACGGGATCGCTCGAAGCTGCAATCGCTGTATTGACGAGCACGGCATCCGCGCCCATTTCCATCGCACGCGCGGCATGTGAAGGAGCACCAATACCCGCATCAACAACGACAGGAACATTAGCTTGGTCGATGATGATCTCTAGGAAATCGTGAGAAACTATCCCTTTGTTAGAACCGATCGGCGCACCTAATGGCATGACTGCAGCACAGCCTACTTCTTCCAATCGTTTACACAGAACCGGGTCAGCATGACAATAAGGAAGGACAATGAAACCCTCACGAACCAGTTGCTCAGCGGCTGTTAGTGTCTCAATTGGATCGGGCATCAAGTACTTCGGGTCTGGATGAATTTCTAGTTTTAACCAGTTAGTACCCAACGCTTCTCTCGCCAATTGTGCTGCAAACACAGCATCTTTAGCATTCTTTGCACCTGAGGTGTTCGGCAATAAGTTCACACCCGCTTGTACTAACGGCAGCAAAATATCGTCTTGTTGGTCGTTCACATCCACACGCTTCAACGCCATGGTCGCAAGTTGAGAACCCGATACTTGAATCGCTTCTGCCATTAATCGGCTGTTGGCAAACTTCCCTGTTCCCGTGAACAGTCTTGATTCGAATTGTTTATCACCAATTTTAAGCATCGACTTTAACCCCCTGCGATCGCTTGAAACAAAGAGATGCTATCTCCCTGTGAAAGAACTGTGCTAGCCCACTCACCGCGCGGCACAACATTGTTATTAATTGCAAAAACACAGCCCATTTCAGGCAGCGCAAATTGACTAATGATTTGCTGTAGATTTGACTCACTGGCAACTTGATGTGACTGGTCATTGATGACAATAGTGATCACATCTAAGTCAGCAGCTGTCATTTGTGTTGTTTGTTGTTCTGATAACGTCATTGCTTCCAACTCTCTTAATTCTGCCCATTACTCGTAAACTAAATCTGAGCACACACTTGGCACTGTTTATCTTTACTTATCGCCATGGTTTGCCATTGCAGCTTCAATCCATCGAACAGGTGTAACTTGGCAGTCTCAACATGAAACTTTCCCGTCGCCAGTTTTTGAATTGCCGCTATCGCTTGGTAGTTGCCAAGTGTACCCACCACCGGACCGACGACACCGCTCTCACTGCACTTTTGCGTTTGCGGTAATTCGTCGAACGGATACAAACAGCGGTAACAGGCTTTACTCTGCGTTTCTTGTTCACTTGGTGTTTGGTAATCAAAGACAGCGAATTGGCCTTGCCAACCAATTGCCGCCGCCGAGATGAGCGGCGTATTTTGCTCGAAACAAACTTGGTTAATGAGCTGGCGCGTTGGCATGTTATCGGTGCAGTCGAGCACCACATCCGCTAGCATCACCTCAAGCTGCAGCTGTGCTTTGTCTAATCGCTTATTAAGAGCGCGAATTTGAACCATAGAATTAAGGTCAGTCAGTTGCTTTACAGTCGCTTTTGTTTTCGCAACTTGGAGGTCTTGTTCGCGATAAATGATCTGACGTTGCAGGTTACTGCTATCAACTTCATCGTCATCGACCACAACCAATTTACCAACTCCCGCTGATGCCAAGTACAAACTCGCTGCGCTCCCTAACCCACCACAACCGATGATCAGCACATGAGATTTGCTCATACGTTCTTGCCCAATTTCGGCAATTTCAGGCAGAGCGACTTGGCGCTGATAGCGAAGAAACTGCTTATCCGTGAGCATGCTCGCCTCTCTTGTTATGCGCCAATTCACTATTCTGATCAGTAAACGTTAGCTGTCTTTCCTTCATCAGTTTTGCGAAGAACTCGATGACGGACTGAGGTGATTCTGCCAACGTAATAGCTCGCACAACTGCCAAACTAGAAACACCTGTTTGCCAAACTTGGGCTGCATTAGATTGGTCAATACCACCAATCGCAACCGTCGGAAAGCCAAGCACATAGTCACTACCTGCTTTGTCTTTTGCTGGACGGAAAGCAGCCTCTGTATTTGTATAAGGAATGCTATCAATCAGCTTTTGATACAGAGCCAAGCGCACCAAACCTTGTGGTTTCGATGGCATCTGTTTAGTGGTGGTTGGGAAAATATGCCCTAGCGCGATGTAACTAGGATGAATTTGTACGATGCGCAGTAGCTCATAATAACCATGAGTAGAAAGGCCAAGACGAATGCCGGCTTTAGTTAGCTGAGCCAAATTCGATTCTTCTATGTCTTCTTGTCCTAGGTGAACGCCATAAGCGCCATGCTTGATTGCCAACTGCCAATAGTCATTAATGAACACTTGTGCTTGATACTGACGGCCTAGCTCAATTGCTCGAATGATCTGTTGTTCTAAATCGGCTTGTTGTGGGTTCTTGATTCGCAGTTGAATAGTGTTGATGCCTAGTGGCAGTAGACGCTCAATCCAAGCAACATCATCAACGACTGGATAGAGCCCTAGACTTTGCTTGGTTAGAGTTGGAAAGCTAACGCTTTCGCCTTGTGCAGACCAACCAACTTGAATACCTAGTCGGTTATCCTCCAGTACAGGTGTGGGAAAATCATCAAATTGGTCAGCCCACTGAGTAGATCTTTCCTCGTTAAGGTTGTCATTCAACAGTGTTTCACGTGAAACATTCGCTTGTTGAGTTAGCATTCCTCGAGTAAGTGTTAACGCATCTTCGATAGGAAAATCGAGTACTGTCAGCGTTACTATCCAAGCAAGGTGATGTTCAGGATCGAACATTGCGTTGAATTTGGACTTAACGGAAAGCGCTCTCACTTCGTTGTTAATTGGGTGACGCCAGATATCAAGCTGAAGCACTTTCTCCTTTTCATCGGATACCTGCGTATCAGCAATGCCAATATAAATCGCTTTCGACGGTTGCTTAGCACACGCTTCTACCGATAAAGCAGAGCGGTAATAGAGCACAAATGAAGTCTCATGCTCAGAGTCATAACCATCAGTAAGATCTGTCGTTATGCGTGTGGTCTGTTGGTCGCGAACAAGCTGAATAGATTGAGTAGGGCTCACACCCAACTCAATGTCTTCGATGCTAAAACCCTGTTCTTTCGCCAACAACAAACATTGCTGAACTAAACCAGTCAGTTCAATCAATGATGACGGAATAAGGATTTTGCTCATTAGTCACTCACCTCGGCATGTGCTGCTGGGTGGTATAGCTCAGAACCTGTATCTCTAAATTCTTGCGATTTCTGACGCATCCCCTCAAGAGGATCATCCAGCATTTTGATCGATATAGCTTGGTCCGCAGCAACTTGCTCAGTGTCTTTCGCATACTCTCGTACCTCTTGCGAGATCTTCATCGAGCAGAACTTTGGTCCACACATCGAACAGAAGTGAGCAACTTTGCCGGACTCTTGAGGCAAGGTTTCGTCATGGAAAGCGCGCGCGGTATCTGGATCGAGTGATAAGTTGAATTGGTCTTCCCATCGGAACTCGAAGCGAGCTTTAGACAGCGCGTTATCACGAACTTGAGCGCCAGGGTGCCCTTTCGCTAAATCAGCGGCGTGCGCAGCAAGCTTGTAAGTGATCATGCCTACTTTCACGTCTTCTTTGTTTGGTAAGCCAAGATGCTCTTTAGGAGTTACGTAGCAAAGCATTGCACAACCATACCAACCAATCATGGCAGCGCCGATGCCTGAAGTAATATGGTCGTAACCGGGTGCGACGTCTGTCGTCAGTGGACCAAGGGTATAGAAAGGAGCCTCATGACAGTGCTCTAACTGCTCTTCCATGTTCTCTTTGATCATATGCATTGGAACATGACCAGGACCTTCGATAATCACCTGTACGTCGTATTCCCACGCAACCTTAGTCAATTCGCCAAGAGTACGAAGCTCTGCAAATTGCGCTTCGTCGTTAGCATCGGCAACCGAGCCAGGGCGCAGACCATCACCGAGAGATAGTGCGACATCATACTTAGCACAGATTTCACAGATCTCTCGGAAGTGGGTATATAAGAAGCTTTCTTGGTGATGCGCTAAACACCATTTCGCGATGATAGAGCCACCACGAGAGACGATACCAGTAACACGTTTTGCAGTCATTGGCACATAACGAAGTAGTAAACCGGCATGGATAGTGAAGTAGTCAACGCCCTGCTCTGCTTGCTCGATCAGAGTATCGCGCATCACTTCCCAGTTAAGGTTTTCAGCAACACCATTCACTTTCTCAAGCGCTTGGTACATTGGTACGGTACCGATCGGAACCGGACTGTTACGCAGAATCCACTCGCGAGTTTCGTGAATATTACGTCCAGTAGAGAGATCCATAACAGTATCTCCACCCCAGCGCGTTGCCCATACTAACTTTTCTACTTCTTCCTCAATCGAAGAAGTGACCGATGAGTTACCGATGTTGGCGTTCACTTTGACCAAAAAGTTACGCCCAATGATCATTGGTTCGGATTCTGGGTGGTTAATATTAGAAGGGATAATCGCGCGACCTTCGGCGACTTCTTTACGCACAAACTCGGCGGTAATGTCCTTTGGTAAGTTCGCTCCGAAGCTTTGACCCGGATGCTGTTGATTCAGTACTTCATCGCGGTATTGAGCACGCCCCATATTTTCACGTAGGGCGATGTATTCCATTTCTGGGGTGATAATGCCTTTGCGAGCATAGTGCAATTGAGTCACGCACTGCCCATCTTTGGCACGTCGAATACGTGGTAAATTGCCGTAACGAAGATCGTCTAGCGTTTCATCTTCTAGGCGCTCTTTAGTGTATACCGAGCTTACTTCATCGAGTAGTTCAGTATCGGCACGCTCTTCAATCCACCCTTCTCTCAGTTTAGGTAATCCATTGTAAAGGTCTATGGTGTGATTTGAGTCTGTGTATACACCCGAGGTATCGTAAACGCGTACTGGCTCATTAGGCTCGAAAATAGGCGCTTCTTTTGTGCCTCCAATAAGGCTATCAACGAGTGATATTTCACGCATTGGCACACGAATATCAGGACGTGAACCTTCTACGTAGACTTTGGTTGAATTTGGGTACGGTTGTACCGAGAGTGTATCAATGAACTGTTTTGCTTCCAGTCTCGCTTGCTTGCGACTCGACATAGCATTTTTCCTTGCTTTGTTATGCTTAGATAAAAAGTATTGGGATAAAAATGCTTGGCGGATAGATGCGACAAGAGGAATCGAATTAAGGACAGATTGAGCAAGTACTCTTCGCCTATAACAACATTCGACTATTTGATAGGTCAACCAGATAGAGCTCTGGTGTAGATATCTTCTCTTGTTCCCTTCGCAGATTCTAATCTGATCAGGTTCAACGGATCCCGAATTAACGGTCTCAGCCTTATGGCACTCCGACAAGTGAAATCAGTATATAAAAACGGCTTGGTTAAACCAAGCCGACCTGATTAAGATTTGAGTATTTTTGCTAGCTACGCATCAATAATTGGAAACCAATCCACGCAGCTGAAATGCTTAACACGACATTCAGTAGTACGTTCAATCCCATCTTAAAGAAAGCGCCCTGCTGCATAAGCAACACGTTATCCATCGAGAAAGTAGAGAATGTAGTTAATGCGCCCAAAAAGCCAAGACCGATGATTTGACGCCATGGGTCAGTGACCATCAACTCCGTTTCAAACGCAGCAATCAGTAGACCCATAATAAATGAGCCAACGACGTTCACGGTTAAGGTACCGTACGGAAAGCCACGACCGAGTAGCATCACACAAAGTTCAGAAATTAAGTACCGAGAACATGCACCAAATGCACCACCCAATGCAATAAAACCCAAAACGGATAGTTGTCCCATAATTCCCCCAGAAAAGTTAATGGCGACATTGTAATCAAATTTACGGCAATAGTGATTATACAATCTTAGAATTCAGCAAAGTATAGCGCTTAAAACTTATCAAGATTTAAAAAGTTACAGGAGTCACTTTACTTCAATATATCCCATCAACCCCGTCTTCATGTGTTCGATCACATGACAATGGTACATCCAACGTCCCGGGTTATCTGCAACAAATGCCGCTTTCGCACTGCCGTTTTTTCCAAGCAAGACCGTATCGGTATGAAACGGTTCATTGAGTTTTTTGCCATCTAACTCAAGAACAGTAAATGTGTGCCCATGAAGGTGAATAGGATGATGATATTGGGTGACGTTCTTAAGGTTGAAAATATAAGTTTTTCCGAGCTCCAATGTTGAAAGCGGTGCTGGAATATTATCTTTACTCATTCCCTCCCAAGCTCGTTTATTCATTAGCCAAAACTTAGGTATCGCTTTGCCCGATTTATCGGCAGGAGTGACCGCCCCCTCCCATTCAAACACATAATCAATTTGTTCCGCATTTTCCAAATCAAGATCTGGCACAGGGTTGAGAGGCAATAAAGGCAGTTTCTGATTACTTGGCAGGTCAGACTCAACAATATCAAACTCACACAAAGGAAATGGGAAACGTCCTTTCATTTGACGCACATAAACACGTTCTCCAGCCTTCGGAGCAATCAATCCAACATCTAACCTCATTCCTGGACCAATTTTGTGCTGAGTGAGCTTATAAGGCGTTTTAACAGGATTACCATCTATAGCAATAACCCAAGCCTCTGCGCCTACTATAGCGATCGGGTAAGTAATGGTGTTATCGACATTAGCAATTCTTAATCGCGTGGTAGCATTCTGTTTCAGCATATAAACAGGCTCATGAACACCATTAACGCTACTCCACTCTCCGAGGGTCCCCATACGAGCGCTTAAGCGCGGTACCATAAGGTTCTTCCACTGACCTTGTTTGTCTAAATGCCAATGCTTGAGGACGACTTCATGCTCTTCATCAAACTGAACAGGCTCAGCCTCTTCAACGACAATTAGCCCGACTAAGCCCATACCAAGTTGCTTAACACTATTCATGTGTGGGTGATACCAAAATGTGCCCGCATCTGGCGGTGTAAATTCATAAACGAATGTTTCATCCGGCATGATAGGCAGCTGGCTCAAGAAAGGGACACCATCCATTTCAATAGGGATTCGCAAGCCATGCCAGTGGATTGTAGTCGGCTCTGAAAGCTTGTTAGTAAACCGAATAATAACTTTCTCGCCTTGGCGACAACGAATCGTAGGCGCTGGAATCGAGCCATTAAACGCAAGTACATCCGTGGTAAACCCTGGTACCAATTCAGCAGTAGAAGGCTCTGCAGTGATATCGTATATATGCTGACCTTGTTTGTTAGTGCTCTTAGATAGAGAACATGCAGGCAGAACGGTAAGCGCAGAGATCGCTAAGGAAGATTGAAGAAAGCGTCGACGAGATATATCCATGTATTTAGTCACTCATTATTCCAATTGATGTGAGTGTAACTAAATATTAATAATGATTCTCAGTTATCTTTTAAAGATGTGCAGTCATAATGCTTAGATTCAGAGATTATAAATGAAGACCTATATTTAATAGTCACTAAAAAGATAGTAAGCACCTACACACATATAGCAAGCAAGTAAAAGAGATCGGTTTAAGAAGGAGGGAGCTTAATGGTAAATAAGGCTAGAGCAAGTAGGAAATTGAAGGCTCTAGAAACGACGAAAGCCTTGCTATTTCTAGCAAGGCTTTCTAAATAAATGGCGGAGAGGCCGGGGTTGCGGGCAACCGGGACTCGTACCCTGGAAAGGGAAAATATTTTTGCTTATAAACGACAAAACCCAGTCCGAA
>NZ_JAHGAC010000037.1:0-32586 GCF_030248355.1 Vibrio sp. B172a | reverse complement strand
TTCTGCTTCTGCTTCTGCTAGGACAGCCTCAACATTCTCTGGTTCTTGTTCAACCGTTGTTTTTTCTTCTGCTTGCTCGGCAACGTCTTCTGTTGGTTGTTGCTCGGCGGCAGGTGCTTCCACTGCTTCTTCTTTTACTGATTCTTCAGTTGTCGGTTTTTGGCTTTGCTCTTCATCACCAAAACCTAGCCACGAAAGTAATCCGCGCTTCTTTTTTTCCGTCATCTGGGGCTATCCTAGATTGTCTTCTTATCTATTAATGACTCTTTTCTGACAAGATTATTATCTTTACTGAAAAGGCGAATGACAAAGTTATGAAAACTTTCCAATTAGGTGAATCTAATCTTATTAGTGTTACACTCTGTCATCTTGAATATTCTGGGCTGTATCCAAGCTCAAAGCTTGGGCGATTGGATATAGTATCACTTTATTAGCGGTCAAAAAATCTATGGTAAGACGTCGCCAGCAAAACTCATCACAAAAAAAGCCAACAACAGGCTTTGTGCGCATTATTAGTGGCTTATGGAGAGGCAGAAAGCTCCCTGTTCATGATGCAGAAGGCTTACGCCCAACCACGGATCGCGTAAAAGAAACCCTGTTTAACTGGTTGGCTCAAGATGTCCCACAAGCGAAGTGTCTTGATTTGTTCGCTGGCTCTGGTGGCCTTGGCTTCGAATCCGCTTCTCGCCAAGCCGAACTTGTGACTATGATTGAGCTAAACCCACAAGCATTTCAGCAACTGCAAAAAAATGTGTCCTCTTTGAATGCCAATAACATTCACGTTGTGAACACCGACGCTATCAGCTTTTTGAAGCAACCGGGGACACCGCACCACGTAGTATTCATCGATCCGCCGTTCCGCAAAGGATTATTGGATGAAACCGTGACCTTGCTGGAGCAAAACGGCTGGCTTGCTGAAGATGCGATGATTTATATTGAAACGGAAAAAGAGCTAAGCATTGCTGGGCTGCCAGAAAGCTGGCGCTTGCACCGCGAAAAAACGGCAGGCCAAGTGAGTTATCGTTTATACGAACGTTCACCAGCTTCACGCCTCGATTTAAAAGGATAGTTAAATGAAAGCACTATTGATACTGGCTAAAGCGGCCATCGCCTTCGTATGGTTCGTGTTAATCCTCAACTTCTTTATGCCATTCCCTGGTAAAGCGGCGATTGCGTTGTACATAATGACCGCTTTCTTATTCATCATGCACGGTCTGCAAATGGCCATCTTTATTGGTGCATTTGGTGACAAGATTAAGATGAGCGCATGGGAAAAGTATTCGATTTTGATTTTTGGCATCTTTGCTCTGCTCGACATTCGCCGCAAGCATATGATGTAAAAGCCTCAGATAAACAAAAGCCGCTCACAAGAGCGGCTTTTTTGTATTTGTTTGGCGCTAGCCTAGGTAGCTTTTCACACCATCAAGGAACATTTGGGTAGAAATCATGACCAACAGCAAGCCCATCAAACGCTCGACGGCTTTTAAGCCACGCTCACCCAAAATACGGTGGAAGAAACTGTAGAACATCAAGATAAAGAACGTCGCCCCCCACGCAATCAACACCGCGGCGGAAAGCTCCATAATTTTGTCTGGGTGTTGAGAGGAAAGCAAAAGCAACGCGGCAATCACAGACGGCCCCGCAATCATCGGAATCGCCATCGGCACAATAAACGGTTCTTCACCCGCAGCAAGCCCAGTAATGCTGCCTGCGCTTGGGAAAATCATCTTAATCGCGATGATAAACAGGATGATACCGCCAGAAATACTCAAGGTCTCAGGCTGAACATGAAGGAAGCTCATGATGCTTTGTCCTGCGAACAAGAACAGCATCAAAATCATCAAGGCGAACAGCAACTCTCGGATCAATACTTTTCGGCGACGCTTCGCATCAAGGTGTTTAAGAATGGAGAGCACAATCGGCAAGTTACCGAGCGGATCCATAATAAGAAACAGCATGGTCGCTGCAGAAAGAATGTCCATGTTCTGACCTCGACGGAAAAATTGGCGGCCAGTATAACAAAGTGATTGAGTGAATATATGGTTGAAGGCGAAATGAATGTATCGCCTTCATTAATGATGGGTTAGCCGCCGCTTAGTGATTACAAACACGCGCCATATTGACGACAAACTTACCTTCCAGTTCGCGTACTTTTTCACGCTTTAGTAAAAACTCTAGCAATGCATCTAAGTCTAGATCATTCAGCTTGCAGGTATGAAAACGCACTTCACTACCAAAGTGAGCCGCCAGCTCATCACGATTCATAGGGGTTTCACGAAGTAGGTTCAGTAAGTTGTGAGCATGAATTTCAGTCATTATCGACTCCAGTCATTAAATGGAATCCACCCAGTTTACTCAAAACGTAGCCGCTGACTTTGACCTAAGTTAGTAAATGATAGAGGCAACAATAAGTGCATGAGCCAAGAAGTAACTGCCACTTACCCAAACATACGCTCGCTTCATCGGTTTACGATATCCATGTATCGCATAGGCTAAGGCGGAATAAATCATGACTAGAGTGCCGCTAAAGCCGAGAGCATTGGCAAAGCTCGGCACTTGTAACCATACCTCTCCTGCTGCCCAGGCTAACTGAACCAACATGATACCCATGATAACGACAGGAAAAACCATGGAATCTAGTTGAGGGAGTAACAAGAAGAAGGCGACGATACTCGCTGCAAGAAGCAAAGCTAATAGCCACCAAACGATGTCACCATTGAGCTGAACCCAGAACGATTTGCTGTAACAGATTTGCGCCAGTAGATAACCAGCAAAATAGAGAGGTTTTCGAGATTTAAACGAATGGAGGGTATCGGCGAACATTGAAACCAATAAGCCACCAGCAATCCAGTAGGTGTGAGGTGCCGAAGCCCCCTCCGTGAGTGCCAGAACCAGCAGCAATAGCAGAGTAAAGATTTTAAATGCCAGAGACTGTGTCGGATTGGCCTGCTTTGCCCCCAACACGGAATATACTCCTGATAGCCCTATCGCTAACCAACTCCACATGCCGATACACCTTTCACGTAATCTCGCCGCTAGTCTAGGTAGACCAATCTTGATGTAAAGACACAATCAGTGAAAGTTGGATCTCGATAGCGAATCACGACGTTTTGTAAACGGATCTTACTCAATTAGTGATTATCGTTTTTCTCACAATTATTGAGCCCAACTATCTGACTTTGAATGTTATGGATAATTTCATCAAAAGACCTAACCTTCAGAAATTGAAAAACAAACCGCCAATCTGTTCGCCATACAACCGTTATGAGCAAATAACCGACACAAAAGCTAGATCCACCACCTCTGACCACTCAGAAAGGTAAAAACACCGTCCCATAACAAGATAAACAACTATTGGCTCAACAATTGTGTAGAGTAAAAATTCAAACAATCACACTTAACTACCTGATATAACAAAGCATAATCCAGAAAAACAATAAAAACCTAACCTTAGCTATTGTGGATTAAAGCTAAACCCTTTTGGTGCTGAGATTTTCTCATTGAATAGGAAAAAGCGAACAAGATGGACGTCCATAAATGTGAGCCTCATTAGCATAAAAGCTAATTTTCTCAACTTTTGAGAAATTCAGTAAAAATAGCCAACCAACCTCCCCACTGACACAAGAAACACTATTTCATCATAAGATTACTCATATTTAACATATAAAAATCATATACTTAAAAGACAAAAGAAGATAAAAACAACAAGTCGAACACTTAAAGAACAGCACAAAAAACACAGTTTTATTAGTCAATTCAGGGTAAAAACACTTAAGTTAAGTGCGAGTTTTGAAAACTTTTCCGCTTTGAAGTTGATCAAAGCTCAAAAACAGTGCTATATTATTTACATCGAGTTCATCAATGATTTTAGGGGTAGTGTTATGATTTCTTCTTCTCAAAAACAAGGGCTGGTAATGATTGCAGTGGTTGTTGGTTTAATGACACTGCCAATGATGTACTAAGTTACTGTTTCCAATAAAAAAGGGACGCTTTCGCGTCCCTTTTTTATTATTCAAATTTTACTGTCTACAAATGCTTAACTAGAATGTCCCAATGCATGTAGTAAAAGCCGAGCGCAGCAAGCGTTATCAAGGCCATTAACAAAATCGCCGCTCGCCAAATAAAGCGTGAACTTCTCGGTGTAAGCTCTTTTTCGCATGCATCACATGCCGCTAAAAAGCCTTTTCGATCGTCCAGTTTATAATCCTCTTCGTGAACAACCTTATTCCGCACTGTTGCGATAAAACGCAGCTTTGCTACCACATCATGTGGTAAGCGCTCCTCGCAGCTAGTGATCAATTGATGTAGCCCTTTCCCTTCTGCATGGTATTGCGTGCGCAGAAGTTTTTCGATCGTTCGGGTACGCATGACTACTTTCTCAATATCTGACATCGTAACCCTCCTTACTGACCTTTCCTTTGTCCGTCATTTCATTCTTCTATAAATTTAGAGCTTTTTCGAGCGGTTAGGTGCAAATTTCCTTTTAAATTGTGCTCTTGCACGCATATAAAATGTGAAGTGCGCCGAATAAAATCTACGACACTTTTACTAGATCACGAATAATTTATCTCAACTCATAGTTTAATCAGGGAGTTCTGTAAAATAGGCACCAATGAAACATTGGAGGTTATCATGCCAATCTCACTTATTTTGGCTCTGTTCGCCCTGATCGCACTCGGTGCATGGGCATTTTTCCGCTTCTATAGCAAACATTACTTTGGTGAAGACGCGCCAGAACAAAGCGCGCAAGTGACCATCTTAGACAAGCAAGCCATAGAAGTTCCGGATGCCGAGTTAGGTCAAGACGACCAAGAATATTGGATCTACGTTCAACGTGGCGCTATTGGCCCTAAGCGCGAATTCCAAATCGGTGTGCACTATTACCACGCGCTGAATCCTGGTGATAAAGGCACACTGACCTACCGTGGCGACAAGTTTTTACACTTCGCCCTAAAACGCTAACCTACGGCAACAGCCAACGAGTCTTGGCGGATTTCGAGAATAGATAGCTCATCCCCAAGGCTCCTGCACCACTCAAAACAATCCACACCGGAATCACCCACGCAGGGTGACCTTCATACCAACCAAACGCTTTCATCGGCCACAAAAAGATTGGATGTAACAAATAAATCCCTAAGCTGTGCTGACTAATAAAGCTCACTACTTTTTGTGTCTTCGGTGCCAAACCTTCACCGAAGTAGCGACATAACATAAAGATCATTGATGCCGCTAAAATCACATTCAATGTTTTGTAAGAGAACCAGCGCCCTACGGTGTACTTGTCCAATTCCAAACTGTTGGTCACCACCATGGTGAAAGTCACGGCCAAAGCGACTAACCCTAAGCCAGTAAAGATCGAAACGGTAGAGCGACTGAGAGGCATCTTTTTAAATAGCACATAGCCGAGCGGCAAATACCCCATGTAAAGCCAGTATTGATTGCTCCAAGGACCATCAATCTTAAATAGGAACAAAGTGCTGGTCAGCAGCCAAACAGCAAGATACGCATAGAGAACGTTATCATCGCAATTGCGGACCACCCATTGGAATAACGGAATAACAAAATAGAGCGGGATAAAGTAGTAGAAGAATCCAAGGTGGTAGTAAGTCGCATGATGTGGGCTATTACCAACGACTTCTTTGACGGTCTCGAAATCAAAACCTTGCGCTGTCCAACCAGATAGATAGGCGTAGAACATCGACCAAACTAAGAAAGGCACCAACACTTTACCCAAACGCCGTTTAACGTAGTACTTGGCATCAAAAGGACGCGTATCACTGAGCATCAGCGCACCAGTGATCAAAATGAATACGGGCACCGCCCAGCGAGTCACACTGTTTACGCCTACCGCTGTCAACCATTGGTCAAATGGAATCACTCCCAACTCATTACGATATGGCGCTAACACATGAATGGCAATCACCGCGACCGCAGCGACACAACGTAATAAGTCGAAAAACAGAACCCTTTCTCTCATACCCTTACCTACTTTGATTGGCTTTACGTCTATAGCATAGGGTAATTTTCATCCAGTGAAATAGTTAACAATCTGTTTTTGCTTATTTTTAACTCAGCGATGACGCACCAATATCATTGATTTGCACAATGGTTAGCGATAAATCCTATTGTACAAATAGGATCAGCCCCCTAAGCTTTCTCGGATATGAAACAGATTTAACCGTTTTATTCCATTAGGATGCTGGACAGATTATTAAGAGAGGTCTTTATGAAGAAAACATTATTAGCGTCACTGGTTTGTGTAGTGGCTTTAGCTGGATGTAATCAAAAGGAAGAGACCGTGGCACCAACACAATCGCAACCGGAAGCGAACCCTATCTGCAGCGCTGAAAACCTTGCTGGCGGCTGGTCACAAGGTGAAGTAACACCTGAAGCTCAGCAAGCACTCGACTTTGTACTTGGTCAGATGAATACCGCGGCTAAGCTAAAAGAGATCTTAAGCGTACGAACTCAAGTGGTGAATGGTCTTAACTACGCCATTGAATTCGAAATGGACAATGGTGAAGTATGGAACACCATCGTTTACCGCTCACTGAAAGGTGATATGGAAATGACGCAACCTGCACAACAAGGTCGTCTTTGCCCATAAGCAAGACTTGCTGATTTGCGATACTGAATCGTAAAAACAAAATGGCTCCCAATATGGAGCCATTTTTTATTTCTAACTCGTAAACCGATTTAAGCCGTAGCCACTTTGGCTTTTGGTAGCTTGATAGAAATTAGCGTTGTTAGCGCTAAGAAAGCAAATGACACCCACAGACATGCCGCTAGACCCGCTTCTTGGTAAATCCAACCAGACAGAACCGTACCGATCAAACGTCCCATCGCATTCGCCATATAGTAGAAGCCAACATCCAGTGATACTCCATCGCCTTTCGCATAACTAACGATCAGGTAAGAGTGCAGAGATGAGTTCACTGCGAACACAGCGCCGAAAATCATCAAGCCCACCACAATAACAAGCTCTGGTTGCCAACCGATTTGCACGCCATAAGCAATCGCACCAGTGATGACGGCAAGAATACCTGCCCAAATTAATGCCGCGCTGCCATCTGGCACTCGACCTTGTGCTTTGCCAGTAATACGAGGCGCAAAACCTTGAACGAATCCGTAAGCAATCACCCAAGCCGCAAGGAAGCCACCCACCATCAAGTGATCCCAACCAAACACGCTGCCAAGATAAATCGGGAGTGCAACAACAAACCACACATCACGAGCGCCAAATAGGAACATACGTGCAGCGGAAAGAATGTTCACCGATTCTAACTTAGAGAAAATTTGACGGAACTTAGGTTTGCTCTTCGCCTTACCCATATCCGCTTCTAGCCAGATCAAGCTGCATACAAACACAACAGCCAGCACACTTGCCATGATGACCATCGAAGTTTGGAAACCAAACGCCGACAGCAACAAACCACCAACAAAGAAACCCGCACCTTTCAGCGCATTCTTCGAGCCCGTTAAGATCGCAACCCACTTATAAAGTGCACCTTGCTGCTCGTCTGGCACCAAAGTTTTGATCGCGCTCTTGGCACTCATCTTATTTAAGTCTTTGGCAATACCTGAAATTGCCTGCGCCGCCATTACCCAAGGAATGGTCAACCAAGCATTGGGCACTGCCAGCATCAGCAAGGCAAAAATCTGCATCCCTAAGCCGACGTTCATGGTTTTGTTCAAACCAAGTCGAGCACCTAGCCAGCCACCAACCAAGTTGGTCACTACGCCAAAAAATTCATAGAAAAGGAACAGCGAAGCAATGGCTAAGCTTGAGTAGCCTAAGTCATGGAAGTAAAGCACCACCAGCATACGGAGTGCACCATCCGTCACAGTGAAGTTCCAATAGTTGAACGTCACCAGCATATACTGACGGATACTTTTACTTAGTTTTGAAATCATAACGACCTCAGATGTACAGCGTTTAGAGCATTTAGATCATGATGTTCCAAATGCTCTATGACCTGAACACCAGCATTGAGCCATCTCAGTACTGGCGCTAAATTGTGAAACAAGAACTGATGAGGAATTTAAATATTATTCATTAATAAACAATAATTTAAATACAAAACCAATAAACAAGAATCACATAAATTGGTAAGCCATTACGGCATAAAGAGAGCTTTTAGATCATGATGTTCCAAAAGCCCGATAAGCTGATCAAGCGTTTTGAGCCACACGCTCGATGTACTCAACTTGTACTGGCTTTGTGAAAGCACCAGGACGCAGCGCTTGCACTTCACGTACGATGTCTTCTAGCGCCCAATCTTTCTCTAGCAGTAGGTGCGCAGCGAACAAACCTGTGCGACCAGAGCCACCCATACAGTGCATTGCAACCTTGCCACCTTGAGCTAGAATCGCGTGCAGTTCAGGACTCGCTTGCGACCATTTTGCAGCGAACTCTTCGCCCGGAGCACAGTCATCTTCAATCTCAATTTGGAACCATTTCATGCCCAATTGTTGAGTCAATTCACCCAACGCAGACACGTCTTTTGCTGCTAGTTCAGCATTATCAAGGGCAGTAACAATCGCTTCTACGCCTTGCGCTTTTAGTTGCTCTAGCGAAGCTTGCAGTTCAACACCTTTGGTACCAGGACATGGAGTCAGTACCAAAGCGCCCGTTTCTAAATCTAATTGCCATGTAGGATGAGACATCTTAAAACTCCTTATGCCATACCAACGTTACGAACCAATTCTGCAGTACGCGTCGCGTAACCCATTTCGTTATCGTACCAAGCGTAAATCTTCACCATACGAGAGCCCACAACCATGGTTGATTGCGCATCAACTATCGTTGAACGTTGGTCGCCTTTGTAATCGATAGAAACCAATGGACGCTCTTCAAAGCCAAGAATGCCTTTTAGCTCGCCTTCAGAAGCTTCTTTCAGTAGTTCGTTAACCTCTTCAACCGTGGTGTCACGTTTCACATCAAAAATGATGTCAGTAAGTGAGGCGTTTGCTAGAGGAACACGAACCGCGTGACCGTTAATCTTGTCTTTCAACTCTGGGAAGATTTCAACAATCGCTTTTGCACTGCCCGTTGTGGTTGGGATTAGGCTCATGCCACATGCACGTGCACGACGTAGGTCTTTGTGCGGCGCATCCAGAATCGTTTGTGTGTTAGTTAAATCGTGAATCGTTGTGAATGACGATTGTTCAATGCCCAGTTTCTCGTGAATCACTTTCACTACTGGTGCAATACAGTTCGTTGTACAAGACGCTGCGGTTACGATGCGGTGCTGCGCTGGGTCGAAGATGTGGTCGTTCACACCCACGACGATGTTAGCTACGCCGTCTTCTTTTACTGGTGCGCTAACAACAACACGTTTTACGCCTTGTTCTAGGTATTTGTTTAGGAATGAGGTTTTGCGATGAACGCCCGTTGCTTCAATCACAACATCACATTGACCCCAGTTCACCGCATCGATATCACGCTCTTGTGAAGTCGTGATGCGCTTACCGTTGATCACCATGTCTGTGCCTTCAACTTGCACTGCATGGTTCCAACGACCTTGAACTGAATCGAACTCAAGTAAGTGGCCAAGCGTCGCTGCATCACCCGCTACATCGTTGATGTGTACGAACTCTAGCTCTGGCCAATCAAACGCTGCGCGTAATGCCAAACGACCAATTCGACCGAAACCGTTAATACCTACTTTAATCGTCATAATCTTCTACCTTTAAGCTTTCGCTGGTTAACAGCACGCTGCACGAGCTTTGTCTTGCAAACGTGAAATATCGTCTTGGTACTCTTGCTTTAAGCAGTTCGAGGCCACCAAGTCATCAATCAATTTTTGCATCCATCCCGGTAATTGATCTGACAGCTCGTAGTACACCCATTGCCCCTGGCGTTTATCAACTAAAATACCATTTGATCTTAGCTGAGCCAGATGGCGAGAAATCTTTGGTTGGCTTTCTTGTAGCGCATGGGCTAAATCACCAACACAGGTTTCCCCTTCACGAACCACCAGCATTAAGCAACGCACACGAGTCTCGTCGGAAAGAAGTTTGAAGAACTGATGTGGAAGCATACTTACATACCTATATATGGATATGCGTATATAGTTATTTAAAAATGGGATGCCGTCAAGCGATCGTGCCCGACTGTAATAAAAGTTTAATATTTGATCAGATTAGGCGCCAGAAAAGGTCTGACTCCAGCGCACAGCTTCGCCAAGTTCAGACTTCACATCATCAACAGAAAGACCGAGTTGCTGGGAGAATTGCTCCACGCCAGCCCAGTCTGCACGCTCGTAGCACTCTTCAATTGCCAGTAACGCGCCGTATTCACCTTGGCGATGCAACAAAGCTTGCTGCACGGAAGGACTTAACGGTAACTGGCCAACTAAAGATTCGACAGACAAATCGAGCATGGCATCGAGAATCGACAACAAGCCAACCATAAAACCCTGCTCGTTGAGATGCGAAAGAGGTTGATAGCGCGACATGGCTTCGCAGAATTGAGCGCGTTGCAAAGATAAGTTGTACAACTCACGCGGCTTCTTACTAGAGATATAAGAGGCCACCACCAGCGAGACAAACATTTTGAGCTTCTCTTGCCCAAGGTAAATCAAAGCTTGGCGGAATGAAGTAATGGTCACTTCTAATGTGGTCGATTGCGTGTTTACAAAACGCAGTAACTTGTACGACAGCGTGACATCTTGAGTAATGATGTTTTCAATCCGATCGAAGTCAGGATCGGGAACACACACTTCTCTAAATAACTTAAGTGCCAGTACTTGCTCGGGGCTCACATATTTAGTCTGCATCACTTCCGGCTTACTGAAGAAGTAACCTTGGAAGAATTTAAAGCCCGCCTCTTTAGTCGCTTCAAACTCGGCTTCGGTTTCGACCCGCTCAGCCAAGAAGTGGTATTTGGTGCGCTTTTTGGTGTGCTTCTTAACTAAATCGCACGCATTTTTCAGCCCCATCGCCATGATGTCGAGTTTCACGATATGAACATAAGGCAGAAAACGACGCCATTCGTCAGTCAAAGTGAAATCATCGAGCGCGATCAAGTAGCCTTCACGGTACAGTTCGCGAATGGCTTCAAGCAGTTCATCGGTTGGTTGGCAGGTTTCGAGTACCTCAACCACGATTTTGTTTTTCGGCAAACTTCTTGGCAGCCGACGCAGCAAACTTTGGTGAGGAAAATTGATGAAGCATCGCGAAGATGCAATCAGAGGATTGGTTCCGACAGAGAGAAAGTTCTCTACTATCAATCGGTATGTCGCCCTGTTTGAATCGATGTGTGCAGGATAGGCATTACTTTCACCATCACGGAACAACAACTCATATCCCAGCGTCTGTCTTTTTCGATTAAAGATAGGCTGGCGGGCGACATACGCATTTTTCATTCGAAATTATTGTGCTTTTTATAATTTGTTACTTAGCTGCCGCTAATAATGCACCACATCCCATGAACATTGAACCGAATACTTTATTAATTTTGCCCATGATCTTATCTGAGCGAATAAAGCGCCCCATTTGTGCAGCCAAACTGGTGTAACCCAGCATCACAAACGCATCAATGGTTACTGTGGTCACACCCAATACCAATAGCTGCGTCAATTGGTCTTTCGCTGGGTCGATAAACTGTGGAAACAGTGCCACCAAGAAGACGATCGATTTTGGGTTTGTCAGGTTAATAAGAATGGCTTTGTACAACAGAGAAGTGCCTGACATGGCTTTGTGGCTTTCGGTTGCAACCAAGCCGGACGTATCACGCCACTTTTGAATGCCAAGCCACACAAGGTAAGCCGCACCCACCCACTTGATCACGGTAAATGCCGTTGCCGATTGTGCGACCAACGCACCGATACCAGCACCAACCAGAGCAATATGAATCGCCAAACCGATTTGTAAACCAACGATAGCACCCAATGACTTGCGCGTGCCGTAACTCAAACCATTGCTGATTGAGTTGACGGTACCAGATCCCGGAGCCAGACTAAAAACGATTGCTGTTACCACATAGGCTAACCAAACGTGGGTATCCATTGCATTTCCTCAATAATTCTTCGATGATACATCGCGTAAACAACGTATCTTCAGGTAATCGACTAATGGCTATTAACCATTCACCTTTGACTTATACTCAAGAGACTTTATTTGAGCAAGCAATAGGTGGTCCGATCGCAGCACTTTGGCAAGAACGCCAAGAAGGCTTTGTAAAAGGGACAGAGAAAAAGAAAATCTACTGGTGCAAACTCACCAATCCTGAGCACACAAAAGCCGTGCTGATCGTCAACGGTCGCATTGAAGCTTCCTGGAAATACCAAGAACTGTTCTACGACCTGTACCGACAGGGTTATGACGTGTATTCGTTTGACCACCGAGGACAAGGTTTATCAGATCGCCTAATTCCAGACTCAGACATGGGTCACGTCTATGACTTTAATGATTACATTGAAGATATGGAATTAGTACTGCAGCAGCTTGATTTAAGCAGATACCAAAAGCGCTTTATCATTGCTCACTCAATGGGCGGCGCGATCGCCACACGCTACCTGCAAACACATCCAGAGCACAACTTTGATGGTTTGATTCTGAGTTCCCCAATGTTTGGTATCAACCTACCGTGGTATCTCAGCCCTATCGCGATTCCGGTCAGCCAAATCTTAGCGGCAGTTTCGACAAAACCTAGCTATGCTCCGGGACATAAGGCGTATTACACAAAACCGTTTGAAGATAACCCCCTTAGCCAAAGCTACGATCGTTATCATTGGTTTCGTGGCTTATACAACGACAAACCCGAGCTGCAAGTTGGTGGGCCAAGCACTCGCTGGGTTTGGCAAGGTTTAATGGCTGCTAAGCAATGTATTTTGCTGACACGCCAAATTAAAGTTCCGGTTTTATTGGTTCAGTCAGGCAATGATCGCATCGTGAGTAACGCCGCGCAGCAACGCTTTATCGATAAGCTAAGTAAGACCAACCCCAATGCCAACCTAGTTTCGATTGCTGGTGCAGAGCACGAAATTTTGTTCGAAAAAGACCAGTATCGTAATCAAGCTCTGGACGCTGTCTTTTCCTTTATGCGTGCTCAAAGCGCATAAAATGAATTAAAGAGGAAATACGAGGTCTGCGATTTACCCTCTTTTTCCTCCTTATTTTGGCGTAAACTTCATCATGTTCCCCGCACTCGGAGCAGTACGACCTAGTCAATCTACTGCGCTCCGTGTGCAATCAACCTGTTCTACTCTATCCGAACCGTTTACGAGGGCTTCATGAGCACATCGCTACCTTGCAAAGAGATCACTAAAATCGTTGCCTCAGATCTGGATGGCACTTTACTCGCACCAAACCACCAGCTAAGCGCTTACTCGAAAGAGACGCTCAAAGCGCTGCATGAACAAGGCTACACATTTGTCTTTGCAACGGGTCGCCACCACGTAGACGTCGCAAGCATTCGTCGCACGGTAGGTATTCCGGCTTACATGATCACTTCAAACGGTGCACGTGTGCACGACCAGAATGATCAAGAGATGTACAGCCAGAACGTACCGGAAGATTTGGTGCAGCCAGTGATCGACACGATCAAAACGGATCCTGAAATACTTATCCACATGTACCAAAACGACGACTGGTTGCTGAACAAAGACGACGAACAACTGCGTGATTTCCATGAAGAGTTCACTTACAAGTTGTACGACCAAGACAATGCGCCAACCGACGGCATTGCAAAAGTGTTCTTCACCCACCCAGCGCAAGACCATGAACACCTTGTTACCTTCGAAACGAAGCTGCGTGAACAGTTTGGCGATCGACTAAACATCGCATTCTCAACACCTTGGTGTTTGGAAGTAATGAGTGCGGGTGTTTCTAAAGGTGACGCTCTAAAAGCAGTGGCAGAATCAATTGGTTTGACACTAGAAAACACCATCGCGTTTGGTGACGGCATGAACGACGTAGAAATGCTATCGATGGCGGGTAAAGGTTTGGTGATGGGCACCTCCCACGAGAAAGTGATGAAAGCACTACCAAACAATGAAGTGATCGGCAGCAACTCCGACGATGCGGTTGCACACTACCTGCAAGATCATCTGCTATAACCTGTATTGGCTACCAACAGCAGGTTATCGGCAAAATTACAAAGGGCTGCACTATGCAGCCCTTTTATTTTATCGCTGACTCGGCAACTTCTCTTTGCCGAGGATTGCTTGCCACTCTTCTTCGCTCACCGGCATGATCGATAAGCGATTACCGCGTTTCACCAATGGCATGTTTTCTAACTCTGGCATCGCCTTCATGACCGATAACGGAATCAAGCGTTCAGTCTTACGCACAAACTCAATATCCACCATTATCCAACGTGGACTTTCTGGGTCGGATTTCGGGTCGTAATAATCGCTCTCTAGGTCAAACTGGAAATGATCGGGATACGCTTCACGGGTCACTTTGGCAATACCTGCCACACCCACGTTCTTGCAAGAGGAATGGTAAATCAGCACCAAGTCGCCCAATTTGACTTGGTCACGCATCATATTACGCGCCTGGTAATTACGAACTCCCTCCCAACATGAAACCTTTTGGGTTCGAAGCGTGTCAATAGAAAAGGTATCTGGTTCTGTTTTAAATAACCAATATGCCATAATGCCATCCGATGCAGATTGAGTAATGAGGAAGATATAACATGAAGGCTTTGAAAAACCCAGTGGCATTAGCCACACTGCTGTGGTTGCAAGCATGTAGCATGCAACCACAGCAGTCCGATGCAGACACACCAACAACTCCGCCTGCATCCTTAGATAAGCCAGAAACCATCTTACCTCAAACCTTTATGCTGCGTGGTGAAGTCGTGATTGGGCATGAAAGCCAGTACATCACACCTTGTGGTAGCGACAAACAATACTGGCTGCAACTGTCACCACAACAGGTACAACGAGCCATCGCATTAACCAATGAACCTTATCAAACCATGTATGGAGAAGTGATTGGTCACCTCAATCCTCCTGGTGTTGATGGTTTCTCTGCAGATTTCGACGCGAACTTCGTGGTAGAACAAGTAAACTTCCTCACCACAGAAAACCCACAACGCTGCAAACAAACCAGTAAACCAACACGTATCTTTGGTAACGAGCCATCATGGTCAGCCAGCTTTGAAGGCAACACACTCAAGTTCCAGCAAATGGGCAAGTCGACACAAACGCTCGAAATCGACAGCAGCAAACTGCAACCTCGCCAACGCACCTATCAACTTAACGATGGTGAGCTACGCATGACAGAGAACTTGTGTTCAGACACCATGAGCAACTCTCTTTACGGCTGGAAAGCGACACTAGAGCATGACGATAAAACCTATCAAGGTTGTGGTATGGCGGCCAACGTAGATTCAACACTCGAGTGGGTGAACACTTACGTGGCGACATCGACCCAGTCACAAGGCTTCGAAGTGCAAATGACACTCAACAGCGACCACAGTGCGACAACCAAATACAGCTATACAGACGGGCAACCCCCATTGATTGAACGCGGCTACTGGCAACAGCTGAGCCCATCGCAAGTACAAGTATTGATGACTCACCACCAGCAACAACGCTTAATGACCGAGCGCCTATTTACTCGCGAAGGCAACCAGCTGAAAGCAGTCAAAGAGAAAGTGGGCAATTTGGTTTATCCCATTGCCGATGGGGGTTTAGTGCTATATCCAGCAACAGTGCGTAACTCAGGCACAGAACAACCAGCAGCCGAACGCAACAACGATCCAATTGGCGCTGCTGATGTTCCTTCCAGTGCGGACTTCAACTCAAAAGTGGACGCTGCGGTACGCAACTACTTTTTCATTAATCAAACCAACCCAAGCAATAACCAATACCGTTGGCTGACCTATGATCTGAATGGCGATGGTGATGAAGAATTACTAGTGCAACTTGATTGGTGTGGCTCTGGCGGTTGTACTCTGCTGATATTCGAAAACCACGAGAAAGAGTGGCGTTTCAATAGCCGCATGACGCTAGTACAAAGCCCAATTATGCTTGGTCAACAAACCTCGCACGGCTGGCGTGACCTGATTTTCAATGTCAGCGGTGGCGGCGCAACGCCGGGGCAACACGTGATGCAATACACAGGCGTGAGCTACCCAATCAACCCAAGCTTGGCGCCAAAAGCGAACAAAGAACAAGTCAGCGGCGTGCGTCTGTTCTCAGATGGCATCAGCCCTGTTCGTGATGGAGTGCGCTTGTAATGGCGCAGCCTTGTCCACATTGTGGCTTCCAGTTCAACTGCATCTGTTCACTGCTGCCTGAGTTAAGCAGTGAACAATCGCTGATGCTGTTAATGCACCCTAATGAACTGACGCGCGATACTAACACTGGCAAACTGCTCGCCCAGTGCCAACTGAATGTCACTCAAGTCGTTTGGGACCGAAAAACGCCACCAGCAGAGTTGTTAGAAACGCTAGCGAATCCAAGCCTGCTGCCAGTACTGCTATTCCCAAGTGAAGAGAGCCTAACGCTTGAACAAGTACAGCAACAAAGTACCGAGCAAGACAGACAACCGTTGTACATCATTCTTGATGCGACTTGGCAAGAGGCGCGCAAGATGATCAATAAAAGCCGATGGCTAGAGGGCGTCGCTATGATGGGCTTAGCCACTCAAGCCGATTCCCAATATCAACTGCGTCGCAACCAGCAAGAAGGTAATCTATGTACCTTTGAAGTAGCTGCACAATTGCTGGGGCAACTCGGTGAAGAGCAAAACCAGCAACAGATGCTGGACTTCTTCGAGCAATACCTTCCTCGTTTCCAAGCCGAGAAAAGTGGTCACGAATTCAAAGTCTAACGCCCTTAAGAATCAAAAAACGCAGCTTTAACGCTGCGTTTTTTATTGGATGCTGTTTCACGTGAAACAAAACATTAGAGCTCTTTAGTTCAATTAGAGCAAAGCACATTAAAACAAACGTGTCGGTTCACCTAAGTAATAACCTTGCAGATAGTCCACACCCATGTCCTGAGCAATATCACACACCTCTTTGTTATGCACGAACTCCGCGACGGTCTTAGCATTAAATACCTGACACAAACGCACCAACTGCGAGGCAATCTTGCGCTGCTTTTGGTCTTTGTCGATATAGCGAATCAAACTGCCATCGAGCTTAATCACTTCTGGCTCTAACTTGAGGATCTCATCAATATTGGAGTAACCCGAACCAAAATCATCCACAATGATACGAGCGCCTAGGCTTCTAAAGTGACTGCACACCTCAATCATTCGCCCGTAGTCTTTGATTTGCTCCGACTCCAAGACTTCTAAACCAATCCGTCTTGGGTCGTTCAGCTGAGTAATAGCATGTTCAAGCAACATCAAGGTTTTATCGCTGAGTAAATCCTGAGGTGACAAGTTAATTGAGAAGTCACCATGCTGGTCTTTCATGTAGTTGAGCGTTGAGCGAATCATGTGACGACTCAAACGCGTGTATAAATGCGTATCAGAGATAATCGGCAAGAAACGCCCCGGTGCAATGATGCTGCCATCCTCTTCCATGATACGCACCAAACACTCTTGGCTCGCTGGACGATGACTATAGGCGTGCACAATTGGCTGACTGTAGGTAATGATGTTCTGCTTGAGGATGGCGCGGCTCACACAGCTAAGCCAACCCAACTGCTCTTTTCGCACATCTTCATTAACCTCAATGTCTTTGGCATTGCAGATGTGAGTATTACTTCGCACCCCTGCTCTTCGTGCCTCAATGCCTTTGAGGAGCAATTCATCCGGCGATGCCGTTGGAAAATCACGACGGCTAACTAAGCCACCGCACAATGAAATCGAAAGGTAATCAATGTCTCGTAAGCCACTTGGTTCAAAGTTGGTTTGCTCAACCGCATCAGCAAAGCGAGTAAAGTGTTGCTTGATCGCTTCACTGCTGGTGTCAGCTTTAAATAAGAACGCCCACTCACCAACACCAATGCTATAAAGTTGCAGCGCAGCCGGTTTACCAAGGCGTTTACGCAGGCGATTGCTAAAGTGCATCGACAAGTCTTTCAGCAGCTGATCGCCAACGCGATAACCGTACTTTTCGTTGATATGGCTAAAGTTAAGCAGTTTAAGTGTCAGTAAATGCTCATCGGTATCAATGCTGATCAAACGCTCTTGTAGCGCAACACGATTTTGTAATCCTGTACGACTATCTCGGCGGAAGCTCTGTTCTAGCTTTTTCGCTTGACGATCGAGTTGATAGCCCATGTGAGCATTCATGTTGTTTAGATCGCCAATCGCATTGCGAATCAGGCTAAACAAGGGAGAGATAGAAGTGCTCACTTCTTGCTGTGGCATGTTAAGCGCAGTAACTTCATCCCCTTCACGCATCGCCAAGTAAGTCAGGCTATGGTGCAGAATTTCTTGTTGGTGATTCTCGCCGTACAACTCGCCCATGCAGTAACTGCCCGACGTGTGAGAAATGTCCATGAAGGCACGAACTTCATCGCTGCTATCAATAAAATCAAGTCGCGATGCGCAGTTATAAATCATCACGGCTTCAGGTTGATGCATGGAAAGCTCCACCACTCCATGGCGAACTTGCTCAAGCGTTAACGAAGGATGGTTGTAACAGAACTGCACTTCATCACCCAAACACCAAGGGCGATCGAAGCTCATGCTGCCGTCGGGATGGATTTCCGTCACGGCACACACCTCTTTTTGCCCAATGGATTCGCGATAAAGTGGGAAATTCAGCAGTTGATTAAGCGTCAGGTCGTGCCCATCAGCAAGGTAATGTTTATACACTTCCAACGCTTTACGCTCGCCCAAGCGATACAAGCGCGTCCCTTTGGCGTGAGTAACCTTATGCGGCATGCCGATTGGGTTCCACTCAGAATACGCACTAGTCCATGTTTTCAAAGTATTGCTGTGCAAGGCAACCGCGACAACCGCTTCATCATAAACTTGGTCTTGATGCAGAACCCAACAACCGTCATCGATGGTTTGAGCCAAACCGCCAGAAACCTTCGGACCGTCGGCATCAAATACGCGATACACCGGATAATCACGGCGTTCGATTTGGACAGAAAAGCTAATAATGGCTTTGGAGTTATCTTGCAGTTGTAAAGCTTGCTTGAGATCGTAGCCATCGATATCTGGCGAGAAGGAATAATGCTGAACCGCCGACGTGAGTGTGGTTTGTTCAAACTCCATCACACACACTAAGCAGCCATGGTTGATGATTTCACCTTCCAAGATAACGTGACGGGTGCTGTGACCGATGATATGCGTGTTAGGTAATCTTTCGAGTATTGCCCGTGCGAGCGAGACGGCGGAGTCGCGTGATTGGGTGGATAAGAGTTGCACCAGATAACGTTTATCTGCACAACACTGAGAAGTGACTAAAAAGTCATTAAGCTGATCCACATTTTGAACCAGTTGAGAGAATGCTCGCATTTACCCTACCACTGCCGTCATCAAGCCACACCACATGAAAGTGATTTTATTATTTTACTTTGATGAGAGTAATTTACGTGGCTTTAGGCGGCTTTTCTAGGGTCAGAATTAAGATTGCATGGATTAATGCGAAAGCGATTACAAAAGCGCGAGTAACGACTGCAAGTTATTGATTTCAATGTCAGGTAACGTTCGCGTTTTTGCCTGAGTAATGACATTTTTATTCATATCATTGAACCAGCATGCGGCAAAACCCGCGAGTTTCGCACCTTGAACGTCTGTTACTAAGTGATCACCGACATGAAGAATGTGATCACTAGGCAAATCCAGAAACTGCTGCGCTTTGGTGAACATATCCGGCGCAGGTTTCGCGCTGCCATCCGGCCCTGCTTTCAGTACTTGCTGGAAATAAGGCGTAAGACCGATTCTATCTAAATCCACATTGCCGTTGGTGATTGCTACCAGCGGGATTTCTTGCCCGAGTTCAGCAAGTACATCGAGGCTTTGCTGTGGTACTTCAAAACGGTTACGCCAATCTAAAGCAACCTCGACTGCGGCTTGCGCAGCGGTATGCGCTGCTTCGTTATCGTACCCAACTTGAGAGAAGGCTTGCTTGAGCTGCACTAAACGCCACAAAGTGACATCACTCTTCAGCTCAGGTTGTTGCTGCACGACACGCTGCTTGAGTGCAAACCAATCGGCTTTATCTAGGTGAGCGACCGCCGGATGATGGTGTTTAAGCCAAGATAACAACTTACGCTCCATACGAACTATCACTGGGTAGTTGTCATAGAGGGTGTCATCAAGGTCAAACGTCATCGCCTTTACAGGCGCAATACGGCGGTAGAATTTCATGGGATTCCTTGGTTAATCCGACTTGTCGTCGTTTCTCTTACGCGCTCTTGGATGCGCCTGATCATAAGCTTGCGCTAAATGTTGGAAATCCAAGTGGGTATAGATTTGGGTGGTGGAGATGTTTTCATGCCCCAATAGCTCTTGCACCGCACGTAAGTTATTGCTCGATTCCAGCATGTGCGTTGCAAACGAGTGACGCAATTTGTGCGGGCTAATGTGGCTCGCAACGGACTGTTTCTGCCCCCATTCCGCCATACGCTTTTGCACACTGCGATGTGAGATTCGTGTACCCAACTTAGAAACAAACAGTGCAGGTTCACCCGGCGCAGCTAAATCACCACGCACACGCAACCATTTACCAACCCATTCGGTTGCCATACCAGAGAACGGCACTTTACGTTCTTTGTCACCTTTACCAATCACTCGTAATTCGCCACTGCGTAACTGAACATCACGTACATCGACGCTAACCAGTTCTGCCAAACGCAGACCAGCGCCGTACATTAGCTCCATCATGGCACGATCGCGCACCGCTAACGGGTCGTCCTCGTTCACTTCGAGCAATTGGTTTACTTCATCCACATCGAGGTTTTTCGGCAGTGGGCGTTTCTTACGTGGTGCCGAAACCCCTTTAGCAGGGTTCGCTGACATTTCTCCACGTAGGATCAGGAAATCGAAAAAGCTGCGTAGAGAAGATAAGCGCGTCGCTAAGCTGCTGGCTTTCATGCCTTCACGCATGCCTTTACCTGCCAATTGACGCACCCAACCTGCATCGACTTGCGACCAATCTTTCAAACCCATCTCAGCCAAGTGGTGAGCCATGGTTTCCAATTGTTGTTTGTAGTTGCGTTGGGTGTGCAGGCTAAGCCCCTTTTCGCTTCGCAGGAACTCGTAGAAGCGTTCAAGAGGCTTTTGAAGACTATTTGGCAGAGGAGTGTTGGGAGTTGTCGTCATCGTGACTTTGCCATACCAATGTTTGAGCGAGATGTGCCACTACTAAGGATAGGTGACGCAAAAACAAGGTATCCATATCTGGTTGGAAATGACCGCCATCCTCGCTAGAAAATGCCAGTACGCCAAGCGTCTGTTTTTTCACAAGCGGTAACACCACATAGGAACCCATTTCTGGAACGTCCATATCCCCAAACAACGCTTCGCGATCCACTTTACGCAGACGACCTAAGTACGCCTCTTTGCCGTTTAAGTGGTTGGTAGCAAAACGTTGGTAGCTTTCCTTACTCAATTGAGTCGCAGCATCACACTGGCTCAATAGACGCACATACGCCTTCAAACCAAGGTCTTTGGCTTTGAGTTCAATGGCGTTGATGACTTGCTTGAAGTCACCACACTTAAGGATTTGCCCTTGCAGATCCATGAACTCGTAGAAGGTGCGATCGTTATTCGCCGCCAAAGACATCAGAGTAGTGATTTCTTCTTCTAGATCTTCAATTCGTTGGCGCTGGCGGTTCATTTGAATGTGAACCAAAGAAACCGTACCTAAATCTGTGTGTGGCAAAGATAGGCGATCGACCAATTCAGGGCGCTGAACAAAGAAGTCTGGGTGGTCTTTTAAATATTGCGCCACCACTTCTGCAGTCAGCGCATCCGCTTCAACTTCTGAGATTTGGTTTTCTTGCTCTTCAACTAGCACGACAATTGACCATCAAATACGTGAGTTGCAGGACCAGTCATAAACAGCGGTTTGCCTGGACCTTGCCAAGAAATACGTAGGTCACCACCAGGAAGTGAAACTTTCACGTTCTCATCCAGTAAACCTTGCAGGATGCCCACCGCAACGGCACCACAGGCACCGCTACCGCAAGCTTGTGTTTCACCCGCGCCACGCTCATACACGCGTAGGCGGATGTGATTGCGATTCACAACTTGCATAAAGCCCGCGTTCACACGCTCAGGGAAGCGTTCGTGTGATTCTAATAGCGGTCCGAGTGTTTCCACTTCTGCCGTATCCACATCGTCAACCACGGTCACCACGTGCGGGTTACCCATGCTCACTGCGCCACAGAACAGGGTCTTATCGCCTGCACGCATGATGTAGGTTTTCTCTTTCTGCTTCGCTTTGAAAGGGATCTTGTTCGGCTCGAACTCAGGTACGCCCATGTTCACCGTAACTTCACCATCGTCTTCAACATCAAGAATCATCTTACCTTTCTTGGTGCTCACGCTGATGCTGTACTTGTTGGTCAAGCCTTTCAAACGGACGAAACGTGCGAAACAGCGAGCGCCATTACCACACTGCTCAACTTCACTGCCATCGGCATTAAAAATGCGATAATGGAAGTCGCTTTCAGGATCATAAGGCGCTTCAACCACGAGCAATTGGTCAAAACCAACGCCCGTGTGACGATCCGACAAACGACGGATCAAATCTTGCGAGAAAAACACGTTCTGGGTAATGCAGTCGACGACCATAAAGTCGTTGCCCAAACCGTGCATTTTGGAAAAGTGGAAATGCATTTGTTGTGTGTTACTCCGGTAGAATCTGTTCCAGCTGCCACAAACTGGTCAGCTCCTCACGCTGGCGAACAAGGTGGCTTTGATTGCCATCCACCATCACTTCCGCCGCTCGGGTACGAGTATTGTAGTTCGAAGACATCACAAAACCATAGGCGCCTGCAGAGCGAACCGCGAGTAGATCACCTTCTTGCAGCACTAGTGCTCGATCTTTGCCCAAGAAATCGCCCGTTTCACAGATAGGACCAACTAAGTCATAAGTCTGTGCTTCACCTTCACGTGGTGCTACAGGAACAATATCTTGCCACGCTTGGTAAAGCGCAGGACGCATTAAATCGTTCATTGCCGCATCGATAATCGCAAAGTTTTTATGCTCTGTGTGCTTTAGGAATTCCACACGCGTTAGCAAGATGCCGGCGTTAGCTGCAATCGCACGACCTGGTTCGAAAATCAATTCAAGATCTTGATGATTCTCAAGACGACCTAACAGTGCTTTCGCGTAATCAGAAGGCTGTGGTGGCAATTCATCACGATATACCACGCCTAGACCACCACCAACGTCCAAGTGACGGATGTTGATGCCTTGTGCTTTCAAGTCATCAATCAACGCTAATAGACGATCTGTTGCATCGATGAAAGGTTCAATCTCAGTCAGCTGAGAACCGATGTGGCAGTCGATACCTTGAACGTTTAGGTTTGGTAGGCTCTGAGCAAATTTATATACCGCAGGCGCACGGTCAAACGCGATACCAAATTTGTTGTCACGTAGACCAGTCGAAATGTAAGGGTGAGTCTTAGCGTCTACGTCAGGGTTAATTCGTAGAGAAATCGGTGCAACCACGCCTAGCTCGCCCGCGACTTTATTCAAGCGCTCAAGCTCAGGTTCGGATTCCACGTTGAAGCATTTAATGCCCAGTTCCAGTGCGCGTTTCATCTCTGCAGGCGTTTTACCAACACCGGAGAACACCACCTTCTTCGCATCACCGCCTGCGGCGATAACACGCTCAAGCTCACCACCAGATACGATATCAAAGCCTGAGCCCAAACGAGCCAGTGCATTCAATACGCCAAGGTTTGAGTTTGCTTTTACTGCGTAACAAACAAGATGAGGATGCTGACCCACAGCGCTATCGAACGCATTCCAGTGGCGCTCTAACGTCGCACGTGAGTAAACATAAAGAGGAGTGCCATGCTGCTCGGCAAGAGCTTGAAGTGAGACGTCTTCGGCCCAAAGCTGGCCATCATCCTGATAGTTGAAGTAATCCAAAATTTGCTTCCCTTAATTAATTCGACTGCTAAACCCTGATTTCACCCTAAGGGTGGCTAATTATTGTGACTGCTCGTTCTGCTGAGCGTCATCTGGGATGTAAAGTGAACCTGATTGACCGCAACCAGCAAGTGTCGCTGCAACCATCACAAACAACACAGTAAGTAATTTTTTCATTTTGCATATCGTGATTATTAAACCAATGCCCCCTATAATCGCACCACACTCAGGAAAAGCAATAGGATAGACGGATGAACGATACTGAATTTCATCAACTAGTGGATGCGCAGATGCAACTCATCGAAGAATCCATCGATGATTCAGGTGCAGACATTGATTACGAAGTCACTGGCAACGTAATGACATTAGAGTTTGAAGACCGCAGCCAAATCATCATTAACCGCCAAGAGCCAATGCATGAGATCTGGTTGGCATCGAAGTCTGGAGGCTTCCACTTCAAGCTAGTCGATAACAAATGGACTTGCTCTAAAACGGGCATGGAACTGTTTGAAATGGTGAAAGAAGAGTGTGAAAAACACGCTGGTGAAACGATCGATTGGGCATAAGCCAAATGGGTCTTCGTGACGACCAGTCACCTAAACGACAAAAGAGCACCGAGGTGCTCTTTTTTGTTGTTCGATTTACGCGTTCACCGCTTTGGTTGGGCGAGTCGGCGTACAGCCATCATTACGGTAAGGGATAATGTAGGTGTTCCCTTCTTCTGGATGAATAATTTGGTAGTACTGTGGCAAGTTAAAGTTAATAAACTTCGACGATACACGATTATCATCTTTCACCGAGGTGTAAAAGCTGTTCACTGACGCAATCATTTCATCTTTCGAACCACTGAATTGATGATAAACCTCAACTTGGTTTGACTCATCCAGTACGTAGATATTGAAACCATCGTCAGTGTCTTCAAAGAAGAACTGCACCAAACCTTCACTGGCAAAGCCATCCACTACTTCTGGTAGTTGATACTCTTGCTCACGATCCAGCATCAACAACGGCGAGCCTTTCAGCTTATTGGTTGAAATGCTGCGGTAGAAATCGACCGAGTTTTCCAGTTTCTGAACCGAGACGCCACGACGCTCAAAGAACAGACCGTAAGTTTGGTTAGCGAGACGCATGGCTTTAAAGCGACGGCGTTTTTCTTGTTCAACCGGCTTCAAACGTAAGTCGATACATTCTGCCAATAGCTGATACACCATATTACGCATCACACCACGCATATTCTTCGCGTAGCAGAACACATCCACCGACTCTGGCGGAATCGCATCTTGGTGCATTTTGCCAAGGATGGTCTTCAACGCATCTAGCATCGCGGTTTCACCTTTGAAGTGCAGGGTACGCACTTCATGCCATGAGTTGCGATAAACCAAATCGACACTGCCGACCAAGTTAATTTGCTCAGGGCCAAAGCTGAAGATATCAGTATTCTTAACATCCACTTTGAGTGAGCGACCAGACAGCTCTGCCGTTGGGTCATTTTCAAAGTTGATGAACATCGCCATCTGACTAATTTCGCACGGGCTACCCAACGCTTGCATGGTTGGGCGACGCTTGCGTAACGAGAAGGTGTTACGTAAGTCACTCACCATTTGGTAGAACTTATCGATGTCTAACTGCGCCTCACGCACCACCGCGTGCAAACGTGTTGACTCGGTAATCAAACCATTGAAGAACGCCCAAGAAACCAACTTACTCAAGTACTCATGGTGCTCCAGACAAGGTTGACCAAGAATGCGGTGCGCAATCAGTGGTTGCTTGTACAAGTACCAACCTGATTTGTTCACCCCACCCTCTTTTACTTCAATAAAGCTCAAGTCAGGTTCGTGCAAATCTGGCGAGATCTGAGGGTTAAGCAAGGTAACTTTACCCGGCAGCACTTCGAATGCCGCGTACAGCTTACGAGCAAGAATACTGATGTCTTGCGGGCTGATCGCCGAAGTAATGTCGTTGCGACGCGCAAACTGAATCAAGTTACGGTAGCTTTGCATCAAAGCATCCAACAATGCATGGTGCACCACTTTCACTTGTTCTACTTTCCAGTTACGGCGATCGTCGAGCTCCGCCAATACCGCTTCATCCCAATCCCATTTCGCAATCATGTCGCTCAAGGCTTCACGGCGCCAAGCTACAGAACCTACATCAGGTTCACGAGACAGCTTTTCATGGGTTTTAAGGTAGAAACAGCGGCGAACCAAATCCAAACGAGTGTCGTCTTGAATTCGCTCTAGGTAACGCGTTACTTTCTCTAGCATCAAGTAGTACGCATCCATACCGTACAAGTCAGGCTCGTGGGCAAAGAAGCGACGTTTGGTGTCGATGCTAAGAAGTTGTGTGTGCGGGTATTCCCACGAGTAAGCTTCAAGCAAGATCGCTTTCAACACGGACTTGTAAGGGGAATCGATACTCTTGTACAGCTGCCACAAGTTCGAACCGAAGTACTCTTCAGCAGGAATGCGGTTAAGCTGACCAAAGTTGATCCACTCATCACAGTTGATGTAGCCATCTTTACAAAGCTGTGCAACGTACTCGTCGTAACACTCTTCCATTTCTGGTGGCACGATTTGCCACAACAAACGCTGTCCTGCCAGACGAACCGCAGAACGGTAGAATTCATCCAGCAGTAATAGGTGCTGAGAAGAACCACAGTTATCGCCGGTCATTTCTTCAGAACGGTTGCTACGAAAACGCTCTTCATCCATTAGGAAGAAGTTCGCTTCTACACCTTGGCTTTGTGCCCAATCGGTGATCAGCAAGCATTTGTTGGTCAACAGTTCACGTTGGTCGTTATCCATCTCCGGTGAGATACACACCCAAATATCCAAATCACTAGATGTACTTTGACCAATAGAGGAGGTACTGCCCATGGTATACAAACCTAAGATCGCAGGTTGCTCTGCCGTCCTAAGCGGTTGACCGATTGTCAGTTGGGTATCATCAAGGAATTGCTGTTGGAGCTCGTTCAGCTCTAGACCAAACACACCATAAGGGACGTCTGCATCGTAGTAGCCGGGAATAACAGGATGGTTGTAGTTCAACAAGGCAGGAATCAAGTGGAAGACTTGCTGGCTTTGCGAATCCATAAGCGCCAGCGCACGGTCGATCCGTTGCTGGTTCAGGTTATCTAATCGCTGAATAAGTTTTTGGGTGTAAGCCTGCAAGGGAAGTTCCTTGGTTGAACAATCACGAAAATCTGCTGATGTTTTAAACCAAAATGGTGTAAAAACGTGATCAATTTAACACTTTCATCAGGGTTGGTAAAGATTTCCACCCGCAAATAGTTGTGGTCTGAAAACCCCACACTAGTCGCAAAAATCGATAGCGCAGTAGTGTCGCTTGTATTCACCTATAACTAATAATAGTCCTTAGCCTAAATGAGAATCCAGTCACACTATTTTCATAACGTCATGTAATTCGATTCATGACACCAAGAGAAGCCTAACTAACATTAAGACTTTCACGCGTTGAGTGGTAGGATTAGGCAAAACTAAAACAGCATTGAGAAGACCATGACACAATCTACGCCAATTCGCATTGCAACTCGAAAAAGCCCTCTTGCCCTATGGCAAGCTCACTATGTAAAAGACGCACTTCAAGCCGCTCATCCAGGTCTGGAAGTTGAGCTGGTTACTATGGTGACCAAAGGCGACATCATTTTGGATACACCGCTAGCCAAAGTCGGTGGTAAAGGCTTGTTTGTGAAAGAGCTAGAAGTGGCAATGCTTGAAGGTCGTGCAGACCTTGCGGTGCACTCAATGAAAGATGTACCAGTAGACTTCCCTGAAGGTCTTGGCTTGGTGACGATTTGTGAACGTGAAGACCCACGTGATGCATTCGTTTCTAACACTTACAACAACATTGATGAACTGCCACAAGGCGCAGTGGTAGGTACTTGTAGCCTGCGTCGTCAGTGTCAGTTAAAAGAATACCGCCCAGACTTAGTTATCAAAGAGTTGCGTGGCAACGTAGGTACTCGTCTAGGTAAGCTAGATGCAGGTGAATACGATGCAATCATTCTTGCTGCTGCAGGTCTGAAACGCCTTGAGCTAGAAGAGCGCATCCGTAGCTTTATCGAGCCAGAGCAATCGCTACCAGCAGTAGGCCAAGGTGCAGTAGGTATTGAGTGCCGTGTGGATGACGAACGTCTACTTAAACTGCTTGAGCCGCTAAACCACCAAGACACAGCAGATCGCGTACGCTGTGAGCGCGCGATGAACCTCACCCTTGAAGGCGGTTGTCAGGTGCCAATCGGCAGTTACTCACTGCTTGATGGTGACAACATTTGGCTACGCGCACTGGTTGGTGAACCAGACGGCAGCCTAATTGTGCGTGGTGAAATTAGCGGTCACCGCAAAGATGCTGAAGCACTCGGTGTTCAACTGGCTAACGAGCTACTTGAAAACGGTGCGCGCGACATCCTCACCAAACTGTACGCAGACCACGAATAATCATGGCAGTGTTGGTCACTCGTCCGGGAGAGCAAGGCATGGCGCTTTGCTCTCTGCTCGAAAGGCACGGCAAAACTGCAATTCATCATCCTCTGATCGACATCGTCGCCGATCTCAGCGACACACAACTCTCCAAATACATTGAAACCGCTCAAATCATCATTGCTGTTAGCCAACATGCGGTGCAATGCGCAGAGCAAATCTTGCAGAACCACGCTAAATCATGGTCTAAGCAGGCTATATACCTTGCCGTTGGTCAAAAAACCGCACACTATTTGAGCAAATGTACCCAACAGAAAGTACACTATCCACAAGTCAGTGATAGTGAGCACTTGTTGCAGCTTCCCGAGCTAAACAATGTAGAAAAACAAACAGTTCTGATCCTTCGTGGCAATGGTGGTAGAGAGCTGATAAAAGATGCATTGGTGAGACGTGGAGCAAAAGTTCACTATAGTGAGACTTATAAGAGAGAATTTATCCCATTCGATCCAGTAAGCTGTGTCTCACTATGGAAAACCCAACAAATCGACCAGATTATCGTCACCAGTGGTGAACAACTGGATTATTTGTGCAGCCAATTGACGTCAGAGCAATTGACTTGGCTTAATCAACAAGAGTTGTATATCCCCAGTCAGCGAATCGCTGACATCGCAATTCAACGGGGCTTCACTCAGGTCAGGTGCACAGGAAGCGCATCCAACCAAGAATTACTGGCTGCTCTCCAGCCCTAGCTACACAGGATATAGGCATGACAAGTAAAAATAACGACCAAAAGAATAACGATAAAAACCTTTCCGAAGAAACCACATCGGCACCGCTAGCTGAAAAAGACACGCCTAAGAAGGAATCTGAACCAAGCAAGGCAAAATCAAAGCCTGCTGAGCCAACCAAACCAGCAGAACCAAACAAAGTTGAATTTGAAGAGAAGCAAGGCAAACGCGGCGTCAAGCTGGGTACTGTTGCTATCGTCTTATCACTGATTTTTGGTGGCGGTCTCACTTACAAAATGCTTGAGCAGCAATCTGAATACCAAACTCAGATCGCTCAACTGCAAAGCCAACTGGAACAAGCTCAATCAGCAATGAAGCAAGAGCTTAGCCAAGTAAAAGAAGAAACCATTGAAAAAGCGACCACTGTCACTCACAAAGCAGAAGTGGTACTGGGTCAGCAACAAAAGAGCATCGAAAGCCTACAACTGGCTGTCGCTGATGTGAAAGGCCGTCGTCCAAACGACTGGCTACTGGCAGAAGCTGACTACCTAGTAAAACTGGCAGGTCGTAAATTGTTCCTAGAGCACGATGTAGAAAGCGCGACTCAATTGATGGAAAGCGCGGACCAACGTATCGCTGCGCTGAACGATCCAAGCTTGGTCGGTCTGCGTAAAGCCATGGCAAACGACATTACTAAGTTGCGTGTTGTTCCTTTAGTAGACCGTGATGGCTTGGTGTTGCGTCTAACCGCGTTACAACAGCAAGTCGACAAACTGCCACTTGCGAATGCTTTGCTACCAGAAGCAGCTGCGGTAGAGAAGCAACAAGTGTCTGAAGATATTGCAAACTGGCAAGATAACCTGATGACGTCATTAAAAGACTTCTCAGAAAACTTCATCACCTTCCGCACTCGTGACGGCAACGTAATCCCTCTATTGTCACCACAACAACACTTCTACTTGAAAGAAAACATCAAAGCGAAGTTAGAGACGGCAATCAAAGCGGTTTACCAAGAGCAAGGTGAAATCTACACCACCTCTCTAGAGACAGCAGACAAATGGGCAATGGCATTCTTCAACCAAGACGACAACTCGGTGAAAGAATTCAACAAAACACTGAGCCAACTGAGCAAGCAAGACATTCAAGTTGAATACCCTGCGAAGCTAGAAAGCCAAAACCAACTCTCTGATGTGATTCGTGAACGTCTACGTCGTGAAGTGACCACAATGACAGGTACGGAGGATAAGTAATGGTTCGTCTTATTTTCCTATTTGTTGTTCTTGGTGCCGGTCTGTTCGTTGGCACTCAATTCTCAGGTCAGCAAGGTTATGTCCTGATCTCAATCGCGAATACAACGATAGAGATGAGTGTCACTACTCTAGTGATCTTTGTGATTGCCGCGTTAGCAGCGTTGTTCTTCTTAGAGTACCTAGTCAAGAAGTTGGTTTACGCAAGCTCAAGCACTTGGAACTACTTTAGCGTGCGCAAAATGCGTCGCTCTCGTCGCTATACCAACGAAGGCATCATCAAGCTGCTTGAAGGTGACTGGAAAGGTGCAGAGAAGAAAGTAACACGTTGGGCAAACCATCACGACATGCCTCTTCTGTGTTACCTAGTGGCTTCAGAAGCTGCGCAAGGTCAAGGTGACAAAGCGAAGCGTGACCAGTACCTAGAGCTAGCAAGCCAGCAAGAAAATGCGCACCTAGCAGTAGAACTGACTCGTGCAAAACAGTTTATTCGTGATAACGAGTTCGAATCTGCATTCGACACACTGCAAGCACTGAAAGGTCAGTACGCGAATAACTCAATTGTTCTTAACCTGCTAAAGACCACTTACATGCAGCTTAAGCTGTGGCAACCGCTGATCGATCTGATGCCTCAGCTAAGCAAAGCCAAACTGGTTACGGAAGAAGAGCAAGCGGAGCTGGTTCAGAAAGCACAATGCGGCTTGCTACACGAAGTGGCTCAGCAGCAAGGCAGCGAAGGTCTTATCTCACACTGGAACGGTTTGCCACGTAAGGTAAAACAAGACGCTCATTTGATCGGTTGTTTTGCTCACGAGCTCATCTCACGTAAAGCAGATAACGAAGCATTCACAGTAATCAAAGAAGCACTGAAGAAAAGCCCAACACCAGAGCTCTACCAATTACTGCCAGAGCTAAACCTACCGGATAGTCACCCAGTCATCGTATTCTTGGAAGGTGTCTTGAAGCGTGAACCAGAAAACGCAGCGGCACAAAGTGCATTAGCACACTTCTTCTTCCGCCAAGAAAAATGGCAAGAAGCGCAAGAACACTTCGAGGTTGCGCTAAAACTTCGCTCAGACGTTTCTGACTATGCTTACCTAGCAGACACACTAGAGAAGCAAAACCTGACAAAAGCGGCTCACGAGGTCTCTCGTAAAGCGCTAACGCTAGTTCAAAACAACTAAGCGATTCAGAAAGTAAAAAGCCGACGGTTTACTGTCGGCTTTTTTATTGCCTGCAATTTCTCACGCCCTATCATCGTAGCGACTGACTCCCCTAAGAGCAGAGAACCCTCTACTGCCTACACCTTATTAGAAATAATCATCAAAGCTTCTGTCATTCATTCCAAACTGCTCTTCTTCATGTCACTAAGAACCACGTGAAGCAACCGCGCTCACTTCATGCAAGACAGGGCGATTGGTTCTAAATGGTTAGGAGGGAAAATCTCCTTCAGCATAGTGATAGCCAAAGAAGTAACAGGCCCCATACAGCGCTTGGATAGCGTTTGTTATAAAAGCTAAAGCAAAGAGTCATGTTCATCGGTAGTAAGTATTAAAAGGTGCTCAGACGCTCTAATACATATTGAATACTACAGCGAGTAGAAACGCTCTTTTGTTGAGAAGATAGGGATAGGAATGGCGAGGAGAAAGCTCAATCACTTTCGCAAGACGGCGGCTTCTATAACCCTTCAAGACAAAGAAAATAGAAGGTCTCAAAGTACGGCTTAACACTAGGCTGTTGATTGAGTGGAGAGCAGAAGCGCTAGTTTGGAGCTGTACTCGGTTAGGAGGTTGATTCAAATCGCTTCACCTATTTGCAAGCTCAAGAGGCGACAAAAAACCGCTGATTTTTCAGCGGGCTTTCTTTGTAGTGACTGAGTTCGAGGACGATTAATCCTAAGTCGCGACTGACTTTGGACTTGATGTAAATCCCGTCTAATTCTCAAAAGTCAGAAATGAAAAAAGCCTCGCTATTTCTAGCGAGGCTTCTTAATAGTGGCGGAGAGATAGGGATTTGAACCCTAGATACGCTATTAACGTATGCCGGTTTTCAAGACCGGTGCTTTCAACCACTCAGCCATCTCTCCACAAATTGTTACTAAAATTTAGTCTTACTTAAATAATGCTAAATCTCAGTTTTGCCTTTAGATTTTTTAAAATCTAAAAACAGTAAGCAAGCCTGGCGATGTCCTA